>JAGSYV010000060.1 GCA_018262505.1 Pseudomonadota bacterium
AGAGATGACGACCGACTTTCCGCGCCAGATCCTTCGTATCGGCTTCGTGGGGAGCGGCTTCATTGCCCATTTCCATCTGAAATCGCTGATCGGCGTTCGTAACGTCGAGGTGACCGGCGTCTATTCGCCGACCGAAGGCAAGCGCCGGGCATTTGTCGAGGCGGTGCGCGATCTCGATCTCGGCACCTGTACCGCCCACCCGACATTGGAAGCCTTGCTGACGGCATCGGATGTCGACGCCATTTGGGTGCTGTCGCCCAACTACACCCGCCTCGATGTGATGCGGGCATTGCACGACCTCAAGAAATCCGGCCGTTCATCCATCTACGCGGTCGCCTGCGAAAAGCCGCTGGCCCGTACGCTTCGTGAGGCGCGCGAGATGCTGCGGCTCGTCGAGGACGCCAAGCTCATTCATGGCTATCTCGAGAATCAGGTTTTCTCGACGGCGGTCATGCGTGGCAAGGACATCATCTGGCGCCGGGCCGTTCCGTCTGCCGGCCGCCCCTATCTTGCCCGCGCGGCCGAGGAACACGCCGGGCCGCACGAGCCCTGGTTCTGGAAGGGCGACCAGCAGGGTGGTGGCGTATTGCTCGACATGATGTGTCATTCCGTCGAAGTGGCGCGCTTCCTGTTGACGCGGCCAGATGCGCCGCGCTCGTCGCTCAAGCTCAAGTCGGCGACCGGTGCCGTCGCCTGCCTGAAATGGACACGGCCGAACTATGCCGCCGAGCTCAAGGAGCGCATGGGGCCGACGGTCGACTACAGTCGGCGGGCCAGCGAGGACTTTGCGCGCGGCATGATCACGCTGGAGGACGACCTCGGGCAGGAAGTGATCATCGAGGCGACGACGTCCTGGGCCTATGTCGGCGCCGGTCTGCGCATCCAGCTTGAGCTATTGGGACCGGAGTATGCGCTGGAGTTTTCCTCACTCAACACCGGTCTCAAGGTGTTCATGTCGCGCCGTGTTACCGGCAGCGAAGGCGAGGACCTCGTCGAGAAGCAGAATGCCGAACAGGGCCTGATGCCGGTACTGGAGGACGAGGCCGGCGTCTATGGCTACACCGACGAGAATCGTCACATGGTCGAGCGCTTCCGCAAAGGACAGACGCCGGACGAGACCTTCGCCGACGGCGTCGCGGTGATCGAGATTCTGATGGCGCTCTACAAATCGGCCGAGGAGGGGCGGACAGTCTACTTCGACCACGAAGACCTCGCCGACTTCGTACCGGCGGTCGGTCGGCCTGACTGAATCGATGCTATGAGGTCTGCTGCGCGCGAAATTCGTCGCGCAGCAGACCGTAGCAGAGGGAGCCGGTGATCGAGCCATCGGCATGACGCTTATCGGCGCGCAGGTGGGCTTCGCGGAACATGCCGAGCTGCTCGGCGATGCGTCGGCTGGCGAGATTGGTTTCGTCGCACCAGATGCCGACGCGCAGAGCACCGCATTCTTCGAACAGTGCGGCGACCGTGGCCTCCGCGGCTTCGAGGGTATAGCCCTCTCTCAGATGCGCTTCGTCGCAGAAATAGCCGATGAGGTAGGCGGGTAGGTCGGCATTGCTGACGCCGATATAGATCTGTCCGACAAAAGCCCCGTCCTGACGGCGGAAGGCGCCGAGAAAAGCCGCCTCGCCGGTATCCGCCTCCTCATCGAACATCCCTATGACCGCGAGTGCATCGGCCTCGGTCGCAATCTTCATCGCCGCGTTGTCTCTCTCATAGCGGGCGAGATGTGTCCGATTGCGCAGCGCCATCGCCGTATACCAGGCAGCGTCGTCCTGTGTGTAGCGGCGAAGATCGAGGCGTTGTGTCGAGAGACTTGAGGGAAGGGCGGGCATAGGGCAAACTCGGGTGCATCCAGTTGCCTTTCGATAAGGACTGGATGGTGGCCGCGTCAACCGTCGGGATTTCCCGACATAAGGCCGATATACGTTTCTGGTTATTTCCGGAGACGATCACCGTCAACAAACCGGTTGGTTGTCGGCACCGGTTACACTTTTCGACCTCTTTTGACTTGCCGACCGACGCTGAAGCAGTCCAAATCTCAGCGGTTTCAAAAGGGACAACCAGTAAAGCCATGGCGTTGCGCGCGGATACGATGGTCAACAGTTCCTCTTCCCTTCGTCGCGCTGCCGGGATCTCGATCCCGCTTCTCGGCCTGCTTCTGTCGGGTTGCGCCGTCGGCCCAGACTATATGGTGCCGCACCTTGTGCTGCCGGCCAGCTGGGGTTCGTCCGGCGCCGAGACGCCGGCACGCCCGGTGGAGCTTGCCCACTGGTGGGAACGACTCGGCGATAAGGAACTCAATGCGCTGATCGAGGAAGCCGTCGCCGGCAATCTCGATGTTGCCAGCGCCAAGGCCAAGATCCGCACGGCACGTGCCACTGCACGCGAGACCGACGCGGCGTTGGCGCCTTCGGCCGACGGTTCCTCGTCGGTCACGCGACAGAAATCGCAGGGCGCGGTACAAACTCAGTTCAAGGGCGGCTTTGATTCGTCCTGGGAACTCGATCTGTTCGGCGCCAATGCTCGCTCGTCGGAAGCGGCGCGCTATGGCAGCCAAGCAGCGGAAGAAGATCTCAACTCGGTGTTGCTGACACTGATTGGCGACGTTGCCTCCAATTATGTGTCTGCGCGCGGCTATCAGGCACGCATGGCGCTGGCGCGACAGACCGCTTCATCGCAACGCGAGACGGCGGGACTGACCCGCAAGAAGTTCGAGGCAGGGTCAGCATCGGCGGTTGATGTTTCAAACGCGGAAGGACAGGCCGCAAGCACCGAAGCCAAGCTGCCCGACCTCCAGACTTCTTATGCTGAGGCTGTCCATCGTCTGGCAGTGCTGACCGGCCGCGCACCGTCGGAACTGGACGCTCGCATGCAAAAGGGCGGTGCTATCCCGCGGCCACGTCAGCCGGTACCAACCGGTCTGCCCGCCGACGTTCTCTCCAACCGGCCCGATGTTCGCCAAGCGGAGCGCGAATATGCGCAGGCGACCGCCAAGATCGGTGCTGCAACTGCCGCGCGCTATCCTGCGATCAGCCTCTCCGGCGCCATCGCCACAACGGCGACCTCCGTCGGAGACTTGGGCAAGTCGTCGACCATTTCCTGGAGTCTCGGACCGTCGCTATCGGTGCCCATCTTCAATGCCGGCAAGCTTGCCGCCGCGCAGGAAGCCGCCGAGGCGACCCGCGATCAGTATTTCGTCGCCTATAAGGCAGCGGTGCTCGGCGCGCTGGAGGATGTCGAAAACGCCATCGTTGCCTTCCGGCAGGAGCGCATCAAGAACGGCCGCCTCGCTGCCGCCACGCAGTCCTATCGCAAGGCGTCCGAATTGGCGCAATCGCTATATCAGTCGGGCTCGTCGAGTTTCCTCGATGTGCTCGATGCCGAGCGTTCGCTCTATTCGGCTGAAGATTCGCTGCTCACCAGCACGGTCGCCATCGCCACCAATTACATCGCTCTCAACAAGGCGCTGGGTGGCGGTTGGGACGGCACGGTCGACGCCTCGAAGCCAGAAATCGTCGACGCCAACACGGGGCCGCATCTGCGTCAGGCGGCTGCCAACTGATCTCTCCATAGGCCACGAGCCGCGAGCCGGCGCATCCCCGGTACCTTCACGAAACGATGTCCCCTTCTCAGACTGTCGCCATTAGTTCGCTGGGTTTGACCCTTATTCTCGGGTCTCTCACGGCCTTCGCACCTCTTTCGACCGACATGTATCTGGCGAGCTTCTCCAGCCTCGCCGAAACCTTTGCCGCCGATGAGGGGCGCGTCCAGCTTTCCTTGTCGATTTTCTTTTTCGGCTTGTCGGTTGGGCAACTCATCTACGGCCCGCTGGTCGACCGCTTTGGTCGCAAGCCGCCACTGATCGCCGGGCTGGTGATCTTCACGCTGGCATCGGCGGCCATTGTCGTCGTACCGACGGTCGAGGGGTTCATCGCCCTCCGCCTCTGCCAGGCGCTCGGCGGCTGCGCCGGCATGGTAGCGAGCCGGGCCATCATCGCCGACCTGTTCGACGAGCGAGGCAGTGCCCGCTTCCTGTCCGAGATGATGCTCGTGCAAGGGCTGGCGCCCATCGTGGCGCCGCTGTTGGGCGGCTACATTCTGGCAGTCGCTCCGTGGGAGGCGATCTTCGTCGTTCTCGCGCTGTTTGGAACGGGCTGCCTGGTGGCTACGGTGCGTGGATTGCCGGAAACGCTGCCGCCCGAGCGGCGTCACGCGGTCGGTATCGGTGGCGTCGCCCGCGCATTCGGCGAGGTGTTGGCCAACCGCGCCTTCATGGCGCCGGCGCTGTCGGGCGCCTTCGCGGCCGCCTGTATCTTCGCCTTCATCACCGGCTCGCCTTTCGTTTATATGCATCTTCACGGCGTCAGCCAACAGCACTACGGCTGGCTGTTCGGCCTCAATGCCTGTGGCATGATCGTCGCCTCGCAGGTCAACCGGCTGCTCCTGCGCTGGTTTTCGACGAGACGGGTGATGGCCGGCGCGCTCGCCTTCAACGTGACGATGGGCGTCGTTCTCGTCGTCCTGGCGGCCTCCGCGCCATTGCCGCTTCTCGTCGCCCTGCTGATGCTCTGCCTTTCCACTGGGCCGCTGATCGGCGCCAACTCGATGGCCATCGCCATGAGTCATATCGGCGGCCATCGCGGCACGGCGTCGTCGGTTCTTGGTGTCATGCAGTTCGCGGTGGCGAGCCTTGCCAGCGCGGCGGTCGGGCTGCTGCACAATGGAACCGTCTATCCCATGGTGGGTATCATCCTCGCCGGTGGCATTCTTGCCTCGCTGGCCTATTTCACGGGACGCCACGCATGACTGCCGCACCGCGCAAACGCAAAAGCCGTCGCGGGCTGATTCTGCTCGTGGCGGCGGTCGTCCTGGCGGCTTCGGGCTACGTCATCAAGACTCGCTATTATACGACGCCAGCCGTCACCATGATGACCGCCGCCGTCACGCGGGGCAGCGTCGAGGTCACGGTGCTGGCGACCGGCGAACTCCGGCCGGTGAAGCTCGTCGCCGTCGGCGCGCAGGCTTCGGGGCGCATTACCTCGCTTCACGTCAAGCTCGGTGACCGCATCAAGGCGGGCGATCTGATTGCCGAGATCGACTCGGTAACGCAGCAGAACAACCTCAAGACAGCCGAGGCCTCGCTCGCCAGTATTCACGCCCAACGAGACGAAAAGGAAGCCTCGCTGACGCTGGCCCGCCAGACACTCGAGCGTCAGCAGACCATGGTCAACCAGAATGCTGTCGCGCGCGCCGATCTCGAGACTGCCCAGGCAAGCGTCAAGACGACCGAGGCGCAGATCGCTGCCCTCGACGCCGAGACCCAGTCGGCGGAGGTAGCCGTCGCCACGGCCACGGCCAATCTCGGCTATACCCGCATCACGGCCCCAATCGACGGTACAGTGCTCGCTGTGGTCAGTCAGGCCGGGCAGACCGTCAACGCCTCCCAGTCGGCGCCGACCATCGTCGTGCTGGGGCAACTCGACACCATGACGGTGCGTGCGGAGATTTCCGAAGCCGACGTGGTCCATGTCGCGCCGGGCCAGAAGGTCTATTTCACCATCATCGGCGACCCCGAGCATCGCTATGACGCGGCCCTTGAGAGCATCGATCCAGCGCCGGAATCCATTCGCAACGACACCGCCATTGCTTCGTCGAGTTCCTCATCCTCCTCGTCGAGTTCCTCCTCGTCGGCCATCTACTACTACGGCAACTTCAACGTCCCGAACCCCGATGGTCGCCTCAGGACCTATATGACCGCCGAGGTGAACATCGTGCTGGGCAGTGCCGAAAACGTTCTGACGGTGCCGGCAGCCGCGCTGGGCAATCGCGATTCCGAAGGGAAGTATCGCGTCAAGGTGCTGAATGCCGACGGCAGCACGGCGGAGCGTCCGGTCGAGATCGGTCTCAACGACAAGGTCACCGCCGAGGTGAAGTCCGGACTTGCCGAGGGCGACCAGGTGGTAACCGGCGAGATGACCGCCGCCCAGCGGGCGGCCTCCGCCTCCTCGCTGAAGCTCGGCCGTGGCGGCGGCGGCCCGCCGCCGGGGATGTAAGCCATGGACGAACTCATCCGGCTGGAAAAGCTCCGGCGCGAATTTCCGTCCGGCGACGACACGATTACCGTGCTGAAGGACGTCGATCTGGTGATCGAGGCGGGCGAGATGGTGGCGATCGTCGGTGCCTCGGGCTCCGGCAAGTCGACCTTGATGAACATTCTCGGTTGCCTCGACCGGCCGACGGGTGGCAGCTATCGCATCTCCGGCCGAGAAACGGCCCTGCTGGAGCCGGACGAACTTGCCGCCCTCAGGCGCGAGCATTTCGGTTTCATCTTCCAGCGCTATCATTTGCTCGGCGAACTCGATGCGCTTGCCAATGTCGAGATCCCGGCAATCTACGCTGGCATGTCGCCGCGCGATCGGCGGACAAGGGCAGAAAGCCTGCTCGACCGACTCGGTATGAGCGACCGTACCGACCACCGGCCGGGCCAACTCTCCGGTGGTCAGCAGCAGCGCGTCTCCATCGCCCGCGCCCTGATGAATGGCGCCAACGTCATCTTGGCCGACGAGCCGACCGGTGCTCTCGACAAGCACTCCGGCGACGAAGTGTTGCGCATCCTTGAGGAGCTCAACGCCGAGGGCAAGACGATCATCATCGTCACCCACGACGCGAACGTAGCGAGTCGCGCCCGCCGCATCATCGAGATTTCCGACGGCGTCATCCTCAGCGATCGCAGGAACGAACCGACCTCGGAAGCGATGCCTGCGGGTACGTCCAAGACAGTTGTGGAGGGCGCGCGGCGCGGTGGCTATCTCCGCTCGCTGGTCGACCGGTTCAAGGAGGCGTTGCGCATGGCGGTGCTGGCCATGGCAGCGCATCGCCTCAGAACCTTCCTCACCATGCTCGGCATCATCATCGGCATCGCCTCGGTGGTGTCGGTGGTGGCGATCGGGCAGGGCACGCAACAGCAGGTGCTGGCCAACATCTCCAATCTCGGTACCAACACGTTGGAGATTTTTGCCGGCCGTACTTTCGGCGATACGCGTTCGGCGCGGATCACCACGCTGATAGCCGCCGACGCCGAGGCGCTGGCCCGGCAGGGCTACGTGGCCGCCGTTACGCCGACCGTCTCCACCAGCAAGACGCTGCGCATTGGTTCGCAGGAGGCGAGCGCGCTGGTCAACGGCGTCGGCGAGCAGTATTTCATCGCTCGCGGCACCAAGCTCGCCGAAGGCAGCTTTTTCGATAGCCAGTCGGTGCGCACTCGGGCGACCGACGTGGTCATCGATGAAAACACCCGCAAGACCCTGTTCGCCGATAGCGCCAGTTCCCCAGTTGGGCAGGTGCTGCTCATTGGCAATGTGCCGGCCCGCATTGTTGGAGTAACGCAGCCGCAGCAGGGAGGGTTCGGCTCCAGCCAGAACCTGTCCGTCTATCTGCCGTTTACGACAGTGCAGACCCGCTTCCTCGGCAACATGTCGCTGCGCTCGATTACCGTGCGCGTCGCCGACGATGTCGACACCAGCCTCGCCGAGCAGGATGTGACGCGCTTTCTAACCCAGCGCCATGGCACGCAGGACTTTTTCATTCTCAACACCGATGACATTCGCCAGACAATCACGTCCACGACGCAGATGCTGACGCTGCTGATCGCGGCGATCGCCGTCATCTCGCTGGTGGTCGGCGGCATCGGCGTGATGAACATCATGCTGGTGTCGGTATCGGAACGCGTGAGCGAGATCGGCGTGCGCATGGCGGTGGGTGCCCGGCAGGGCGATATCCTCCAGCAATTCCTGATCGAGGCCGTATTGGTCTGCCTGATCGGCGGCCTTTTCGGCATCGGCGGCGCCTTCGGCATCGGCCAACTCGTGCGACTGTTCTCCAGTGATTTCACGCTGATCTACTCGACGACCTCGATCGTCGCTGCCTGCGTCTGCTCAACACTGATTGGCGTGATCTTCGGCTTCCTGCCGGCCCGTAACGCCTCCCGGCTTGATCCCGTGGTGGCGCTGTCGCGGGACTGAAGATTGTTCCCGTAGGCCGGCAGCCGATGAGGGGTATCCCAATCCACGTCGCCATTCATAAATCAGTCGATTGACTGAAACGGTTGTAGGTATAGAATGGAGGTCATGGCAAAGACACCCTCCGCCCGCTCTGTCGATGATGCCGCCCGCAACGACGGCACCCGTGAAAAGCTGCTTCTCGCCGCGCTCGAGCTGTTCGGCCAATATGGCTTCGAGGGTGCGTCGACCCGCAGGCTCGCCGAGCAGGCGGGCGTGAACCTCCAGGCGATCAACTACTATTTTGTCAATAAGCGTGGTCTCTACAACGCTGTCGCCGACTACCTGATCGAGCGGCTGCAGAACCGCGTTGGCGAGCGGCGAAGAATGGTGCTTGAGCGCTTTGCCGAGGCCCAATCCGGCGGCCGGCCGATTGATGCCACCGAGGCGCGGGGTATCCTGACCTTGCTGGCTGAAGCCATGCTGACCCTGTTCGCCGATGACGAGTCGGCCGTCTGGGTACGCTACATGGTACGCGAGCAGGCCGAGCCGACAGAGGCTTTCGACCGCATCTACGCGGGCTTCATGCAGCCGATGCTCGCAGCCGTCCACCATCTTGTCGGCATTCTTTTAAATGCCGAACCGATGTCCGAGCAGGTGCGGCTCCGAACGCTGTCATTGGTCGGTTCGCTGATCATCTACCGCGTCGGCCGGGCCACCATTCTGCGCGAAATGGACTGGTCGGCGGTTGGTCCCGAGCAAGTCGCGGCGATCCGCGGTATTGCCGCCGACCTCGTTGCCAGCATCCATCCCATCGGGGAAATCGCATCATGAACAAGATCATCACCGTCGTCCTGCTGCTTGCCGCCGCGGGCGCCGGTGCCGCCTGGTCCTATGGCATGCCGCAGCGCCACGGTTACTTCCTGCCGGCACCGCCGACTGAGGAGATCTATGGCAATGTCGACATCCGCCAAGTGTCGCTCGGCTTTCGGGTTGGTGGCCGGCTCGCCGCCATGGCGGTGGAAGAGGGCGATGCGGTAAAAACCGGCGACGTGCTGGCCCGCCTCGATGCTGGTCCCTACGAGATTGCCGTCCGCGCCGCCGAGCAAAATGTCGCAGCACTTCGGGCGACGCTTGATAAGCTCAAAACAGGCGCTCGTCCTTCGGAGATTGCCAAAGCTCGGGCTGCCTACGAGGAACAGGTGGCCAGCCTTGCCAATGCCGAACTGGCGCTGACTCGCGCCGACCAACTGCGCGTTCAGGGGACCGTTTCCCAATCGAACCTCGATGCTGCGACGGCCACTAAGGACATGACGAGCGCCCGTGTCGCCAGTGCCAAGGCAGCCCTCGACCTGATCGAAGAGGGGAGTCGAGCCGAGGATATCGCCACCGCCGAAGCGCAGCTTCGCGCCGCTGAGGCACAACTCGATGCTGCTCGCACGTCGCTGGCCGACACGGAACTGAAGGCACCGGCCGACGGCGTGATCCTGTCGCGCGTCAGCGAGCCGGGCGCCATCGTCGCGTCGTCGACCAATGTGCTGATTCTAGCCCTCAGCGAGCCGGTTTGGGTGCGTGCCTATGTGTCGGAAGGAGATCTTGGCCGTGTTCATCCTGGGTTGAAAGTCAAGGTCACTTCCGATGGCACGACGGGCGCAGGCTATGAGGGACAGGTGGGCTTCATCTCGCCTGTGGCCGAGTTTACACCGAAGTCGGTCGAGACGCCGGATCTGCGCACTGACCTCGTCTATCGGCTCCGCATCATCGTCGACCATCCGGGCAAGGACCTGAGGCAGGGCATGCCGGTCACCGTGCATCTGCCTCCTGCTGCCGGCGAGGCGAAATGAGCCCCGCCGTCACCGAAGACAAGCCCGTCCTCGTCCGGCTCGACGGCGTGGTGAAACGCTTCGGCGACGGGGTGCCGGCGCTGGATGAGGTTTCGGGCGATATTCGCGGTGGCGAGATTACCGGGCTTGTCGGTCCCGACGGCGCAGGCAAGACGACGTTGATCCGTCTGCTGACCGGGCTGATGCAACCCGACGCCGGCCGCATTACCGTGCTGGGGCATGACGCGCGAACCGAGGCGCCGGCCATTCAGGCGGCGATCGGTTACATGCCGCAACGCTTTGGTCTTTATGAAGACCTTTCCGTCCAGGAAAATCTCGATCTCTATGCCGACATGCGCGGTCTGCCACGCCGCGACCGGCCGGCCGTTTTCGGCGAACTGCTCACCTTTACCGACCTCAAGCGCTTCACCGGTCGCCTTGCCGGTAAGTTGTCCGGCGGCATGAAGCAGAAGCTTGGTCTCGCCTGTGCGCTGATCCGCAAGCCGCGCCTTCTGCTGCTCGATGAGCCGGGTGTGGGCGTCGATCCGATCTCGCGGCGTGAACTCTGGAAGATGGTGGAGAATCTCACCGCCGAGGGTATCGGCGTCGTCTGGTCGACCGCCTATCTCGACGAGGCGGAAGCCTGCGACAATGTGCTGCTGATGAATGCCGGCAAACTGCTCTATGCCGGCACGCCGTCCGGCCTCACCGAACGCGTGAAGGGAAGGGTACGCCGGCTTACCGGCATCGAGGGCAGCCGGCGCCGGCTGCTCGCCCGCCTGCTCGACGAAGACAAGGTGGTCGATGGAGTTATCCAGGGCGAGGCGATCCGGCTGGTTCTGGTAGAAGAAGACGACGTTGACAGTGTCGCCAAGACCGCCGGGACGGACGCCAGCCATCTTGTTCCCGCCACGCCGCGCTTTGAGGACGCTTTCGTCGACATGCTGGGCGGTGGCCCGAGTGGTCGCTCGGCTCTTGCCGAGGCGCAAGCGCCACGCGCGATCGACGATGGCTGGCCGGTGATTGAGGCGCGCGGTCTGACCAAACGGTTTGGCGACTTCACAGCCGCCGATCACATCACCTTCGATATTCCGCGCGGTCAGATCTTCGGTCTACTCGGCCCAAACGGCGCCGGCAAATCCACCACCTTCAAGATGTTGTGCGGCCTCCTGAAGCCCACCGAGGGCGAGGGTAGGGTGGCTGGCTTCGATCTCCGGCGCGATGCCGCCGAGGCGCGTAATCGCCTCGGCTACATGGCACAGAAATTCTCGCTCTACGGCGATCTCTCCGTCGGCCAGAACCTCGATTTCTTTGCCGGCGTCTATGGTCTGGCGGGCAGGCGCCGTCAGGAACGCATCACCTTGATGCTCAACATTTTCGATCTCAAGAAGCACGCCACCATGTCGGCGAAGGACTTGCCGCTCGGCCTCAAGCAGCGCCTCGCGCTTGCCGCCGCCGTCATGCATGAGCCGGAAGCCCTGTTCCTCGATGAACCGACGTCGGGCGTCGATCCGATCACCCGACGCGAATTCTGGACCCATATCAATGGCCTCGTCGAGAAGGGCGTAACCGTGCTGGTCACCACCCATTTCATGGACGAGGCAGAATACTGCGACCGCATCTCGCTGATTTATCGCGGCAAGTCGATCGCCCTTGGCTCGCCCGACGATCTCAAGGCCAAGGTGGCAACGGCTGATCGGCCCGATCCCACCATGGAAGATGCGTTCATCGCGCTGATCGAGGCGAGCGAGCAGGAGGCCGCAGCATGAACGCCTATCGTCGCGGACGAACGCGCCGTCTCACCGCACTCATCCGCAAGGAGAGCTTCCAGATCGTTCGCGACCCTTCCAGCATCCTGATTGCGCTGGTGCTACCGTTGATCCTGTTGTTCCTGTTCGGCTACGGCGTGTCGCTCGACACCACGCACACGCGTGTCGGCCTGGTGCTCGAGGAGACGACGCCTGTTACCCTCGACCTTGCGGCCAGCTTTCAGAACTCCCGCTACTTTGACGTGACGATCGGTCATGATCGGCGGGAGTTCGCCGAGGATCTCGTCGAGAGCCGGATCGGCGGGTTCCTGGTGATCCCGGATGGCTTCACCGCCGACCTCACGGCGTCTCGCCATCCGGCGGTACAGGTGATCGTCGACGGTGCCGACCCCAACACGGCCAACTTCGTACAGAACTACGCCGCCGGCACCGTCTCCACCTGGGAGGCGCAACGAGCGGCCGAGCGGGCGCTTACGGCGACGCCGCTCCTCGTTCAGCAGCGCTTCTGGTTCAATCCCGAGCTCAAGAGCCGCAATTTCCTGGTGCCCGGGTCGATCAGCATCGTCATGACACTGGTCGGCACACTGCTCACCTCAATGGTGATTGCGCGCGAATGGGAGCGCGGCACCATGGAGGCGATGATGGCGACGCCGGTCACCGCCTGGGAGCTCTTGGCCGGCAAGATCGTGCCCTATTTTCTGCTTGGCCTTGGCTCGATGACCCTCTGCGTCATCCTCGCGGTGTTTCTGTTTCATGTGCCGTTTCGAGGATCGATCCTGGCGCTTTACGCGCTATCGGCTGCTTTTCTGATGCCGGCGCTGGGGCAGGGCTTTCTGATCTCGGCGGTTACCAAGAACCAATTCCTGGCGTCCCAACTGGCATTGTTATCCGGCTTCCTGCCCAGCTTCCTGCTGTCCGGTTTCATTTTCGAGATCAATTCGATGCCGACGGTGATCCAGTATATTTCGCTGGCCGTGCCCGCCCGCTATCTGATCCCCAGTCTGCAGTCGGTTTTTCTGGCTGGTGATATTTGGCCGATGTTCCTTCGCTCCATCCTGATCCTGGTCGGCTTTGGGATTGTTCTCTTTGCCGTCGCCATCCGCAAGACCGCGAAAAGGATCGCCTGACATGGGACCGACGCGTCTCCTCGCCCTTGTCCGCAAGGAATTCCTGGCTCTCTTTCGCGATCCCAAGAGCCGCATCATTCTGATTGCGCCGCCGGTGCTGCAGTTGCTGGTGTTTTCCTACGCGGCCACATTGGAGGTACGCAACGTCGATGTGATGGTGCTCAATCGCGACGCTGGTCACTGGGGTAGTGAGTTTATAAGCCGTATCGAAGCGTCGCCGCAGTTCCGCCTTGTCCAGCGCACCGGCAATCCAGCCGAACTTCATGAAGCCATCGACCGCGAACGGGTGATCGCCGCTGTCGAGATCGGCCCGGATTTCTCGCGCGATATCGAGGCCGGCTCGACCGCCGATATGGCCGTCATCCTCGACGGCCGGCGCTCCAACGCCTCGCAGATCGTCGCCGGCTATATTTCCGCCATCGCCACCGGCCTGGCGGCCGACACGCCGGCCGGCCAGCGGCTCGCGTCCGTCCGGGTCGGCACGGTGGCGCGCAACTGGTTCAATCCAAATCTCGAGTTCAAGTGGTTCATGGTGCCGGGCCTCGTCGCCTCGATCGCCATGCTGGTGGGCCTCTTGGTGACCTCGCTTTCCATCGCTCGCGAACGGGAGCTCGGCACCTTCGATCAGTTGATGGTGTCGCCGCTCCGGACCCACGAAATCCTGATCGGCAAGGTGATCCCGCCGATCCTGATCGGCTTCGTGCACATCACCCTGTTCATTCTGGCGGCCGTCTGGATTTTCGGCATTCCGCTACGCGGCTCGCTGTTCGCCCTCTACGGCGCCGCTTTCTTCTACCTAGTGTCGCTGGTTGGCTTCGGCCTGTTCATCTCGGCACTGGCCGCCACGCAACAACAGGCGATCCTCGGCGCTTTCCTGTTTCTCGTGCCGGCCATGCTGCTCTCCGGCTTTGCCACGCCGATTGCCAACATGCCCGAATGGTTGCAGGTCCTCACCTACGTCAATCCGCTCCGCTATTTCCTGGTGATCGTGCGCGGTGTGTTCCTCAAGGAAATTCCACTTGCCGAAGTCGTCGCCGAGACGGTGCCGATGGCGCTGATCGCCGGTGTAACGCTGCCGGCCGCCGGTTGGCTGTTCCGCAGCCGGCTGGAGTGAGATGAAAAGGAAACGGCGGCCTGTGAAGCCGCCGCGAAGTTACTGTCAGACGTGATGTGTCAGGTGCCGCGCACCGACGACAGGAAGCGGCTCTTCGGTGGCTGCCTGGGTGATGCCGACGATATTTTGCGACACCTGATGGGTCCCCGACGAGGCCTGGGCGACGTTGCGGGCAATCTCGTTGGTCGCCGCGCCCTGCTGGTCGACAGCGGTGGCAATTGACGATGCGATGGCATTGAGCTGCTCGATGATCGAGGTGATGCCGACGATCGCCTCGGCCGACGACTGCGTCGACGACTGGATTTCGCCAATCTGGCGGGAAATTTGCGAGGTGGCCTTCGAGGTCTGATCGGCGAGCTGCTTCACTTCGGCGGCGACGACGGCAAAGCCTTTGCCGGCCTCACCGGCGCGGGCGGCTTCGATCGTCGCGTTGAGCGCAAGAAGGTTGGTCTGGCTGGCGATGTTGTCGATGAGGTTGACGACTTCGCCGATGCGGTTGGCGCTTTCGGCCAGTTCGCGGACGCGATTGGCTGTGGCCTGAGCGTCGCTGGCGGCGCGGGAGGCAACGCGGGTGCTCTCGTCGGCCTGACGCTTGATCTCGCCGATGGAGGAGGCGAGTTCCTCGGCCGAAGCCGCGACGGTCTCGACGTTGGTGGATGCTTCTTCCGCGGCGCTCGCCACGGTTATCGATTGACCCGAGACCTCCTCCGTAGCGGACGTCATTGACCTCGCGGCAAGCTGCAATTGCGACGACGCGCTGACCACCGACTGGACGACGCCGCCCACCGCCATTTCGAACGCATCGGCCAACTGGTTCAGCTCACCACGGCGACGTTCTTCGGTCTTTCCCTTGGCATGGTCCTGTTCGACGCGCAGCCGCTCGTTCTCCTGAAGCCCCTCCTTGAAGACATTCAGCGTCGCCGCCATCGTTCCGACCTCGTCGGCCCGGCCGAGGCCTGGAATGGCGACGGCCAGCTCACCGGCGGAAAGGCGTTGCATGGCGCCGGTGATCGAGACGATGGGACGGGAAATGCCCCGCCCGAGCAGCACGGCAAGCACGAGCCCAAGAACGAGGCCGCCGGCCGAAATGGCCCACAGCATGGTCTCAGACGACGCCAGCATTTGCTCCGACTTTGCCTGAAGCGCGGCCTGGCTCTTGTTGGCAACGCCCATGAAGGCGTTGAGCGTGTCGGTGATGGCTGAAACCTTGTCGTTCAGCGCGGCGACATCCTTGATGTTCTGAAGGCTCGAAGCCTGGATGACCGTGAAATCGGATTCGTATTGCTGAGCCTTCTCGCGCAGTTCAGCGAAGGTAGAGCGCAATTCCTTCGGACCGGTTTTGGCCGTCGAGTCGATCCAGCTGTCGGCAGTGGTCAGCGTGTCGAGGGCAGCCTGAAGAGTGTCGTCGTCGAGCGAGGCGAGGGCGACATTCACCTGGTTCTGTACTTGCAGCACCAGTCGCAGGATTTCGTTGACAGTGTCGCGCGTCGCGGCATCGCTGGTGGCCAACGCGATGGCGCCGACGTCTTCAAGCCCCTTCTGCACGGCGGCAACGGCGGGTTCCATCGACTGCGTGCGCATGGTCGCAAGCTTGGCTTTTTCGATGCCGATGCGCGTGAGTTCCGTCGCATAGGACTCGAACTCGAGGCTTAACTCCTTCAGCGTGTCGCGCTGACCGAAATCGGAAATCTTGCCAATGTCATCGGCGATCGCCGTACGCAACACCTCGGCTTGCTTTTCAGTTGCCTCAGCGGTGCCGGGAAGCGATGTGTAGATAAGCTCGCGGCTAAGACGGCGGTATTCCAGGAATTTTGCCTGGATGTCGTTGGCTATGCCGACTTCGACATTTCGAACGGCGAGGTCGCTCACGACGCTGTTGGATTGAGAGAAGGTTCTGAGTGCGACGCCAGCCACGATAGTCATTAACGTTAGCGCTACCAAGAACCCGAAAACGATCTTTCCGGATATGCCGAGCCGCCAGGCTTTCAATCCCAATTTGCCAACAGTCCAGCGCATGTCTCTCTCCCAAACAGTCCGTCCAGCCAATTCACTGCCTGAACCACGCCTTCAGCATGTGTGAAGCCCATTTCATGTCCGCCGGGGTTAAGCCGACGTTTATACGCAGCGTTGATCTGAATTGGTCGCCATTGTGACTGAACAAATGTACAGATACTTTTCGATGTGCTTTATTTGTGCCAGCAGTGAAACGATATAATCTAAATATATCCTTTCTTTATGCGATGTATATCTGAGTTTTCATCCAATTTCATCCTGATTTAAGGTGATGATATTGCATGAAGACCATGTAGAAGTAGGCGGTCTCGACGATAAGGCTGTTTCCTCGCGGGGCGACAACCTGATGTTGTCTGGTGACGCGGGCATGGATATTGGATGGCGGATTCCCGGAGGGACGATTCACCCCGGTTTTCTTGGAAGATTCCGCGACGGACATCGGCCCAGCCTGCAACTAGGTAATTATTCGTATAAACGAAAGAATTAGGTGGTTTTGGCGGGTTCGGGGTGCTGCGCAAGGGAATTTGGGCGGCGCCAACGACGAGGCGCTACCCAGGTTTCCGAGTCGCGTATATCGCCGAGCGCTCGTCGCCCAACCTCGGTGAGGAACCTCATCCGAACTCCTTGGGGTGTCGCCGAACCGTCATTTGGAAGCAATCTCTCTGTCATACGCGCCTCCTACTGCTTGCCGTCACCGACAACCTCAAGAGTAGGAAGACGCCATGCTGACGCGGTCCTTCATCGCCGGGCTTGCCCTGACCTTTTTGTCCGGCTCGTCCTTCGCGGCCACCGAAATCACCTGGTGGCATGCCATGGGTGGCGAGCTTGGCAAGAAGCTCGATGAAATCGTCGCCAAGTACAACGCCTCGCAGAGCGACTACAAGGTGACCGCCGTCTATAAGGGGTCCTATCCTGAGACTATGACGGCGGCCATCGCCGCCTTCCGTGCCAAGCAGCAGCCTGACATCGTGCAGGTGTTCGAGGTTGGCACTGGTACGATGATGGCCGCCAAGGGCGCCGTCTATCCGGTCTACCAGCTGATGAAGGACACCGGCGCGGCCTTCGATCAGAAGGCCTTCCTGTCGGCTGTGGTCGGCTACTACACCGATGCCGACGGCAACATGCTGTCGATGCCGTTCAACTCCTCGACACCGATCCTCTACTACAACAAGGACGTCTTCCAGAAGGCCGGGCTCGATCCCGAGCAGCCGCCCAAGACCTGGGAAGATGTCGAGTCCTATTCCAAGAAGATCATCTCGTCGGGCGCCGCCAAGTGCGGCTTCACCACCGGCTGGATTTCCTGGATACAGCTCGAGAATTTCTCGGCTTGGCATAACAAGCCGATCGGCACCCTTCAGAACGGTATCGGTGGTATCAACGCCGAGCTGACCGTCAACGGCGACCTGCAGGTTCGTCACTGGACCAATCTCAAGAAGTGGCAGGATGAAGGGGTATTCGAGTATGGCGGTCCGGCTGGTGGCAACGATGCCCCGCCCAAGTTCTACAGCCAGGAATGCGCCATCTACATAAACTCGTCGGCTGCGCGCGCTGCCGTGATCGGCAATGCCAAGGACTTCAAGGTCGGCTTTGGTATGCTGCCCTACTATTCCGACGTCCAGGGGGCGCCGCAGAACTCGATCATCGGAGGCGCCACGCTCTGGGTGCTGAAGGGCCATAGCGAGGCCGAGTACAAGGGCGTCGCCAACTTCTTCACCTTCCTGTCGTCGCCGGAAGTGCAGGCCGATTGGCACCAGTACTCGGGCTATCTGCCGATCACCGAGGCGGCCCAAGCAGATCACGCTCAACCCGCCCACCGAAAACTCCAAGGGCCTGCGCTTCGGCAACTACGTGCAGATCCGCGATGTGATCGACGAGGAGTTCCAGAATCTGCTCGCCGGCAAGAAGACCCCGAAGGACGCGCTCGACTCGGTCGTGACGCGCGGCGACAAGCTGATTGCCGATTTTCGGGCATCGAACGGCTAAGCCGGCCATCCCTGTCGAATGCCGGCGCCGACGGGCTCTCCCGTGCGGCGCCGGAATTCATCCGTGTGGCTGCCGATACTGAGGCTCTGCCGCATTCCTCGATCCGGTTCATTTCATGCAGACCAAGCGCACCGTCTTTGGCAATCGCCTGCTGCCCTACGCGCTCCTCTTGCCGCAGCTCGCCGTGACCGTCATTTTTTTCCTGTGGCCAGCGGCGCAGGCAATTCTCCAGTCGTTCCTGCGCGAAGACGCCTTCGGCCTTTCCACCACCTGGGTCGGTCTTGCCAACTATGCCGATCTTCTGCACGACCCGAATTATCTCAACTCCCTGAAGGTGACGGCGATTTTCGCGCCAGCCGTGACGCTGCTGTCCGTCGGTCTTGGCCTCGTCTTCGCCGCCAGTCTCGACCGGCTGGTTCGGGGTAGCCGTGTTTACGCCACGCTGCTGGTCTGGCCCTATGCGGTGGCGCCGGCCGTTGGCGGCATCATGTGGTGGTTCTTGTTCAACCCCACCATCGGCCTGCTGCCATACCTCCTCGCCATGGTCGGCTACCGTTGGGATCACTCCCTACAGCCGACAGATGCCATGATCCTGGTGGTGATCGCCGCGAGCTGGAAGCAGGTGTCCTACAACTTCCTGTTCTTCATGGCCGGCTTGCAGGCGATTCCGAAATCGATGATCGAGGCCGCGGCCATTGATGGCGCCGGACCGGTGAAGCGCTTCTTCACCATCGCTTTTCCGCTGCTGTCGCCCACCACCTTCTTTTTGGCGGTCATCAATCTCGTCTACGCGATGTTCGACACCTTCCCGGTGATCCACGCCACCACTGGCGGCAATCCGGCCCAGTCGACCAATATCCTGGTCTACAAGGTGTTCGTCGACGGGTTCATTGGACTGAACCTCGGGTCTTCGGCCGCCCAATCGGTGGTGTTGATGGTGATCGTCGTGGCGCTGACAGTGATCCAGTTCAAATGGGTCGAGCGCAAAGTAACCTATTGAGGAACCGATCATGATCGATCGCCATCCCTGGCTCGACGCGCTCGCCCATGCCGTGCTGATCGTTGGCGTGCTGGTCGTCGCGTTCCCGGTCTACGTGGCGGTGATCGCCTCGACGCATGGCCCCAATGACTTCATGTCCGGGCTGATTCCGCTGCTGCCGGGCAGTGAAATGCTGGCCAACTACCGCTCGATGCTGACCGACGGCCTCTCAAGCTCAGGCGCGCCGCCGCTCGGCGGCATGCTGTGGAATTCGCTGGTGATGGCGCTCTGCATTGCCTTCGGCAAAATCGTCATCTCCATCCTGTCGGCCTACGCCATCGTCTACTTCCGCTTTCCCTTCCGGGCGGTCGCCTTCTGGATGATTTTCATCACGCTGATGCTGCCTGTCGAAGTGCGCATCGTGCCGACGTTCAAGGTGGTAGCCGATCTCGGCCTGCTCGATAGCTATGCCGGCCTCACGATACCGCTGATCGCCTCGGCAACGGCCACCTTTCTGTTCCGACAGTTCTTCCTGACGGTGCCGGACGAACTGATGGAAGCGGCGCGTATCGATGGCGCCGGGCCACTCAAGTTCTTCCGGGACATACTGCTGCCGCTCAGCCGCACCAACATCGCCGCGCTGTTCGTCATTCTCTTCATCTACGGCTGGAACCAGTACCTCTGGCCAATGATGATCACCACCACATCCAGCCACTACACCATCGTCATGGGCATCAAGCGCATGTCGGATGTTGCCGACGCATTGCCGCAGTGGAACGTCGTGATGACCACGGTCGTGCTGGCCATGCTGCCGCCGGTGATCGTGGTCGTCGGTATGCAGCGGCTGTTCGTCAAAGGCCTCATCGAAACGGAGAAATGAGCATGTCCGCTATCGAAATCGCCGCTGTGAGCAAGGTCTACGCTGGCGGTATCCGGGCCGTTTCCGATGTCAGTCTTTTGATCGCCGACGGCGAATTCATCGTGCTGGTCGGCCCGTCCGGCTGTGGCAAGTCGACGCTCTTGAGGATGATCGCCGGCCTCGAAAGCATCAGTTCAGGAACCGTCGCCATCGGCAGCCGGGTGGTCAACGAGGTCGATCCGGCGGCGCGCAACATCGCCATGGTATTTCAGAATTACGCCCTCTATCCGCACATGAGCGTCTACGACAATCTCGCCTATGGCCTTCGGAACCGTGGTGTGCCCAAGGCGGACATTGATGCCCGTGTCGCTGAGGCGGCGCGCATGTTGGAGATCTCGCCGTTTCTCGACCGCAAGCCGAAGCAGCTTTCCGGTGGTCAGCGGCAGCGAGTCGCCATGGGGCGTGCCATCGTCCGCAAGCCCGACGCTTTCCTGTTTGACGAGCCTCTCAGTAACCTCGACGCCAAGCTGCGTGTTTCCATGCGTGGCGAAATCAGGCAACTGCAGCGACGGCTCGGCGTCACGTCGGTCTACGTGACGCACGACCAGCTCGAGGCGATGACGCTGGCCGATCGCATCGTGGTGCTGTACGGCGGTCGCATCGAGCAGGTTGGCCGACCGCTCGACGTCTATCACAACCCTGCCTCGACCTTCGTGGCAAGCTTCATCGGCTCGCCGGCGATGAATCTCGCCGACGCCGAAGTGTCGGGCGGATCCGTGGCGATCGGTGAGCAGGTCATGGCGAGCGGGGTTGCGGGGATTGCCGATGGCAAGCTGACGGTCGGGCTTCGCGCCGAAGATATCCAGCCGGACGAATCCGGCACCGGCGTGCCCTTTGCCGTGCGCTATATCGAAGAACTCGGCGCCCAGAGGCTGGTGCACGGCTCGGTCGAAGGACGACATCTGACCATGGCGCTGTCGCCGGATGTGCCGCTGGCCGACGAAATAAGAGTGATGGTGGCCGCCGATCGGCTGCACTTCTTCGAAAACGGCAGCGGTCGACGGATGGCGCGGCGAGGGGCGTAGGCCAAGCCTATCGTGCTCAGGCCGGCAGGTAGCCGATCACCTCGTCGGTGCTCATCACCGAGCAGTAGATCATGTTCATGATCTCCAGTTCGCGGTCGTGCAGGTCCATGGTCCCGGCGGCGCAAGCGTCCTCGGCGACGATGACGTCGAAGCTCTCGTCGGCGAGGCTGCGCACCGTCGATGCGATGCACTGGTCGGTGAAAATGCCACAGCAGACGACGTGGGTGATGCCGAGGTTGGCGAGCACCAGGCGAAGATTGGTGCCGGTAAGCGCGCTGTCGGTGGTCTTGGTGACCACGATCTCATCACCCTCAGGGGCGATGGCCGGTACGATCTGCGACGGCGCCTCGTCCTTCGGCAGCAACAGATTGTTCCAGCCCGGTTTCTTCTGGCTGAGCGAACGGTCGCGGCCGTCGTGGCGCAGCGCGGCGATGCGGGCATAAAGTACATCGAGCCCTCGGCCGCGAAAGGCCGCGAGCAGTTTCTGGATCGACGGGATCACCGTACCGTGCATGCGCTCGTGGAACGGAGCCCAGGCGTGATAGCGGGCGAGTTCGTCATCGGTGAGCGTCGCAGGGGCAGGGCGTTCGAGATAGACATTCTGTACGTCGATGACGAGCAACGCGACCTTGCCCGGAACAAGCACAGGATCTTCCGGCTCGGGAGCGCCGTCGTAATAGAAGGAGCGGCGGGCTGTCTTCCAGGTCATGGTCGGTCCTTGGCTTTTGGAGCTCTATCCATCGACAGACTTCAGGAAGTCCGACACGGTGGCAAGGCATTTCGCCTCTTCCTCGACGTGCGGCATGTGGCTCGAATGTTCGAACAGGACCCAGCGAACGCCGGGGACCTTCTCGACATAGGGGCGAACCACCTCGGGTGTCGCCTCGTCATATTTGCCGGAGATCAGCAGCGAAGGCACGTTGATGAGCGGCAGGCGGTCCTCGATGGTCCAGTCCTTCATCGTTCCGATGACGTGGAATTCTGTCGGGCCATTCATGTTGATGTAGACGGTGTTGTCGAGGTCCATCAGCTCAAAGGTGCGGCTCACTTCCTTCGGCCAAGGATCGAGGCGGCAGACGTGACGGTTGTAGAACACTCGGGAGGCCGCAACGTAGTCGGGATGGGTGATGGTGCCGGCCGCTTCATGCTTCAGAAGGGTTGCCTGCACCTTGGGCGGCAGTTCCTCGCGCAGGCGGTTCGCTTCGCTCACCCAGGTGTGCATGTTGGCCGGCGAATTGGCTATGATCAGCGCCTTGAGACCCGTCGGCCGACGCACGGCATGTTCGGCGCCCAGCATGCCGCCCCAGGACTGGCCGAGATAGGCATAGCGGTCGGCGATGCCAAGATGGGAGAGCAGGGCGTCGAGCTGGTCGAGGAACAGCTTGATCGTCCAGAATTCCTTACCCTTGTCGGGCAGGTGCGTCGAGTTGCCGGAGCCGAGCTGGTCGTAGTGAATGACGGCGCGGCCATCGAGGTCGGCGATGCGCTTGAAGCTGTCGACGTAATCATGCGTACAACCCGGACCGCCGTGGGCGACGATCAATGGCAAGCGGGGAGACGATAGCGAGCCGCTGACGCGATACCAGGTTTCGTAAGCGCCGAAAGGCGCAAATCCTTCATTGACGTCAGCCACTCTCATTCTCCGCGCTGCTTATGCGTTGAGCAAAAACATAGCGCGGCGAAAAGCTGAGCAGCAGCTATCAGAAGTTATAGGTCTGAGGTTCGTCGAGCAGCCGATAATGGATGGCGCGCACCACGGCCTGGGTGCGGTTGCGTGCACCCAACTTGCGGATCGCCGAGTTGAGATGCATCACCACCGTCGGCACCGAGCGGTCGATGATCCGCGAGATTTCCTTAGCTGACAGGCCCTCGGCGGAGTGGCGCAGACATTCGCGTTCGCGGTCGGTGAGACGCGGCATGGCGCCGATGCGGGCGGGCGCATCAAAAGCCGAATAGGCTGTTTCGTGAAAGAGATGGGCGAGCAGCCCGAAGTCGGCCAGCGCACCTTCGGCGGCGCGCTGGAAATCGGTGCCGGCACTGAAGCAGACACCGGTCACCGTTGCATAGTCGCCGCGTGGCAGGTGCACCGGCACGGTAACGCCGGATGTCAGACCTCGATCGCGGAGATAGCTCTCGACCGGACGACTGTCGTCGCAAAGATACTTGCGGATCGCCGTGTTGGCGTCGCGATCATAGTTCCAGAAAAAGGGCGTCGACGTCCGAATGGCGAGTTGCTGTACCGGATCGAAGCGGAAGTAACCGCGACCGCACCAGTACTCGTGCATGTCCTCCGGCACATTCCTGAGCTTGAGGACCGACGGGATATTCATGCTGCCATCGACGTCGTAGGGCACCGGCGTGTAGTCGTAGATGAGCGCGTCGAAGCCGAAGCCCTTCATCATATCGAAGGCTTGGTCGATGCACCCCTCCAGGCCGGTCTCGGTGGCGAGCCGCTCTTTGACGGCGGCGATGTCGACGGGCATCTATAGCTACTCCGGAGTGGAAAGCCCCATAAATGGTGGCTTATGCTCCTCCATCCCACGAACCCTATCACTTCTAATAGCTGGTGTTGAGCGGCAATTCATCCAAAAATTGGTCACGCTCAAATCGTGGGCTTTGAATTTGGCTGGAGATCGACCATGTGGCGGGAAATCGCCCCGGATGCCACGCACGTAGTGAAAGTCGACGGCTACGACGTCATCGCCTACGAGTTCGGCGCGGGCGAGGAGGTCGTTTTCCTGGCCAACGGCGGCCCTGGTCTTCCCTGCGACTATTTGCGCGAGGCTCACTCCTGTCTGATCGATCAGGGCTACCGCGTTATCGCCTTCGACCAGCTTGGCACCGGTGCCTCCGACAGGCCGACCGATCCTGCCCTCTGGACGATCGGACGCTATGTCGAGGAGACGGAGACGGTTCGTCGGGCGCTCGGACTAGGCAAGGTGCATTTCCTCGGCCATTCCTGGGGCGGCTGGCTCGCCATCGACTACGCGCTGACCTATCCCGAGGCCCTCAAGACGCTGATTCTCGAGGATACCGTCGCCGACATGCCGCATCTCATCGGTGAGCTTGAGCGCCTGCGCGGCGCGTTGGGTTCGGAGACGGTGGCGATGATGCAGGCGCACGAGGCAGTTGGCACCATCGACCATCCCGAATATCTGGCGGCGATCACCCTGCTCAACTACCGCCACGTCTGCCGCCTGAAGGAATGGCCGGCGCCGGTCAATCGGTCGCTGTCCGACTGGAACATGGGCCCCTATGGCACCATGCAGGGACCCAACGAATTTCTCTACATCGGCAATCTCAAGGACTGGAACCGTGTTGCCGACCTTCACAAGATCACCGTGCCGACGCTGATCACCTGCGGCGAACACGACGAGCTGACGCCGGCCTGTGCGCTGCGTATGAAGCTCCATCTGCCGAACGCCGAACTCCGGGTGTTCGCCAACGCGAGCCATATGCCATTCTACGAGAACCCCGGTGATTACTACCCAGCGCTCCTAGCCTTCCTCGGGAAACACAGCCAACAATGACGATTGTCCCACCCATGCCATTCGCTGCCACGTCTGGAAGCCGCGATGCACCGGTATAAGTTCGTTCTCCATCGCCCCTTGCAGTTCCTGCCGGTGCTGTTCGGCATCAGCGTGATCACTTTTGTCCTGGTCCGCCTGATCCCCGGCGATCCGGCGCGTGTGCTGCTCGGTACCAAGTCGACGCCGGCCGCCATCGCGGCCATCCGCGCCCAATATGGCCTCGATCAGCCGATCTGGCTGCAATACTTCTACTTTCTTCAGAACCTCGCCCACGGCGAGATGGGCAAATCGATCCTCTACAAGATCGACGTGCTGAAGCTGATTACCACCCGCATCGAGCCGACGCTGACGCTGGTACTTTGCTCGGTGCTGCTGTCGCTTGTCATCGCCATGCCGCTCGCCTCGCTGGCGGCCCGGTCGAACGGCGGGCCGGCCGACCATGCCGTTCGCTTTGTCTCGACCTTCGGCATCGGCTTTCCGCCGTTCTGGCTGGCGCTGATGCTGATCATCTTCTTCTCGGTGCGGCTCGATGTGTTTCCGGTGTCCGGTTATGGCGAGACGGTCGTCGACAAGCTCTATCACCTGATCCTGCCGTCACTGACCATCGCGCTGTCGCTGTCGACCGTGCTGATCCGTTCGCTGCGGACGGCGATGATCGCCGAGCTGAAGGGAGACGTTGCCACGGCGGCGCGGGCGCGCGGCATGCCGGAAAGCATCGTGTTCTGGAGGCACGTCATGCCCAACTCGCTGGTGCCGACGGTCAATCTGCTCGCCGTCAACGTCGGCTGGTTGATTGGCGGCACCGTCGTCGTCGAAAGCGTGTTCGCGCTGCCGGGTATGGGCCAATTGCTCGTCCGCGCCATCTTCTCGCGCGACTACATGGTGGTGCAGGGCGTCGCCATGGTGTTCGCCTGCGCGACGGTGCTGGTGAATTTTCTCGCCGACATCGTCACCGTCGCCATCGATCCGAGGGTGAAGCAATGACCGTCGCGCTCGCTCCGGCCTGGAAGGCCGTTCGGCGGCGGCCAACGCTGCTGGCCGGGCTGATCCTGCTCATCCTCTTCCTGTTCATCGCCTTGCTGGCGCCGGTGATCGCGCCCTACGATCCCATCTTGCAGAACGGCGACCTGCGGCTTCAGCCGCCATCCTGGGGGCATCCCTTCGGCACCGACAATTTCGGCCGCGACATCTTCTCGCGCGTCCTGTGGGGCACCCGCATCGACCTGCAGATCGCGGTGATCGGCGTCGTCTTTCCCTTCCTGATCGGCACGACCGTTGGCACGCTGGCCGGCTATCTCGGCGGCAAGGTCGATACCGTCTTCATGCGTCTCATCGACATCATTCTCGCTTTCCCCTTCCTGGTGCTGATGCTGTCGATCATCGCCATTCTCGGGCCGGGGCTTCAGAGCTTCTACATCGCCATGGCGTTGGTCGGCTGGGTGTCCTACGCCCGGCTGATCCGGGCGCAGATGCTGGTGCTGAAAACGGTCGACTATGCGACGGCGGCGCTCAGCCTCGGCTTCTCCGGCCCGCGCATCATGTTCCGCCATCTTTTGCCCAATGCCATCGCCGGTTCTGTGGTGTTCTCCATGTCGGATTGCGTGCTGGTGCTGCTCTCCGGCGCCGCCATCAGCTATCTCGGCCTTGGCGTGCAGCCGCCCCTTGCCGAGTGGGGCGTGATGGTGGCGGAAGGGCAAAGCTTCATCACCACCGCCTGGTGGATCACGCTGTTTCCTGGCCTTTCCATCGTGACGTTGGCCTTCGGTTTCTCGCTGACCGGCGACGGACTTGGCGATCTCCTGGGGGTGCGCGAATGAGCGAGCCACTGCTCTCCGTCCGCGACCTCAGCGTCGTCTTCGCCGGCGAGGACGGTCCTCGTACCCTGATCGACAGCCTGTCCTTCGACCTCGGCAAGGGCGAAATCCTCGGCTTGGTCGGCGAAAGCGGTTCGGGCAAAAGCCTCACCTGCCGATCGTTGGTGCGGCTGATGCCGTCGCCCAAGCTGGCGATCACCTCGGGTACGGTGATGCTGGACGGCAAGGACCTGACGACTGTGTCGGAGGCCGATATCCGCGAGGTCCGCGGCCGCGACATCGGCATGATCTTCCAGAACCCGACCAGCCACCTCGACCCGCTGATGCGTATCGGCGATCAGATCGCCGAGGGCATCCGCGTGCATCGCGGTGTCGACAGCAAGGAGGCGAGGGCGGTTGCCTTGGATATCCTGGCGCAGGTAGGCTTTCCGCACCCGGCGCGACAGTACAATGGCTATCCGCACGAGTTCTCCGGCGGCATGCGGCAGCGAGCGATGATCGGCGTGGCGCTGTCTTGCGACCCACGCATTCTGATCGCCGACGAGCCGACGACGGCGCTCGACGTCACCATCCAGGCGCAGATCCTGCGGCTGCTGATGGATCTCAGAGAGAGCCGCGGCCTGTCGGTGATCCTGATCACCCACGACCTCGGCATTGTCGCCCAGACCTGCGATCGCATCGCCGTGCTTCGGCAAGGACGGCTGCTGGAGATCGGCGACAAGCGCGACGTTCTCGGCCGGCCGCAACATCCCTACACGCAAAACCTGATCGCCTCGCATCCGTCGATGCCGGAACGGCAGGCCCTGGCTGTGATCGCCCAGGAGCCGGTCCCCTTGAAGGCGCGGCCGCTCGTCGAGATCGATGATCTCCATGTCCGCTTTCCGGTGACTGGCCGAGGCCTATTCTCCGGCGGTCCGCGTGAGTTCGCGGCGGTGAAGGGCGTCAGCCTGCAGGTAATGCCGGGCGAGACGGTGGGCATCGTCGGCGAAAGCGGCTCAGGCAAGTCGACGTTGGCTCGTGCGCTGCTCGGTCTGACGCCGATCTCCGAGGGACACGTGACCTTCGACGGCGCCGACATTGTCACTGAACGGACGAAGGCTCTGAGAAAACTCCGCCGCGAGACGGCGATGGTGTTTCAGGACCCCTACAACGCGCTCAATCCGCGCCTCACCATCGGGGCCACGCTGGCAGAGGTGCTCGCCGTGCAGGAGAGCGTGCCGAAGGAGCGGATCCCCGAGCGGATCGGCGAACTTCTCGATCTGGTCGGCCTGGAACGTGAGTTTGCCAGCCGCAAGCCGCTCTCCATGAGTGGCGGTCAGTGCCAGCGCGCCGGTATCGCCCGGGCGCTCGCCGTCAATCCCAAGCTGATTGTCGCCGATGAATGCGTCGCGGCGCTCGACGTTACCATCCAGGCGCAGATCGTCGATCTGTTCCGCGACCTCAAGCAGCGGCTCAATCTGACGCTGCTGTTCATCGCCCACGACCTCGCCATCGTTCGCAACCTCTGCGAACGGGTGGTGGTGATGTACCACGGCCAGATCGTCGAGGAGGGGCCGACGGAGGATGTGTTCAGCGCGCCGCGCGAGGCCTACACGCAGGCGCTGATTGATGCCATTCCGGATATCGATCCGGACAAGCCGCTGGTGTCTCCGCGAGGTGGAGACGCTTTGGCCGAAGAAACGTCCGGGCTCGTCACGGGCGAAATATCATAACCAGAAGGGAACTCGACATGACCGCAAAGTGGACCAAACTCAGCGTGGCGACCGTTCTCGCCACCCTCATCTTCGGAGCCTCGATTGCCGAGGCCGCCGGCGTTTTGACCATTGGCCGCCGTGAGGACGGCACGACCTTCGACCCGATCAAGACTGCCCAGAACGTCGACAACTGGGTGTTTTCCAATGTGTTCGACGTGCTGGTGCGTGTCGACAAATCCGGCACCAAGCTGATCCCCGGCCTTGCCGAAAGCTGGACGGTTTCCGATGACGGCCTGACCTATACGTTCAAGCTGCGCGACGCCAAGTTCTCCAACGGCGACGCGGTGACTGCTGAGGACGCCGCCTTCTCGATCCTGCGTATCCGCGACAACCCCGGTTCGCTGTGGGCCGATAGCTTCAAGGTCGTCGACACGGCCACCGCCGCCGATCCCAAGACGCTGGTGGTCAAGCTGAAGACGCAGTCGGCGCCGTTCCTGTCGTCGATGGCGCTGCCCAACGTGTCCGTGCTGCCCAAGAAGGTGCTGGAATCGGTTGGTGAAGACGCGTTCGGCGAAGCGCCGATCGGCTCGGGTGCCTTCGCCGTCAAGGAATGGCGCCGTGGCGATCGCGTCATCCTCGAAAAGAACCCCAACTACTGGGACGCCGCCAATGTCAGCCTCGACGGCGTCGAGTGGATTTCGATCCCCGACGACAACACCCGCATGCTGAAGGTTCAGGCCGGTGAGTTGGATACGGCCCTGTTCGTGCCATTCTCCCGTGTCGCTGAACTGAAGAAGGACCCCAACCTCAAGGTCGTTCTCAACCCGTCGACCCGCGAAGATCACATGCTGATCAACCATTCGCATGGGTTGCTGGGCAAGAAGGAAGTCCGGCAGGCGCTGGATATGGCGATCGACAAGAAGACGATCGTCGATGCGGTCACCTTCGGCCTCGGCGAAGTCGCCTATTCCTATATTCCGAAGGGCGCCCTCTATCACTACGCCGACAATCTCCAGCGCCCCTACGACCCGGAGAAGGCCAAGGCCATGCTGGCCGCAGCCGGTGCTTCGGACCTGAAGCTGAACTATGTCGTCAACGCCGGTAATGAGGCCGACGAACAGATCGCCGTGCTCATGCAGCAAATGCTGGCCAAGGCCGGCGTCACGCTCGACCTGCAGAAAGTCGATCCCAGCCAGAGCTGGAACATGCTGATCGACGGGTCCTACGATCTGTCCGTCATGTACTGGACCAACGACATTCTGGATCCCGACCAGAAGACGACGTTCACGCTGGGCGATGACAGCAACATGAACTACATGACGCGCTACAAGAGCCAGCCCGTCAAGGATCTGGTCGCGGCGGCGCGAGTCGAGATGGATCCCAAGAAGCGCGAGCAGATGTATGTCGACCTCCAGAAGATGGCCAAGGACGACGTCAACTGGATCGATCTCTACTACAGCCCCTATATCAACGTGACCCGCACCAACATCGAGAATTTCGATCAGAACCCGCTAGGCCGATTCTTCCTGGAAGAGACCAAGAAGAACTGAGCCAGCTCATACGATCTGCGCTGCAACTGCGGCGTTATGGATCAATCACCACCCCGGCAAGATGCTTTGTCGGGGTGGTTCTTTTCATTGCTCTTTATTCCGCATCATCGAACCGTCACAGCCGTGTCAATCCACTGACACCAGGGCTTCTTACCAAGGTCTGGCTTTTTCCATTCCTTTTCAGGTGAGCCCGATGAAGACCTTGCTCCTGGCGTCCGTCGCCCTCGTCGTTTCCTCTGCCTTTGCATTTGCCGACGAAACCGCCTTCAAGGCGACCCTGGTGTCGCAGGCGATCCTGCCGGCAAACACCATCATCGCAGCTCCGGCCGATGCGCCCGAGTTCCTGAAGCAGGCCGGCAAGTTCTCGACGCCCGATCGCAAGCGCGCCACGACGCTCGGCTCGGTCCCCGGTCTCGATGGTGTCCGAAAGACAGGGCTTGGCCTGCCGTTCGACGGTCAGGCGGTGCAGGGCTTCTCTGGCATCAAGACGATGGCCGATGGCACCTTCTGGACGCTCAACGACAACGGCTTTGGCAGCAAGGCCAACTCCACCGATGCCATGCTGATGCTGCACCACCTCAAGTTTGACTGGCAGACCGGCGCGGTCAACCGCCTCGGCACGGTCTTCCTCAGTGATCCCGATAAGGTGGCGCCGTTCCCGATCGTTATGGAAGGCGCCGACAAGCGTTACCTCACCGGGGCCGACTTCGACATCGAGTCGATCCAGCCGGTTGGTGATGGCTTCTGGATTGGCGAAGAGTTCGGCCCCTATCTCATCCACGTCACCGCCGATGGCAAGCTGACCGACGTTGTGTCGACGGTCGTCGAAGGCAAGCCGGTGTTGTCACCGGACAATCCGACGTTGAGCCTGCCGGCCGATCCCACCAAGCCATTGCCGGCCTTCAACCTTCGCCGGTCCAATGGCTTCGAAGGTCTGGCTCAGTCGAAGGACGGCAGCAAGCTCTATGGGCTCCTGGAAGGCCCGCTCTATCTCGGCGACGGCAAGTTCGAACAGGCAGACGGCGCCACTGCCACTCGCATCGTCGAGTTCGATGTGGCCAAGAAGGCCTGGACCGGCCGTTCGTGGCTTTATCCCTTCTCGGGAACGGGCACCAACATCGGCGATTTCAACATGGTCGATGATGGCACGGCGCTGGTGATCGAGCGCGACGGCGGTGCCGGCCTTCCTGACAAGGTCTGCGCCGATCCGGCCAAGCCTGAGCCGACCTGCTTCGACAAACCGGCCAAGCACAAGCGTGTCTACAAGATCGCCTTCGGCGACGACAATGTCGGCAAGCCGGTGCACAAGATCGGCTATATCGATCTGCTGAACATCGCCGACCCCGACGGCAAGGCCAGGCAGGGCACGGTGAATGGCGTCTATACGATGCCCTTCGTCACCATCGAGAATGTCGATGTGGTCGATGCCACTCATATCGTCGTCGGCAACGACAATAACCTGCCGTACTCGGCCGGCCGCGCCGTCGACAAGGCCGACGACGACGAGTTCGTGCTGCTCGAAGTGGGCGATTTCCTCGCCGCGAAATAAGCTGGACACGGTTTGAACGAGAAGGCCCCGGTGTGCGAAGCAACCGGGGCCTTTGTCCGTTCAAAGACAAACGATCACTCGAAGCGCTCGGGCAGATAATCGTCCTTGGCGAGATCCGAGAAGCGGGTGACGGAAGCGTCGAAGGCGAGTTGCACGGTACCGGTAGGGCCATGGCGCTGCTTGCCGATGATCACCTCGGCCTTGCCGGTGACGCGATCCATCTCGGTCTGCCACTTGAAGAAGTCTTCGGTGCCCTCCTTGGGCATGCGCGACTGCATGTAATACTCGTCGCGGTAGATGAACATCACGACGTCGGCGTCCTGCTCGATCGAGCCGGATTCGCGCAGGTCGGAGAGCTGCGGTCGCTTGTCGTCGCGGCTTTCGACCTGACGCGACAGCTGGGACAGGGCGATGATCGGCACCGCCAGTTCCTTGGCCAACGCCTTGAGGCCGGTGGTGATCTCGGTGATCTCCTGCACACGACCGTTCTGCGCCGATTTCGACGAGCCCGACAGCAGCTGAAGATAGTCGACGATGACGACGTCGAGTCCGCGCTGGCGCTTCAGGCGGCGGGCACGCGCGGCGAGCTGGGCGATGGAGATGCCGCCGGTGTGGTCGATGTAGAGCGGCAGCGTCTGCATGCGTTGGGCGACGGCGGCGAGCTTGGCGAACTGGTTTTCGTCGATGTTGCCGCGGCGGATATCGGAGGATGACACTTCCGACTGCTCGGCGAGAATACGCGTCGCCAACTGCTCGGATGACATTTCCAGGCTAAAGAAGCCGACAATGCCACCGTTCACCGTCTTCAGCGAGCCATCCGGCTGCTCCGCCGCCTCATAGGCATTGGCGACGTTGAAGGCGATGTTGGTCACCAGCGATGTCTTGCCCATGGCGGGGCGGGCGGCGAGAATGATCAAGTCGGAGCGCTGCAGGCCGCCCATGGTTCGGTCGAGATCGGAAAGACCGGTGGCGATGCCCGAGAGGTGCCCATCGCGCTGGTAGGCGGCGGCGGCCATGTCGATCGCTTCGCGCAGCGCGTCTGAGAAGGTGTGAAAGCCACCCTCGTAGCGCCCGCTCTCGGCGATGCCGAACAGTCGCCGCTCGGCATCTTCGATCTGGGCGCGCGGCGGCATGTCGATTGGCGCATCATAGGCGATGTTGACCATGTCCTCGCCGATGCGGATCAGGTCGCGGCGAACGGCGAGGTCGTGGATGATGCGGCCATAGTCCTCGGCGTTGATGATAGTGGTCGCCTCGGAGGCGAGACGCAGCAGGTACTGCGTCACCGGCATCTCGGCGATCTGGTAGTCGGCCGGGTAGAAGGTCTTCAGCGTGATCGGCGAGGCGACCTTGCCACCGCGGATGAGCTGGCCGATCTTCTCGTAGATGGCCTTGTGCTGCTCGATGAAAAAGTGCGGCGGCTCGAGAAAGTCGGAGACGCGGAAGAACGTCTCGTTGTTCATCAGCATGGCGCCGAGCAACTGCCGTTCCGCCTCGATATTGTGCGGCGCGCTGCGAGTGAGCGCGGTGGCCTGATCTTCGACGCGGCGGATGGTGGACATGGGACGGAGGTATTCCTGTACGATCGGGCAAATGAAGAGCGGACAGTATCAAGCCCTGTCCTGACAGGATGCGGCAGTTGTCATCGACTCCCGTTATTCACAAAGGAGTCGAATTTCCCGACGATGGTTATTGACTCTCGTCCGAGAACAATACCGCCGTTCGAGAATCGGCAGCCCATTGTTTTGACAAGAAAAACCCCGGGAATTAACCCCGGGGTCGATGTGTCGCAGTTGTGTCGGAACCGAAGCCGGCTCAGAGCTCTTCGCGATCCATGCCCTCGTCCTCAAGCACCGAACTGACTTCGCGAACGAAGGTGTCCTCGCGGGCATTCGCGGTGACGTCCTCACCCTTGGCCTGGCGCAGAGCTTCTTCCTCGGAGCGGGCGATGTTGAGGGTGATGGTGGCGCGCACGTCGGCGTGCAGGATGATCTCGACGGAGTGGACGCCGAGGTTCTTGATGGGCGTGTTGATGTCCACCTGCGAGCGGGTGATGGTCTCGCCGGCAGCAGCGAGGATGTCGACGATGTCGCGAGCGGCGACGGAGCCATAGAGCTGACCGGTCTCGGCCGCCTGGCGGACCACGATGAAGGAACGCTGGTCGAGGCCGACCTTGATCTGCTCGGCCGACGACTTGCGCTCGGCATTGCGGGCCTCAAGGGCGGCGCGCTCACGGTCGAAGCGGGCCTGGTTCTCCTTGGTGGCGCGCAGCGCCTTGCCCTGCGGCAGCAGGAAGTTACGGGCGAAGCCGTCGCGGACCCTGACGGTCTCGCCGAGTGTACCATGCCTACCGACGCGCTCGAGAAGGATGACCTTCATTTTCTGTACTCCAGTCTGTTTGTTATGGCGTTGCAGCCGTTGGGGGATCGGGGCCGTCAAGCGCCCGGTCGTTTTTCAAGTCGCTTGGCTCTGAGGCCGAGCGGACCGTCGAGAATGCCGGCAATTACCAGCGGAAAGAGCGGGATGGAAAGAACGAAGGTGGCACCGTAAGTGACGCCCAGAATAAGGGGAGCCGCCGGATTGCCACGCACGAAGACATGCAGCACAGCGAATCCCACCAGTGCGAAGCCCATGCCCACAGAGCCCGCCACAACGCCAGCAACAAGGCCGAGCGCGTTGTCGAGGCTGGCGAGGAGCGCGGCAACAACGAACAGGCCCGCCATCCACAGCGGCAGCGACAGCGTTTCGGCGATGGAGTCATCGGTGCGCTTCAGACGTCCGGACAGGCGCACGACGCGGCTGCCCAGCCAGAGGTTGAATGCCGTCAGCACCAGCCAGAACATGGCCAGCGCCAAAGGCATCAGACGCATGTAGATGAGCAGGGCGGGCAGCAGTTCTTCGCGCGTCGGCGTTCCGAGTTCGCCGGAGGTCTGCCCCATGCTAACCAGCATGTCGGCGACCTCACCGGCCGTTGCCTGCACATCGAAGCCAATGATCGCACCAACTGCGATGATGGTCGCTGCGGTGATCAGCACCATGGCCATGAACACGCGGCCGAGCGGATACCACTCGAAATTCTTGCCCTCGGCATCGAGCGGCCGACCCAGCCCGACGAGATAGCCGTAAAAGGCCATTGGACCGGCAATCACCAGCGCATGCAGCAACGCCGCCTTCCAGGACACCAGGGTCAACAGGCCAATGAAGCCCGCGAGCACGGCAGCGATACCGGCAAACGTGCCCCAACCGACGGTGACGATGGCAATAGGGAGCGCGGACATGAAGAACAGCGGCGTGCCAAGGGCACCGCCACTTGTGACGGCCGCAAAAAGCAGGGCGGAGGCGGCACCTGCTGCGATGCCGAGAAGAAGTCCGTTCACGTTTGTCTCGCTGTCCCGCGCGATCGCCGATGAGGACGACCGATGCTTCGATCGACGGCCAGTGCCGCCGGGCGGTTAGGGGTGCCGAGCCGAGGGGCCGCATCCCAACTTTGCAGAAACGACGCCGCGACCGTAATCGCGACGTCGGAGATTTCAATGCGCCGTCAGGCGCCCGTCATCACTTGATGATGAACGGCAGCAGGCCGAGGATGCGGGCGCGCTTGATCGCTTGGGCGAGCTCGCGCTGCTTCTTGGCCGACACCGCGGTAATGCGGGAGGGAACGATCTTACCACGCTCGGAGATGTAGCGCTGCAGCAGACGCACGTCCTTGTAGTCGATCTTCGGGGCGTTGGCGCCGGAGAACGGGCAGGTCTTCCGGCGACGGAAGAACGGACGGCGGGCGGCGGGGAGAGAGGTGATTTCCATGATTATTCCATATCCCCAGCTTCATCACGACGGGGCGCGCGGTCACGACGCGGGCCACCACGATCGCCACCGCGGAAGCCGCCACGGTCACCGCGGCCGGCGGGTGCGCCATCACGGTCATCGCGGTCGCGCTTCTGAAGCATGGCCGAAGGGCCTTCCTCGAGCTCGTCGACGCGAATGGTCATGATGCGGAGAATGTCTTCGCTGAGGCTCTGCTGACGTTCCATTTCGGCGACGGCGGCGTGCGGCGCGTCGAGATTGAACAGGACGTAGTGGGCCTTGCGGTTCTTCTTGACGCGGTAGGCGAGGGCGCGCAGCCCCCAGTTCTCTACCTTCTTCACCGCGCCGCCATTGCTTTCAATGACGGCCTTGTACTGGTCAGCGATCGCTTCCACCTGCTGGGCGGAGACGTCCTGGCGGACCAGGAACACGTGCTCGTAG
>JAGSYV010000061.1 GCA_018262505.1 Pseudomonadota bacterium
GATAGTGCCACCGCATGGACCATGATCGCCAGCATCCGAATGCTCACAAGACGCATCGCAAGGTATTGCGTCTACGAGTGAACTTTTGAATCAGCCCCTCAGAACCATGATGTTCGACGAGCTCTGCGCCAACCGGCAATACGATGGTGTCTATGCCTGCGCCGCGCTGACCCATGTTCCCCGACCCGAGTTGGGCCTCATCATTCGGAAGATCCACGCGGCGCTCGTGGAGGGCGGCATCGTCTGGGCGAGTTTCAAGACCGGCACAGCCGAGGGTGAAGATGGCCTCGGCCGCTACTACAACTATCTCTCAGCCGAAGACCTTGTCGGCTGCTGGCGCGACAACGGGCCTTGGGGCAGTCTAGACATCGAAAGCTGGAAAGGCGGCGCCTATGATCGCAAGTCGACGGACTGGGCTGCGATCACCGCCGTACGATCATAGATCGACATGTTTTCGCGGCAGCGCTACGTGCCCGACGGCGTAGAGCTGCGCGTCCTTTGTCTGCGCCGGCAGGGTGGCCCAGAGGCTGAAGCGCACCTGCTTCCAGCCAGTGGGATCGAAGCCGACGACGGTGGCGAGTGCGCCGGTTCGCGAGCGTGCCTCGGCGATGGCGGTGTCGCGGGTCGCCGCGAGGTTGGCGTACGGCCGAATGGTCTCGATCTCGCGGCTGGCATATCTGGCCTGCCTCAAATCGGCGTCGAGTTCGGCGTGCCAGACGAGCCAGGTCTGCACGCTCGGCCAGCCGAAGTCGCGCGTCAGCGCGGCAAAGCCGGGGCTTGAAAGGAAGGCGTCGATGCCTTCCGGCTCGTCCCAGAGGTAGAAGGGCGCGTAGAGGTTCTCGGCGCTTTGAAAGCCATCGTCCTGCTTGCGGGCGGCAAGGTAGGCCTTGAAACGCAGGCGGGGGAAGCCGTCGAGCAGCGGCCCCTTGTCGCGGATGCGGCGGTCGATGATGCGCATGTCGTAATCGGCGGGCAGGGTGAAGCCGTATTGCATGGCGATCATGTGTTTGCTCCTTGAACAGGCTCAAACCAGTGGGCGGCGGTGCCGTCCTTGACCGGCTGGATGCTGAGGTAGCTGAAGGCGTTGTCTCTGGTGGCGCCGTGCCAGTGCTTTTCGTCCGGCGCGAACCAGATGCTGTCGCCCGGGCGCACCTCGATGATGTCGCCGCCGTCGCGCTGGACGAGGCCGGTGCCGGAGAGCACGTGCAGCAGCTGGCCGCGCGGGTGGCTGTGCCAGTGGGTGACCACACCGGCCGGCACGAAGGCGCGCATCGCCGTCATTTCGCCCTCGGTGCGGCTCGAAAGCAGCATCTGCACCTCGAAGGGGCCGGATGAGACGCCAGCGGGTGCCGTGGCAATGCCGTCATCGGCCCGCCAGATGGTCATCTTGTCAGGACAGGCGGTGCCCATGGCGAAGGGGTTGCTCATCGGGCAGTCTCGCTGTTTGTTGCCGCATCGCTTTCGCGGAAAACCGGTACCCACTTTTCCGCACGATGCTCCAGTGGCTTGCTGGCGGGATGGCCCGAAGCAAACGACCAGTCGTCGAAGGTGGAGTTGGCGATGACGATCATCACGTCCTCCGGCCGTACGCCCGGCGATGCCTGGAGATTGTCGACGAGGCGGCGGTAGAAGCGCGCCGCGGTGTCGGCCGAGCGCGTCCGGCCGGTGGTGACGTGGAACAGGATGAAATCGTCCGAGCGCGGGCCGCCGCGATAGTTGCGGTCGAAGATCAGCTCGCCGTCGCGATGCTGGTGGATGGCGACGAAGCGGTCGTTCTCCGGCACCTCGAAGGCGTCGACGAGGGCGCGGTCGAGGCTGTCGGCGACGGCCTGGAGATAGGCCGGCGACTTGCCTTCTTTCAGCGATATGCGGGTGAAGGGCATGGTGGGCTCCCTTGAAGGATGTTGACGAGCGGAGGATAGAACGGCATCATCATCCCTGAAATCAGATTATTCAGGACTGATGATCCTGAAATTCGGGATAATTCCATGCGCCTCACCAACCTTGACATGGACGCGCTGCGCAGCTTCGTCGCCGGCATCGACGCGGGATCGTTTGCGCGCGCCGCCGATAGGTTGGGCCGCTCAACCTCGGCAGTCAGCGCCCAGCTCAAGAAGCTGGAAGAGCAGGCCGGCACGCCGCTGGTGAAGAAATCCGGGCGCGGCCTCGTGCTCACCGATGGTGGCGAGCTGCTGCTCTCCTATGCCCGGCGCCTGCTCGCCCTCAACGACGAGGCGGTCAGCGCCTTGCGCGGCGCGGAACTGGAGGGTTGGGCGCGGCTCGGCATTCAGGAGGATTTCGGCGAAACGGTGCTGCCGCGCGTGCTCGGCCGCTTCGCCCGTGCCCACCCCAAGGTGCGGGTGGAGGGGCGGATCGCCCGCAACGCCGAACTCAAGGAGAAGACAGCCTCGGGACAGCTCGATCTGGCGCTCGCCTGGGACGACGGCAGCGTGCCGGTTGACGAGCGGATCGCCGCCGTGCCGCTCTGCTGGTTGGGCTCAGCGGCCGAGGCGCCCGCTTGGCGCCCGGAGAGTGGCGAGCCGCTGCCGTTGGTGGTGCTGGAGGCGCCGTGCCTGCTGCGCACCATCGCCTGCGAGCACCTGGATCGTCAGGGCATCCCCTGGCGCATCGCCTTCGTCACCCCCAGCCTCGGTGGGTCGTGGGCGGCCACGGCGGCGGGCCTCGGCGTGGCGGTGCGGACGTCGCTGGGGCGGCCGGCGTCGGTCGCCTTGCTGGACGAACGGCAATATGGGCTGCCGGCCTTGCCGAGCCTCGGCCTCAGGCTGATCAGGTCGGACAAGGGGGTGAACCCCATCGCCGACCACCTCGCCGCGATCATCCGGGACGCGTTCCGCGAGACCTTGCCGGCGGAGTGGATGGCAAGGGAAGCGGCGTGAGCTCGGTGTATTGCAGAAATTGGCTCTTCGGGAATTCATCTTCGTCCCGCCGCGTTGGGAGATTCCTGCACGATGCTGCGTTGATCAGAAAGGGGGATGGGAGTGGCCGACCATAAAGGACTGCCGATCATGAGCTTCCCGGATCGCGTGAGTTGGGAGGCTTGGCTGGCTGACCACGGCGCCGGTTCGCCGGGCGTTTGGTTGAAATTCGCGAAAAAAGCCTCTGCCGCAGCCACGATCGCGAAGCCGGAAGCTATCGAGGTGGCTCTTTGCTTCGGATGGATCGATGGCCAGCTCGACGGGTTCGATGACACGTTTTGGCTGGTCCGTTTCACCCCGCGCGGACCAAAGAGCAAGTGGTCTCAAATCAATCGCGATATGGCAACCCGCCTCAACGGACAGGGGCGGATGACGCCAGCGGGGCACGCCGAGGTGGAGAAGGCGAAATGTGATGGTCGATGGGATGCCGCCTATGCGTCGCAAAGCAAAGCGGAAATCCCGGATGACTTTCAGGCGGCCCTTGATCTCAACCCGGAAGCCAAGGCGTTCTTTTCAACGCTGAAAGGCGCTAATCGATACGCCATTCTCTACCGTATCCACGACGCAAAAACAGAAAAGACGAGATCGGCGCGGATCGAGAAATTCATCTCCATGCTGGCTCTGGGCCAAACAATCCACCCGCAAAAAGACTGAAATTGCAGACTCCCATCAGGACGGGGGTTATCCATCCATCCCGGAAATTCAAACCGAGACACGACCGGCTCGCCCATCGAAACCCCGCTCGATATCCTGGTGTTAAGCCAAATGCGCCTTGTACGAGCGATCACACTTCGGAAGCCCCAATCTGCGAAACCTTCCACGAGATCCTGTCGTCGGAGTGGACATGGTGCGAGCGGCAACCGTCGCCGCCAAGAGGACAGTGTGAAATGGAAGATTACGACCTGTCGATCATCTCCACGCTAGATTTGGGCGACGGATCGTCGCTGGCGCTGACGGCCTGCCCAGGGCGGAAAAGCAGTTATTCGGCGTCGCTGGATAGCATCGTCGAGTGGGCCCCAACGGCGGTCCTGTCGCTGATCGAGGATTGCGAATTCCCGTTTGATCCCGACAGGTTCAGTGCTGACCTCTCAAACAAGGGAATAGCGTGGCTTCGCTTTCCGATCCGGAACTACTGCACCCCTGAAGGCGATGAGCCTTGGCCGGCGATTGCCGGGAAAGTTCGGGACATTCTCGACAACAAGGGCAGGGTGCTCATCCACTGTTGGGGTGGACTGGGGCGATCCGGCATGGTGGCGGCGCGCCTTCTGACGGAGAGGGGAGAGGCGACTGCGAGCGCCATCAGTCGCGTGCGGCAGGCCCGCCCCGGCGCGATCGAAACCAAAGCCCAGGAGCAATGGGTGAGGGATGGCGAAAAAGCCGGTTAGGGCACGCTGTTTGAGGGGAGGGAGATCGATATCGGCGTTGCGCTTCGTTCTGCCTGAGGTCCTCCGCCTTCGCGGAGGATGACAAATTTATACATATTATCAAATTGATAGCTCGTCGCTTCCCGCGTGTCTCCCCTCTCTATAGGGTGTCTTCCTACGCGAAGGCGCAGGACCTCAGGCCGAAAAGGGCGAGCGGTTGATATAGGACCGTAACATTGGCGGTCTGCCGCAATGGGCAAGGTCAGGCCTTCGTCCTCTCCGCACCGCAGCCAATCTTCCGTCCCCGTACCTTGACGCGGGCATCATGAAGCAGCTGCTTGACCTCGGCGCCGATCCAGTCAATGTTCATGCCATGAACCTCGCCCCCACCAGTCTTATCCGACGCCGACGCCGCGCGCTTGCGCAGCGTGGCGCGTTGATTCCGCGACGGCGAGGCTTCGGACGGGCATAGTCCCTCTCTCGTCACAGGGTCCCGCGCAACCTGCCCACCGTCCGGTCGGCGGGTTTTTTGTTGTTCAGAGCTTGCAATCCAGGGAAAGAAACATGCCTCCCGCGCCCGACATTCGGCCCATCGCCTTCCGGCCGGCCACGCCAAACGATTGCCCGCATCTCGTTCTCCTCGCCGACATGGCGACGCGTCGCCTGACGTCATTTCTGTGGGGGCAGGTCGCCTCGGCCGGCCAGTCGGCCTTCGAGGTCGGCCGCGATATCATCCGCAACGACGAAAGCCATTTCACGCACTTCAGCAATTGGCGGGTGGCCGAAGGGCAGGGTCAGGTGGTGGGGGCGGTGAGCGGATATGTGATCTCCGGACCGTCCGGCGCGCCTGGCATGGATGTCGTGAGGCCGCTCAATGAGCTGAAGGCCATGGCCGCCGGCACCTGGTATATGTCGGCCGCGGCCATCTATCCCGAATTTCAGGGCCAGGGATTTGGCAAGTCCCTCCTGGCGGAAGCGGAGAACATGGCGCGGGCCGCCGGCCACGATCGGCTGACGCTGATGGTCGGCAGCTTCAACGCCAGAGCCTTTGGCCTTTATCGCACGGCCGGTTTTGCCGTGTGGGACCGGCGGCCTTTCTCGCCCTTTCCGGGGTCGGATGAAACAGGCGACTGGATCTTGATGGGCAAGGACTTGCCTGCTCTGATGGTCCACGCGAACTTTCCGACGAGGTATCCTTGACCCACGACATCGAATGGCCGGTTCAGCAGCAGCTTGAGGCCTACAATGCCCGCGATATCGAGGCGTTCATGCCCTGGTGGGCGGAGGATTGCCAGTATTACGCCTTCCCATCGACGCTGCTGGCGGGGAGCGCGGCGGAGATCCGGGCGCGGCATGTCGAGCGGTTCAGGGAGCCGGATCTTCATGGCAAGCTGCTGACGCGCATGGTGGTGGGCAATATGGTGGTCGACCATGAAACGGTGACGCGCAACTTTCCCGAGGGCAAGGGCGAGGTCGATGTGGTCTGCCTCTACGAGGTCGAAGCCGGCAAGATCGCCAAGGCCTGGTTCAAGATGGGCGAGCGGCGGATGCTGCCGTAGGGAGCACTGACTTGGAGAACGCCTCGCCCATCCGCACCCTGCGCCCGCTGGCCGAACTCGACTATCACGACGCCAGATCGGTGTCGCTGCCGGTGGCGGTCACCGCGCTGGAAGCGTGGAACATCATGACGACCGAGCCGGGGCTGTTGCTGCGGCTCGCGTTCAAAACGCGGGATGCGATTTCCGCTCTGTTCGGCGTCAAACGCATCGCCGGCTTCTCCGGCCGGCAGCGCACCAGCGCCGAGGTCGGCGACCGGCTGGATTTCTTTCTGGTGGAGGAGTGCGCTCCTGACAGGCTGGTGCTGACGGCGCGCGACCGGCATCTCGACGTGATGATTTGCCTTTCGATCGCCAGCCAAGTGCTGACGGTGACGGCCTCCGTCGTCACGCACAACCGCTTCGGTCGCCTCTACATGCTGCCCGTCGGGCCGGCGCACAAGCTGATCGTCAACGGCAACCTGAAGCGCGTGAAACAAGCGCTGGAGAAGCGGGCCGCTCCGGCGTGAGGGGATGGGGAATGATATCGGCGTTGCGTTCCATTCTGCCCAAGGTCCTGGCCTCCGCCAGAACGACAGACTTATGGAAGCGGGCGCCGAGTTGGAGGGCGTGTGAAAGCAGGATCAAGCTGAAGGATGAGGCGCTACCCGTTTGATCCTGAATATCAATCTGTCCTCCTGGCGAAGGCCAGGACCTCGGGAAGGCAGAGTGAGAGGTTGATATAGAGCGCCGACCCGTGCGATCGCCGGATCAAACCGAACGCAACGCTTCCGCCGCCACCAGCTTGGCAATTCGCTCGGAGAGGGCTGGGTCGGATACGGCTCGGGCGAGGGTGACGCCGCCGGTGAGGAGGGCGAGCGTGAGAATGGCCCGATCTTCCCGCGGAGTTGGCACTGAAGCGCCTTCCGGCAGGCCGGTAGCGACTTCGGCGATGAGGTGCTGCAGCTCTTCCGTATAGGCGCGCCTGGTTTCGGGATCGGTGCGCATGACGTCGGCGGAGAGGCTCGGCAGCGCGCAGCTTTCGCCGAGCTCGCAGGTGCGCTTGTGGCCGAGATAGTAGCCGACGAAGGTCGGCAGCCAGCCTTGCGGCTGTTCGGTCTTGAGCGCCTTGATCCCCTGCCGCAGCTCTTCGAGGCCGGCCACGACGGCGGTGCGGAAGGCTTCGCTCTTGGATTTGAAGTGGCCATAGAAGGCGCCGTTGGTGACGCCGGCCGCCTTGGTCAGCGCATCGATGCCGGCGCCGCCATAGCCTTCCTGGCGGAACACCCGCCCGGCAGCCGCGACAACCTTCGATCGCGTCTGGTTCTTGTGCTCGGCGCTGTAGCGCATGACGGCCCCTTTAAGAGAGATCGCTCTTTATCATTGCATAGAGAGCGATCAGTGTGTATCCATAGAGAGTGTTCGCTATATATCACCCCTGGACACGGGTTACACAAGGAGGGAACCATGCCCATCACGCTGACCATACCGGAGGGTCTGCTATCGCCGGCCGCCGAGGCCGAGGCCTTCGCCGGGCTGACCGCAGCCGTGCTCGAAATCGCCGGCCTCAGCGGCAATGCCTTCATGACCGCCAACATCGTCGGGTCGATCAACGTGCTGCCCAGGGGGCATGTCCTTGCCGGCGGCAAGCCGGTCGACGCGGCTTTCGTCGAGTTGAAGCTGCCGGAGATCGCGTTGGCGACAGCCGAGGCGAAGCGGGCGTTCATCGAAAGGGCCACCGATGTGGTCGAGCGGGCGGCGGGCGGGCGGCTCCGGCGCGACCATATCTGGTCGAACATCGTCTACGCGCCCGAGGGCGCCTGGGGCATCGCCGGGCGCAGCTATGACAATGGCGATCTTATCGACGCCATCACCGCTTCAGCCGCCTGAAGTCATCCGACAATCACTAGGCATTGCCGGGCGAATTGGCCCGGCAATCGACCGGAGGTTCCGCCATGCAACTTGCCAACTATCTGTTCTTCACCACGGAGTGCGAGGCGGCGCTCGCCTTCTATACGGCGTGCGGCCTTGGCCGGGTGACGACGCTGATGCGCCACGGCGATCACGGCATACCCCTGACCAGCGAAGCGATGAGGGGCAAAGTGATGCATGCCCGCTTCGAGGGGCCGGGCGTATTGTTCTTCGCCTCGGACAATCACGATGCCGAGCCGATGCGCGGCTCGTCGCACATTCTCATCATGGAGAGCCGCGACAGCGCCGACCGATTGTTTGCCAAGCTTGAGGTCGGCGGCAAGGTGACGACGCCGCTGGCGATGCAGCCGTGGGGGAGCTACTTCGGCAAGCTCACCGATCGCTACGGTGTTCAATGGATGCTGGACTGCGAGGTCTAGACCTTCGATCCATTGCCGCTGTCCGTCGGGGCCTGCTTCATATTGGGTGCGCCGCGATTTCCTCTATCGGGTGTCCTCTATGCTTCCCAGGGTTCGGCTTGGTAATGATCTGCCTTTCGATTGCCGATCGGCGGCTGACGGTGACGTCGTCACGCACAACCGCTTCGGGCGCGTCTACATGCTGCCCGTCGGGCAGGCCCGCAAGCCGATTGTCAACAGCAACCTCAGGTACCTCCGGCAAAAGCTGGAAGAGCGGGTGCGGGCCGCTCCGGCTTGAGCGGATCGTCGATAAAGGCCGAAGCCCGTTGCCCAGCTGCCAAGCTCCAGATAATAAATGGCGGTAGCGCTCGTTCATCCCTATTCTGGGGTGAATATACTGTTCCTCTTGTCTTGACTGGAGCGCTGGTGCGCAATCTTGAAAACAAGACATTCCTGCTGCTGACCGTCTTCGTCACGCTGGCCTTTGCCTGGGTGCTCTGGCCGTTTTACGGCGCGATACTGTGGGGCACGGTGGTGGCGATCCTGTTTGCGCCGCTGAACCGCCGCTTGCTCGTCGTCCTGCCGGGCAAAGCCAACCTGGCGGCGTTGGCGACAATTGCCATTGTGCTGCTGATTGTCGTCGTGCCTCTGGTGCTCATCTCCATCGCGCTGGTGCAGGAGGCGGCGGCGCTCTATGCGCAGATCAAGTCCGGCGAGATCAATTTCAGCGTCTATTTCCAAACGGTGTCCGACGCGCTGCCCGCTTGGGCAAAGGGCTTCATGGCCCGGTCGGGGCTCGGGGACTTCGGCGCCGTTCAAGACCGGTTGAGCGGCGCGCTGACGGAGGGAAGCCAGTATCTGGCTGCCCGTGTTGTCGGCATCGGGCAGTCGACGTTTGAATTTTTCATCAGCCTGGCCATGATGCTCTATCTGGCCTTCTTCCTGATCCGCGATGGCGACAAACTGTTCGTGCGCGTCAGGAAAGCAGTGCCGCTCAATCAGGCCCACAAGCGGGCGCTGTTTGCCAAGTTCACCACCGTGGTGCGGGCGACCGTCAAGGGCGACATCCTCGTTGCGGTCCTGCAAGGCTCCCTGGGTGGGCTGATTTTCTGGCTCCTGGACATTCACGCGCCGCTGCTTTGGGGCGTGTTGATGATGTTTCTGTCGCTGTTGCCGGCCATCGGCGCCAGCGTGGTGTGGCTGCCGGTATCGATCTATTTCTTTGCCACCGGCGCCATCTGGCAGGGCGTGGCGCTGGTCCTGTTCGGGGCTTTCGTCATTGGCCTCGTCGACAATGTCCTGCGTCCCGCGCTGGTCGGCAAAGACTTGAAAATGCCCGACTATGTGGTGCTGATCTCGACGCTCGGCGGCATCGGCATATTGGGCCTGAACGGCTTTGTGATCGGCCCGGCGATCGCCGCCATGTTCATCGCGGTGTGGGACATCTTCCCAGCGTCGCAGTCTGGCGAAAGCGATGCTCCACCCGCCGATGACGCCGGCAAACCTCCGGCGTGATCGCGCCAGCCGTTTCCGATCGGTTTGCCGACAGGCCATCCACCTGTGCGATGGACAGCCGGTCCCGCCGTGTATCCACCCTTATTCAGAGAGGGCGGTTTCGACCGTCTTCCGCAGGAAAATGCGTCGGAACCCGTCCTGCTCGGCCCGGTCATACTCCGACCACCCGAGCTTTCGGTAGAGCACGAGGTTCTCGTGCATCAGCTCGTTCGTATAGAGCCGCATTTCGGAAAACCCCCGCCGCCGCGCTTGCGCCTCGGCATGGGCCAGGAGTTTGGAGCCGAGGCCACGTCGCTGATGGGCGGTCGACACGGCCACATTGCCGACCAGAAGATGGTCCGCCATTGATGTGAGGGCCATCAGGCCGACCAAACTGCCATCGAGTTCGAGAACCCAGACGCCGCCCGCCTCGACGAGCCGCCCATAGTCGGCCGTCATCGGCGCCGGTGGCCTGCCGATCCGCTCGACGTATTTGCCGTAGGCGTCCCGGATCAACGTCTCGATCGCCGGGACATCGTCGGGACCGGCGGCGCGCATCTCCGGTTCGGTCATCAGCATCTCCTTGGCGAGTCCAAAGTCTTTATCAAAACAGCGGCAGATCGGCCTGCCGTTTGGGGGCGCCGGCGTTGAAGAGGCTGGCCAATAGCGACAGCGCCTCTTTTAGCTTGTCGATGGGTGGACTGCCCAGGCAGAGGCGGATGCCGCCGTCCGTCGCCGAGGGATCGACCAGCGGTAGGCGGGGCGGCGTGACGATGACGCCCAGGGCGGCGGCACTGCTCGCCAGGCGTTCGGCCGCCTCGGTGGGCATGGGCAGCCAGGCGTGAAAGCCGTTCACGGCACGGGCCGGCATGTCTGGGGTCAGCAGGCTTTGCATCAGGGCGTGGCGTTTGGCCGTCTCCAGCCGGATCGAGGCGGCCACCGACTGGGCGGTTCCGTCGGTCAGCCATTGCTCCATGATCATCGCGGCGAGCGGCGAGGCCATGGTGCAGGTGGCCTGCAGGCGGGACAGCGCCGGTTCCAGAAAGCGCTGGGGCACGGCCAGCATGCCGACGCGCAGGCCGGGGCTGACGCTCTTCGACAGGCCGCTGACGTAGAGCGCCCGCTCCGGCGCCAGGCTGGCGAGCGGCGGCAGGTTTGGCGCGGCGAAGATGGAATAGACGTCGTCCTCGATGATGGTGACGTCATGCTGCCGGCAGAGGCGCGCGATGTCGCGGCGGCGGGCGACGCTCATGGTCGCGCCGGTCGGGTTGTGCAGGGTGGGTGTGACGTAGAGAGCGGCCACGGCGGTCGAGGCGAGGGCGCGCTCCAGTGCGTCCGGCCGCAAGCCTTCGCCGTCGAGATTGAGGCCGACCAGCCGACAACCGCTTTGCCGGGCCAGAGAGATGGCGCCGGGGTAGGTGGTGGCTTCGGTCAGGATGGTACCGCCGAGCGGACAGGCGGTGGCGAAGGCGATCGCCAGGGCGTGCTGTGCGCCGTTGCAGAGCAGGACGCCCTCCGGCGATACCTCCATCCGCTGGCCGGCCAGCCACTTGGCCGCCAGGGCGCGATGGTCCGGCCGCCCAGCGGCGGGCGTGAAGGCGCCGAACGTGCCGGCGTCGAGGCGCTTGGCCATCACGGTGAGGGTGGCGGCCATCAGCCGATCGTCCAGCATTTGCGGCGGCGTGTTGACGCTGAGGTCGATGACGGTGGCGGGCCGGGGCGTCAGGCCGGCGACGAACATGCCGCGGCCGCGCACGCTCTGCACCAGACCGCGCCGCTCCAGCGCGGCGTAGGCCTTGGTCACCGTGCCCAGCCCGATCCCCAACTGGTAGGCCAGCTCGCGGTGCGGCGGCAGACGATCGCCACGGGCAAGGGCGCCATCGGCGATATCCTCGGCCAGCGCCGTCACCAGCCGTTCGGCGGGGCCGCCATCGGTGGCGGAAAGGCGCGGTTTCCAGGGGGAAGCGAGATGCATGACAGACCCAAAAGTGTCACATGACGCTATTTCGTTGGAAGGAATAGTGTCACGTTTGTAGGCTGGCGGCAAATCCCTCGACGAGAGCTGCGCCCTTGACCCCCGATCTCCTCATCGCCTTTGCGGCCTATGCCTTCGTGACCTCCATCACCCCCGGCCCCAACAACACCATGCTGCTGGTGTCCGGCGCCAATTTCGGCTTCCGGCCGACCTTTCCGCACATCCTCGGCGTCAACCTCGGCTTTTCGGCGATGGTGCTGGCGGTGGGCCTCGGCATCGGCGGCGTGTTCGTCGCCTTTCCGCTGCTGCACGACGTGCTCCGCTACGGCGGCGCGCTCTATCTCCTCTATCTCGCCTGGCAGATCGCCCGCTCGGGCGGCATGAGCGGCGAGGGCGGCCGGGGCAAACCGATGACCTTCCTGCAAGCGGCGGCCTTCCAGTGGATCAACCCCAAGGCCTGGATCATGGCCATCGGCGCGGTGGCCACCTATACGCCGCAGAACGGCTATTTTTTCAATATTCTGATCGTCACCCTGATCTTCGCGCTGGTCAACGGACCCTGCGTTACCGCCTGGGCGGGCTTCGGCACCTTGCTGAAGGGCCTGCTCGATCATGCGACGTTGCTGCGCGTCTTCAATGTGGCGATGGCGCTGCTGCTGGTGGCCTCGCTCTATCCCATCCTGGCGATGAACGGCTGAGCGCCCTCGGGCGGCGCGCGGTCTGTGCGATCGGCGCGCGCTCGTGTAGGGTGCCGGCCGTTCTTGCTAGATAGGTGTTGAATGCTTCCCTGGGTTCGGCTTGGCGCCGCAAAGACCGACGATGGCACCGAGCTGCGGCTGATGCAGCGCGGCAGCGAATTTTCCATCATGATCGGCACCAACACGCTGATGAATTCCCGCCTCTCCGGCTCGGAGGAGGCGTTGGCCACGCTCGCCTGCTCGGCGCTCGAAGGACGGCCGCAGGTGAAGATGCTGATCGGCGGCCTCGGCATGGGCTTCACGCTGCGGGCGGCGCTGAAGGCGCTGGACGACAGCGCGCGCGTCACCGTCGCCGAACTAGTACCGGCGGTGGTGGAGTGGGCACATGGGCCGATGGCCGAGGTATTCGCCGGCTGTCTCGAAGATCCACGCGTCACCGTGCGCGTCGAGGACGTCGCCGTGGTCATCCGCGCCGCCGCCAACAGCTGGGACGCCATCCTGCTCGACGTCGACAACGGCCCGGAGGCGATGGCGCAGCAAGGCAACGACGCGCTCTATTTCACCGCCGGCCTCGACGTGTGGTCGTCGCTGCCCGACCCGGCCTTCACGCGCCGACTGAAGAAGGTGGGCTTCACGGTGACCGAGGTGCCGACGCGCGCCGGCAAGAAGCGCGGTGCGCGACACATGATCTGGGTGGCGACGAAGTAGGGGGCTGCTTCAGGGCTGCCGATTGGCGGCGTGGTCCTGCTCAAGATCGGTCTTGATGGCAACAGCCCTTCGAAGGCGAGTTTCCGTCGCCGATCATTTGGGAACGTAGGTCAGCCTGACCACGTCCTCCCCTATGCGCTCGTTCGCCACCAAGCGGAGCGGCGGGCGCGGACCGGCGAAGAAGGGTTTGCCGCTGCCGAGCACGATGGGGTGGAGATAGAGGCGATATTCGTCGACGAGGCTGCTGACGCTGGCGGCGAGCTCCGGTCCGGCGACTTCCAGCACACCGTCGCGCTGGGCCTTCAGGCCGGCGATTGTCGCCTCGACGTCGTTCTTGACGAGTGTGGCGTTGGGGCCGACCAATGTCAGCGTGTGCGAGACGACCCATTTCGGCTGACTCCGCCAGGCGGCCGCGAAGTCGCGTTCCGCGTCGCTCCATTCGGGGCGATCTTCGTCCCAATAGCGCATCACTTCATACATGCGGCGGCCGTAGACACAGCCGGAGAGGCCGCACATATCGTCGACGAAGTGACGGAACAGCGCCGGGTCGGGCTCCAGCGTCATGTCATCGACATAGCCGTCCAGCGACTGGTTCAACGCAAAGATCAGCTTGGCCATATCCGCTTCCTTATCACGCTGTGGGAGATTGGGTGCCCGATATCGGCCGCTCGCTTTAGTCGTCCTGAGGTCCTCTGCCTGCGCAGAGGATGACAGGAGAATTATATATATGTGACGGATACATAGCGGCTCGCGGGCACCCCTATCGGACTGTCATCCTCTGCGCAGGCAGAGGATCTCAGGCAGAAAAGGGCGCAACGCTTCTATAAATCTCCGCGTCACTCCGAGGCCCTTCACGCCGCCGCCAGTTCCTCTTGTTGCCTTATCGGGAACGGGCGGAAGCTCAAGAGGATCAGCGTGGCGGCGAGGCCCATGCCGCAGGAGGCGATGTACATCAGGGCGTAGCCGTTGAAGTGGTCGTAGATCATGCCGCCGACCAGCGGGCCGGTGGACATGCCGAGGCTGCCGGCCATCGCCGTGCCGCCCATGATGGTGCCCATCATCTTCAGCGGGAAGTTCTCGCGGATGATCACCGCGTAGAGCGGCATGGTGCCGGCGTACATCATGCCGACGAACATGGCCACGGCGTAGAAGCCGTCGAGCTGGTTGACGAAGGCATAGGAGAGCACGCCGAAGGCCTGGGCCAGCAGGCCCAGCACCAGGACGCGCTGGGCGCCGAACCGGTCGCCGGCCAGGCCGAAGCCGATGCGGCCGAACATGCCGGCGAAGCCCTCGACGCTGTAGATCGACACGGCGGCGATCATCGGGATGCCGCAGGTGACGGCATAGCTCACCGTGTGGAAGATCGGGCCGGAGTGGGTGGCGCAGCAGAAGAAGTTGGCCAGCAGCAGCGTGATGAACTGCGGCGACAGCACCGCGTCACGCACCGTCATGCCGGCTTGCGGCTCACCGGCCATCATCTCGGGGTGGCCGCCCTCCAGCGCCGGCGGCCGGCGCACCAGCAGCGACACCGGGATCATCAGCGCGGCGGTGATGCCGGCGATGATCAGCATGGAACTGCGCCAGTCGTGGAGGGTGACCAGCCAGGCCGCGAACGGCGCCATGGTGAGCGGCGCCATGCCCATGCCGGCCGAGACGAGCGAGACGGCAAGGCTGCGCTGGGTGTCGAACCAGCCGGTGACGCAGGCCATCATCGGTGCGAAGACGGCGGCGGTGGCCGCGCCGACCAGCAGCCCGAAGGTGAGCTGAAACTCGATCAGCGAGGTCGCCCGGCTGGCCAGCGCCAGACTGAGGGCCAGCACCACCGACCCCGTCAGCACTACCGGGCGCGGCCCGAACCGGTCGGACAGGCCGCCCCACACCATGCTGGCCACCGCCATGGCGAGGAAGCCGATGGTCATGGCCGTGGAGATGCCGGTGACCGACCAGCCGGTTTCCTTCGACATCGGCTGCAGGAAGACGGGCAGCGAGAACATGGCGCCGATGGCAACGCAGCCCAGAAGGCCGCCCGCCGCGACGATCACCCAACGATAGGAATGGTTCATTCAATCCCCCAATGGCAGCGCTCGACGCCTGTCGCGCGTCGAAGCGCTTGATATTTATTGAATATTCCCGATCAGCCCTGCTTCGGCTTCCAGCCGGCCGCGGGCAGGACGTTGATCATCCAGGGGATGCCGAACTTGTCGATCAGCGCGCCGTAGCCCGGCGACCAGAAGGTTTCATCGAACGGCATCACCGGCTTGCCGCCCTCGGACAGCTCGTTGAACCAGCGCCGGCCCTCGGCCAGATCCTGGGTGTGCAGGGTGACGTCGAAGCCGTTCTTGGGCTTGTCGATGTTCTTGGCCCACTGGACGTCCATGTCGGCGCCCATCAGGGCCTGATCGCCGACTTCCAGCCAGCAATGCATCAGCCATGGCTTGTATTTCTCGTCGGTGATCGGCATGCCCGGAGGGGCGTCGCTGTAGGGGATGGCGGCGGTGATCTTGCCGCCGAGTACCTTGGCGTAGAACTCGAACGCCGCGCGGCACTGGCCCTGGAAGCTCAAGCTGGTCACGATTTTCATGGGTCTCTCCTCTCCGAAATCGGAATTCGCTTTTCTGGAATTGCCTTGGCGGGGCGCAATGCGCCCGGATTCATTTGCTGGAGCAGCCGCTTTTCGATCAGGTTGGTTCAACCTGATCGGCGGGTGCTCTGGCGAGCGCGGTCCTACCCTCCGCGCCCTGTTCCCCGCGCCGATATCGCCTGCGATATCCATTGACGCGTCATCGTCTACGTTGATATCAACGTAAAAGCACCCCGGATGTCAACCCCAAATGCAAACGACTGTCATTCCTAGTTTCGAAACCACCCTTCTGGTGCGTGATACCTGCCTGTGCCTGCATGCCCAGCGAGCGGCGCGGGCGCTGGCCCGCCGCTTCGATATCGCGCTGAAGCCGGCCGGCATCACCAGCGGCCAGTTCTCCCTGCTGATGTCGCTCAACCGGCCGCATCCCCCGAAGGTCGGCAGCGTGGCGGCCCTGCTCGCCATGGACCGAACGACGCTGACCGCCAACCTCAAGCCGCTGGAGCGCCGTGGCCTCGTCGTCACCGAAGCCGACCCCACCGACAAACGCGCCAGGTTGCTGCGGCTGACGCCGGCCGGCCGCGAGGTGCTGACCAACGCGGTGCCGATCTGGAAGGCCGTCCACGCGGAGATCGAAACGGGGCTGACAGATCCGCATCAGCTGCGGGCGGAGCTGCTGGTGCTGTCGAGGCCCGAGGGGGAGGGCGGCGCTGCGGGGTGATCGAAGCGGCGGCGCGTTCTCAAGGGAGCGGAGCCCTATATGAACCTCGCGCCCCTTTCTGCCCGAGGTCCTCGCCTTCGCAAGGATGACAATCCTATATAGAGGGGATGCGGGGAGCGCCGCGCTAATCCATTGCTTGATATAGCTTAATTGTCATCCTCGCGAAGGCGAGGACCTCAGGCAGGATAGGGTGATCGGCCGATATAGATCGACAAACCAACTCACTCCTCGCGCCCCTTCACCTGCCATGTTGTCGTGTCGTGATCGGGGTGCTGGTTGTTGCTTGCCTTGATCGCCGCTGCCCAGGCGGCGCCGTTGCTCTCCGTCGGCCCCGTATTCTCGATCTCGGTGATCGTATCGAACCACGCCACCATGCTTTCGGTGCTGTTGTTTTCGTGCGGCGGGAAGGCGTCGGGATCGTCGAGCGTGCCGATCATCAGGTTGGTGCGGCCGTTCTCGACGTGATGGAAGAACAGCGGCGTGCCGCAGTTGGCGCAGAAGCCACGCTCGACCAGCTCCGAACTCTTCCAGATGCTCGGCTTGCCGCGTGTCCAGGTCAGCGCGTCATCGGGCGCGGCGACCAGTGCAGCAAAGATGTTGCCGGCTGCCTTCTGGCACATGCGGCAATGGCAGAGATGCGAGTTGTCGAGCATGGCGGTGGCGCGGTAGCGCAAGGCCCCGCACTGGCAGCCGCCGGTTACCGTGGTGTCGATGCGGTTCATGGTTTTCCTCCAAGCGACGGGTTGGGCTCTTTCAGGTCGTCTTGAAGGGCAGTGTACCAAGTGGAGCGAATAGTTGTGTCAGTAGGGATGGTTTGCCATCCGTAAGCGCCTCTGGCGAGAGATCAGTTCCGGTTGAGGCCCATCTCGCGGCTCTTGAGCTTCTGCTTCCAAATTTTTTCGGCGTCGAGGATCTCTTTCTGCGAGGCTGCCGATCCGCTGACTTCCAGGATACTAATCTCGTAATCGCTCGGCTCGCTGCTCTTCAGGCCAATATTGCCGCCATGACCGTCCTCGGCATAGGTTTGCCACCGTCCGAAGAAGCCATCTGCTCCCGTCGCCGAGCCGACGTATTGCTCCCTGGTCTTGGCTGAGACAAGAAGGTAGACACCACGGGCCGCCTGCAGCGCCGAGATCCATGTGCGCGGCAGTCCCTCTATTTCCGATACCTTCGACCTGAAGCGCGCGTAGCCGGGGAAGGAATCCTCGTGAAACGCCCGCGTCAGCTCGACGATCGCCTTGTCCTGATGGTCTGGCCGCTGAATCCAGGAGCGGGCGCCGCTTCCCCACTCGATCCAGAGGCGGCCGATGTACTCGTCGAGGTGGAGCGTCAGCGTCGTTTCGTACCGATCGAGTTTACTTTGAGTCAGGTCGGCGACTGGCATGCCGTAGAGTGGATCGGTCCAACTCGGATCGACCGTGCCGATGCGCTCGGCTTCATAGAGGCCGACGAACAGCGTTCCGCCGGTAGGTGGTGCGACAAAACTTGCCCAGAGTGGTGCTGCCAGTTTAGCGCGATTGTCGGCGGTTTGGACGCTCTGATAGCCCGCGAACTCCACTTTGTGGTCGCGCCATAGAAGATAGGGTGTGCGACCGGTTGGCGTTTTTGTTTGATGCCGCAACAGTCGAACATTGCCCGGCACGAGGCCTGCTTTCTGCAAAAGGTCGCTGAAGCTGAGCAACATTGCTTTCGCCTATTTCGCGTTTGAACTGCAGGACTCTCGATCCCTCGCGATGGCTTCGCTGAGGACGCAACCGGTCCAGTCGTGACTTTATTCTAATCAAGCCTTATGCCTGAATTTCGAGGATAGAACGTTTGACGCCTCTTGCAAGGTGGCGCGAGCGTCCTGTCACGCTCTCATCGCCACCAGCACCGTCCCCACCCCCAGCATCACTGCGCCCGCCAGCGTCGCCGCATCGATCCTCGCCCCGCCCGTGCGGATGGCGTCCGCAACGAGGCCGCCGATCAGTTGGCTTGTCACCAGCACCGAGATGGTCGTCCCGGCGCCTAACCGCTGGTAGCCGATGAGGCTGGCGAAGACGAAGAAGGTGCCGAGGAGGCCGGGGACGAGGCTGCGCCAGCCGAAGGCTGCGGTGAGTTCACTGATGCCGGCCGTGCCGGATCTGAAGGCGAGCAGCGCCAGCAAGAGGCTGACGCCGACCACCGAGTTCAGGGCCATGGCGATGATCGGCGTCGATGAGGCCGCCGAGATCTGCGCCATGATGAGGTTCTGGATGACGATGGCGCCGCCGGCGGCGATCAGCAGGGCGATGATCGTCATGTGAGAGGGGCGTCGGGCGTGGCGCGGTCGTCGAGCACCAGTTGCAGGAAGGCGAGGTCGAGCCACTTGCCGAACTTCATGCCGACCTCAGGCAGCCGGCCGACCTCGGCAAAGCCCAGCTTCCGGTGCAGGCGGATGGAGGTGGTATTGCCGGCCTCGATGCCGGCCACCATCACGTGCTTGCCGATGGCCTTGGCGCGGACGATCAGCGCCTGCATCAGCGCCTCGCCGATGCCCTGGCCGCGCGCGTCGAGCCGGACGTAGACCGAGTGCTCGACGGTGTGGCGGTAGCCGTCGAAGGCGCGCCAGTCGCCGAAGGAGGCGTAGCCGAGCACGGCGTCATTCTCATCCACTGCCACCAGCACGGGATAGCCGAGGCGCTGCCGCTCGGCATGCCAGGCGGTGCGGTTGGCGACGTCCACCGCCTGATCGTTCCAGATGGCCGTGGTGTGCGCCACCGCGTGATTGTAGATGTCGGCAATGCCGGGAATGTCGGCCGCTATCGCGTCACGGATCTGCAAGATTGCCTCCTTCGTCCACTATTGAGGACATATCGTCTACTATAGTGGATGAACGATGGCAAGAGGCGGGGCGAGAGTCTGTTGTGAACCCCCCCTGGGGTGCGGCAGATGACGATGGGGGCGAGAACCGGAGCGGAGCGAACTTTGGGGTTCGTGAGCACCGGAAGCGCAGAACTCGAAGTTCAGGCATCCGCCCGAAAAGTTGCAGACTTTTCGGGCCAAGCGGATGCCCAGGATGCCCGCCCCAGTAGGGTTTCGGGACAGACTCAGCGCAGCTTGAGCAGCGTCACCGCATAGGTGCAGGGGCGGTCGGAGTCGTTCCTGAACACGCAGTCGGACGGCGGGCCGAGCTCCAGGCAGTCGCCTTGGTGCATCTCATGGCGGGCGACGCCCTCGATGAAGGTGAGGTCGCCGTCGAGCACCCAGATCAACTGGCGCAGGAAGGCGTAGGCGGAGGCGGGCATCGGCACGGCGCGGCCGGCCGGCAGCGTGACCTCGACGATTTCCATGGGAAGATCGGAACGCGGGGAGACCTGCCGGCGCAAATAGCCGGTGTCGGGGTCGGTCCAGAGCGGCTGGTCGCCCCGGCGGATCAGGCGGCCCTCGGGCGCCTCGGCGCGGGCCATCAGCGTCGACATGCTGAGGCCGAGCGCGCCGGAGAGTTTGCCAAGCAGGTTGGCGGTGGGGCTGCTGTCGCCGCGCTCCACCTTGTGGATCATGGCGCGGGAGACGGAGGCCCGTTCGGCCAGCTCAGTCAGCGACCAGCCCCGGCTCTCGCGCTCGATGCGGATGCGGGCGCCGATGCGGCGGTCGATGTCATTTTCTTCGCTCATTCGTCCACGATAGTGGACTGAGAGGGGAGGGGCAATGGGGGAGAGGGGGCGCTATATGGGCGTTGTGTTTCGTTCTGCCTGAGGTCCTCTGCCTGCGCAGAGGATGACCGAATTATATATAGAGAACAGATATATAACCTATCCATTAATTGTCATCCTCTGCGCAGGCAGAGGACCTCAGGACGAGTGGAACGAGCGGCCGATATAGAGCGCCAGTAGGCCGACCACCGCAACGCTCCGCATTGTGATGGTCGCTGTCGCTCAGGCCACGTTCTGGAATTGCGTTTCGCCGTTGTGCAGGAACAGGGCCTTGGTGAAGAGGCCGAGGTCGATCCTGTTGGGCAGGCGGATGTCGCCGATGTCGGGCAGGCGCTTCCTCTCGGGATCGAAGGTTCGGTCGATCTGCGACAGGAAGCCGAGGATGAGGCCGGTCTTCCCGGCGTAATCGCTGAGCGCCCGGACCTGTTCGGAGAGTGCCGGCTTGCTGCGCTGCTGGTCGAGGATCTGCAGGTAGTCGATCACCGCCACCGTCCCCGGCGCGGCGCCCGCGAGATGGCGCATGATCGTATCGGCGCTCATCGCCTCGGTGGTGACCACCTCCACCTTGTCGGCCAGATCGGGTGCGCCCGTCGCCAGTTTGCGCAGGTGGCCGCGTGCCTGCGCCGCGGTGAACTCCAGCGTGAACAACACGGCGCGGCGGCCGGCGCGCACCGCGTCGAGCAGCAGTTGCAGGCTGAGCATGGTCTTGCCCTGGCCGGGGCGGCCGGCCATCAGCAGCAGGTCGCCGTCATCGAGGTGGGTGAGGATGGTGGCCGATAGTGGGCCGGCGGCCACGCTGGATGAGAGCAGGCCCCAGCGGGCAAAGCCTTCCGCGCGGGCGACCCGGTCGAGCGCGGCGTGCAGCGGCAGATTGTCAGCGCGGGCCATCAGCCTGGCGCGGCGTTTCAGCTGGAAAATGGGGGCAGAGAGCTTCATCGCGACCTCCGGAACGAGCCAAAGCGCAACCCCTCCGCATGCGACGCTCGAACAGATGGTTCGGCTGAAGTCAGTCGCCCTGCATGTCAGATGCTTCCCGAATGGAGGGAGGAGGCGCGGGCCACGCCTTGGCGAGGAGGTTAGCGAGCGCGACGATTCGCGGCAAGCGGCGATGGAAGGCGTCTCGCCTCAATCCTGTCGGAGGCGGTCGTCGTCGTGCCAGGGGCGGAGCGTGTCCTTGGGATAGCCGCCGAGAGCTTCGAAGTATTCCTGATTGAAACGGGCGAGGTTGCTGAAGCCCCATTTGGTGGCCGCCTCGCGGACGGAGCCCACCTTGCCGGAGATCAGATCGCGCCGCGCGCCCTCGAGGCGGCCGGTTTTCAGGAGGCTGTGGGGCGAGGTGTTGAGGTGCTTGCGAAAGCCGTCCTGCAAGGCGCGCACGCTGATGCCGAGAGTGGTCGCCAGATCGTGGATGGTGAGCGGCGCGCTCTGAGTGTTGATGAGGTCGACGGCCCGCATGACGTTCCGCCGCGACGCGGTGAATCTCTCGCGCCGGTGGCGGTCGTGGCCGCGCGACACCAGTTCGGCAATGGCGACGGCGGCCGCGTTGCGCACGAGGTTGAGGCTCGCCGCGGAATAGGCGCAGTCCGCCCGGCTTTCGAAGTTTTCCCGGTAGCGGTTGGCCAGCGCCTGGATCAGGTGGCCAAACCCGCCGCCGAGCGAGAAGTTCTGGATGCCCGACCACCGGTCGGGGACGTCTTCGCAATAGGCCTGCAAGATGGCGTCGAACCTCGACCGGCCGATCTGCAGCGCGGTTGTCGCGGTGGATCTGGTCGAGGTGTAGCCGAGGGCGTGGTTCAGCGTGAACACGAAACCGACGTCGCGCGACAGCGCATAGTCGCCGTTGCCGGTGCGAATGGCGAAGTCGCCCCGCGAGCGCGTGATGATGACGATGTCGTCGTTGTCCGCGTTGAACGAGGAGACGAGGTTGTCGCTGGTGTGGCAGTCGGAGAGCGTGAGAAAGCCGTCCCGGCAAACGGATGTCCGGAAGTAGAAATCGGCATCGCTGGCGCCGGCCAGCCTGATCGTCGGCCCATAGATTCGGGTCAGCAGGCCCTTCAGCTCTTCTGGGCTGCGATAGACGCTCTTGTAGCTTCTCCGGTCGGCCTGGCTGTTCGTATTTCGCATCTCTCCCTCTTTATGGGCGTGGATCAGTTGTGAGGATCGCCTTTATGAATCAGGCTGGGAAAAGCACTCGCCGGCAGCACACTCGATGCAAATGAGGGTGTCAAGGAGAATACTAGCGGCGCATTTGCTAATAATATTACAAGATCGGCATTCCCTTTTTCGATTACAGGGGGCGCGCGCGGTTCGATACATAGAAATGGGCGGATATGTCGTTCCGGGTGATGCTGAAACACGCGCGGGCAGCCGCGGTATCTGCCCATCAAACGAGCGTTCCCGTTCTTTACTTGGAAAGCCGCGCCATTCGCCGCGCTGATCGGGCCGGGAAAACATGGCATTGTCTCCCCACGGTGTACAAAAAGCGAAAAAACGCACAAAACACGCATTAGCGGTCGCCTAGTGAATTCTCTCGTATTTTGGGTTGCGTCGAACGCAAAGCCGGGATTGGCAACCCTTCTCCTTGTTCCGCTCAGGCAGGCAGGAAGCCTCTGGCATGATCGCCTTACCCATTGTCGAGAGAGCCGGCCGCGGTCGGTTGGGTCTAGTGGCGGCGCCAAAGCATTTCTGCGCCGTTCCTCCGCGCGGGTGTCTTGCTCGCGCCGGTTTCAGTCAGAAGGTTGGGTGAAGACATGTCCTTGCGATATCTGCCTGACGAAGAGAGCGGCCGCCACCATCCGTCCTACGTTTCGGATCTGTGCGAGCCGAAGGTTCGCAGACCCTTGCTGGCGGAGATGAGCTTTCCGGAAAAGCGGACAAGCCTGCTCATTCAGTCCGCGCTGATGCGCAGCGGATGCGACGCGGCGACCATGGAGACCACGCACCGCTATCTGGTGGACGCCGGCGTCCTGCCGCAGCTCAATGCGCTGCGGCTTCACTGCGGCTTCACCTTTGCCCATTCCCTGAAAACGATGGAGCTGGTGGTCTACGTCGCCCGGCGGATGGGGATCGATGGCAGCGAGCATGCCATCCTTTGCGTCGGCGCGCTGTTGCACGACATCGGCAAGCTGTCGCTGCCGGTCAGCCTGCTGAGGGCGCCACGGCGGCTGCGCAAGGCGGAAATGGACAAGATGCGCACCCATCCGGAAGTCGGCCATGACAGCGTGAGCGACAAGCGCATTCTCGGCTGGAACGCGGTTCTGGACATCATCCGCCACCATCACGAATACATGGATGGCACGGGTTATCCCTTCGGACTGGCGGCGCCGCGCATTTCCTGGCGCACCCGCTGCGTCACCGTCTGCGACGTGCTGAGCGCGCTCCTCGAGGACAGGCCCTATCGGCCGGCCATGGGCCGCGACGAAGCCTTTGCCATCCTGACCGAGATGGCTGGGGACGGCAAGATCGACGCGGATATCGTCGAGACCTTGCGCTCCGGAGGTATTGTTGGCATTATCAAAAATAAATAGATAGCAACTTTTTCGAATTCTTAAATTTAAATATATGATTGTTTAATATATTTTCAATATTAACGAGGCTATTTACCAATCGTTCTTAGGTGGCGGCACGCCAAGTTTACTGATGAACTAATCGATGATCGAGAGGGCGCTTGTCGTATCGTTCAAGAATATTGTCTTGAGGTGGAGGGGCATTTCACTGCTGGCCGCCGTTTCGTTTGGAGTCATCGTCTACGCCGGCACGCAAATCGACGTCGTCAATACCATCAACGGTGTGATCGCTCCATACTTCCCTGGGGCGAGCCTCTGGGAGGCGGGTGGGTATTTGCCAAGCATAATTTCGGTTGTGTTGCTCTGTGTGGTGCAAGTATTATAATATGAGCGTGGCGTGAAAATAATAAAGTGGCATGGTTTGTTGTCGCCCTTAAGGATTACTTATCACGTAAAAGCTACCAAGTGCTCTCGGTGGAGTCGTTTCTTCCACTAGGGAGCGCTTGCCGTGTCGTTCAGAAATCTTTCCCTTCAGATGAAGGTTATTTCCCTTCTGTTGCTGCTGGCCGCCGTTTCGTTCGGGGTGATCGTCTACGCCGAGACGCAGGTCGACGTCGTCAACACCATCAACGGTGAAATCATCGAAGGTCCCGCCTCGGCGGCGACCTCTCTGGCGCGGACCAGTCGCGACCTCAGACAGGCGGAGACCGGGTTTTGGGCGTTGGCGATCGCGACAACGGCCGATGAGACCGCCGCGGCCGAGGCGACCATCGCCAAGGGAATCGAGGACTATGAAAAGCAGAGCGGCCTTGCCGCGAAGGCTTACCCGGCCGGCGCCGGCGAGATCGGCGACGTTCTCAAGAGGGCGAAGAACGCCGTCAACGTCGTCTGCAGAGGCGCCGTCGACCAAGTGAAGGCGGGGGCGCCGGCCGCCAAGACCCTGCGGGATGTCTGCGTGTCGGAAATCGATGCGACGATCGCTCAGGCCATTGTCTTCAACGACAAGCTGCTTGCCGAGAAGGAGTGGCTGAACGACGCCGCCGACGTCGTCGCCCATCGTGCGGAACTGACTGCCGGCCTCGTCATGGCGCTGAGCAGTCTCTTGACCATTGGTCTCGCCATCGTCGTCATGCGGCGTTTCATCGTCGGGCCGGTCAAGGATTCACTCAAGGTGATGGAATCGCTCGGCTGTGGCGAGCTCGACGTCGATGTGCTGCATGCCGACCGCAAGGACGAGGTGGGCGCCATCGCCAATTCCCTGGTGAAGCTGCGCGCCGACCTGCTTGAGGCGCGCGCCGCTCGCGACGAACAGAAGCGGGCCGAGGAAGTTGCCAACCAGGCGATCGTCAGGCGCAACGAGGTGGGCACCCGCTTCGTCACCGACATGCAAGGCATGGCCACCGACTTCGCCATGACCTCCGACGAGGTGGCGGAAAGCGCTCGCGGCCTGTCGGCCACCGCCGAGGAAACGGCGCGCCAGGCGCAGGCCGTCGCCGCCGCCGCCGAGGAGGCCGCCACCAACGTGCAGACGGTGGCCGCCGCGTCGGAGGAAATGGCCGCGTCGGTCCGGGAGATTTCCGGCCAGGTCACCCGCTCGGCCGAGATCGCCGACAGCGCCTACCGTGAGGCGCAGGCCTCCAACCAGCGGATCGCCACGCTGGCCTCCGCCGCCTCGGCGATCGGCGACGTCATCAACCTGATCCGGGGCATCGCCGACCAGACCAACCTTCTGGCGCTCAACGCCACCATCGAGGCGGCGCGGGCCGGGGAAGCCGGCAAGGGCTTCGCGGTCGTTGCGGCCGAGGTCAAGCAGCTCGCCGACCAGACCTCCAAGGCGACGGGCGAGATCGAGGTGAAGGTGTCCGAGATCCAGGCGGCCACCGATGGTACGGTGTCGTCGATGTCGGAAATCATCAAGACCATCGGCGGCATCAAGGAAGCCTCTGCGGCGATTGCCTGCGCCATCGAGGAGCAGGGCGCCACCACCGACGAGATCGCCCGCAACTGCCAGCAGGCGGCGTCGGGCACCACGCAGGTGACGCAGAACATCTCCGGCGTCGGCCAGGCGGCGGAAATGACCGGCGCCGCCTCCACCCAACTGATGACCATGTCGTCGGGCCTATCGCAGAAGGCGGCCACTTTGAAGGCATCGGTAGCAACCTTCGTCAAGGATCTGGCGGCGGTGTGATCGCTCCACGCCTTCCTGGGGCAAGCCCTCGGGGAGGCGATGCGATTTTCCTGGGCTCCTTTGGGGGAGCGCTATATGAGGCCGATCGCTCCATCCTGCCCGAGGTCCTCCGCCTGCGCGGAAGATGACAGAATTATGTATATAAAACAAACACATAGACATTCATAAGGTGTCAATCCTCCGCGAAGGCGGAGGACCTCGGGACGAGAGAGTGCCGAGGGAAGTATCGGGCGCCCTTGTCCTCGGAGCCCGATATCGGCCGATTGCTCCATCCTGCCTGAGGTCCTCTGCCTGCGCAGAGGATGACAGCTTGATAGGGAGCGAAAGGCGGCTAAGTATTTGCCTATAAGAATAAATCTGTCATCCTGCGCGCAAGCGCAGGACCTCAGGACGAGAGGCCAATGAGGGTCGTATAAGGCTCCCTGCGTGCCTTGAGCGCGATATCGGCCGATCGTTCCGTCCTGCCCGAGGTCCTCCGCCTGCGCGGAGGATGACAGAATTATGTATATAAACAAATACATAGACATTCATAAGGTGTCAATCCTCTGCGAAGGCAGAGGACCTCGGGACGAGAGAGTGCCGAGGGAAGCATCGGGTGCCCTTGTCCTCGGAGCCCGATATCGGCCGATTGCTCCATCTTGCCTGAGGTCCTCTGCCTGCGCAGAGGATGACAGCTTGATAGGGAGCAATGGTCATCTAAGTATCTGATTACAAATATAAATCTGTCATCCTGCGCGCAGGCGCAGGACCTCGGGACGAGAGGTCAATGAGGGTCGTATAAGGCTCCCTGCGTGCATCGAGCACGATATCGGCCGATCGTCCCATGCCGCCCGAGGTCCCGCGCATCCGTCCAAACCGGAAGCGGCCGCAATGCTGTTGCAATGTTCGCCGCGTAGCGCTCGCAGCGAAGTGGGGAAGACATGCGCCTGTTGCTCGTTGAAGACGAACCGCAAATGGCGGATGCGCTGGCCACGGCGCTGCACCGGTTCGACATGATCGTTGATCACGCGCCGACGCTCGCCTATGCGCGGGAGGCGGTCGCCCAGAGCCTGCACGATATCATCCTGCTGGATTTGCAACTGCCGGACGGCGATGGCTTGAGCTTTCTCAGCCATCTGCGGGGCACGGGCGACACGACACCGGTGATCGTGCTGACGGCGCGTGGCTCCATCGAAGACCGCGTCAACGGTCTCGACGTCGGCGCCGACGACTATCTCACCAAGCCGTTCGCGGTGGAGGAACTGTTGGCCCGCATTCGGGCCATCATGCGCCGCCCGGCCAAGGTGGTGCCGATGGTGGCGCGCGTCGGGCGGCTGGAGTTCAGCCTCGACAATCGCGAGGCGCGCATCGACGGCACCCTGCTCGATCTGCCACGGCGGGAATTGCTCGTGCTGGAAACGCTGGTCCGCCGGCAGGGGCGGACCGTTCTGCGCAGCGTGCTGGAGGAAGCGGTCTATACGTTCGACGACGAGATCCAGTCCAACGCGCTCGATTCCCATGTATCGCGCTTGCGCCGAAAGCTCGCGGAGGCCGAGGCCGCCGTGGAGATCCACGGCATTCGCGGCGTCGGTTACCTGATCAGGCCGGCACTATGAAACGGCGCCGACCGATATCGCTGAAACGCCGCCTCATCGTCCAGTTCCTCATCTTTCAGGTCGCGATTCTCTTCCTGTTCGGCATCGGCTTCGTGGCTTATCTGGTGCACGAGGACGAGGGCGGCGTGCTGATCAGCCCGAAGTTCGCCGAGGTGGCGGCGCGCGCCATCGACCGGCAGGCGGATGGCAGCCTGCGGCTGAACGAGACGCCGGAACTTGCCAAGCTCAAGCGGACGGCCGGCGATTTCTGGTTCGTGGCGCGTAGCGATCGCGGCGAGATCGTTGAGACGGGCACGGTTCCCGAACTCTTCGCCGTCATGGCGCGCAACCTCGACAAGATCACCTTCGCCGATATCCGCGATACGACCTGGCCTTATTCCAACCTGGCCGTCGTGCGGCGGGCGTTCGGTCCGGCCGGCGAGTTCACCGTGCTCGGCAAGGGCAATCTGTTCAGCACCACCTTCGTGGTGCTGTTTCTCTCCAATCTCCTGATGGTGCCCATCCTGCTGTTGCTGGCGCTGGTGACGATCATCGGCGTGCCGTGGATCGTGCGGCGGGCTTTCTCCAGCCTGTCCAGCATCGCCGAGGAGGCGGAAGCCATCGACATCGATCGGCGCGGCTATCGCCTGCCGCTGGCCGACGTGCCCAACGAGGTCCGGCCGCTGGTCAACGCGATCAACGGCGTCCTCAATCGGCTGGACGAAGGCTATGAGCGGCACCAGCGCTTCATTCTCGATGCCGCCCACGAACTGCGCACGCCGGTCGCCATCCTGCAGACGCGGGTGGAAGGCATCTCGGAAAGCCAGCTGCGGACGCATCTGTTGGCCGATGCCTGGCGCATCGCCTCGCTGGCCGAGCAGCTGCTCGATCTTCAGCGCCTGGACAGCGGCGGCCACAGCTTCGTCGACGTCGATCTGGAGGGGCTCTGCCGCGAGACCGCCGCCGACCTTGCGCCGCTGGCCATCGCCCATGGCTACGAGCTGTCGCTGGAGGTCGATGCGAAGGATCTGGTGATCCGGGCGGACAAGGGCGCCTTGCAGCGGGTGCTGACCAATGTCGTCCAGAACGCCATCGAACATGGCGGTGGGCGCGGAACTATCCTGATCAGAGTGGAAAGGCCGGCCGTCATCGAGATCAGCGACGAGGGGCCGGGCGTGCCCGCCGACGAACGGGAGCGGATTTTCGAGCCGTTCTATCGCTTGCAGCCTCGGACTCGTGGCGCCGGCCTCGGCCTCAATCTGGTGCGCGAGATCATGCAACGCCACGACGGCAGCGTGACCGTCATAGATACGTCGCACGGTGGTGCCTGCTTTCGCCTTGTTTTTCCCGGCGAGCAGGCAAGATAGATACTAAAAAATTCTTAACGAGAGACGCTATATCTCTCGATAATTGCCGATAATTTTATTCTTATTGTTGCCTCTTGCAATGTAGACGCAATCTCCAACGGCAAAATGACCCTCATCTGCCGATGGCAACTGTCAGGCCATCGGAGAGAAACGGGCTGCCGAGGCGGCCTTTTCCAACAACCAAAGCCCGGCGGATTATCCACGCGGGTGGCATGGAGCGGTCAATGTCTTTCAATGCAAAAGCGGTGGTCCTCGTGGCGGGTGTCGCAGGCGTCCTCGCCGGCAACGCGTCGGCCGCCGACATTTCTCCCTTGGGCGGCATCAACGTCCCCTCCTACGACGCACCGGCGCCGTTCAAGTGGGATGGCGCCTATGTCGGCGTCCACGGTGGCGCGAACACCTCGCACGTCAACCCGCTGTCGGGCGACAAGGCGCTCCTGGGCGGCGTTCAGGCGGGCTATAATTTCCAGACGGGTCCCGCCGTTCTGGGCGTCGAGCTCGAGGGGAGCTATCTCGGCAACGCCGAGCGCAATGTTCCCGGCGGCAAGGTGCAGGAGCGCTATCGTGGCGCGGCCAAGGCCAAGGCGGGTATCAGCCTCGATCGCACGCTCGTTTACGGCACTGCCGGCTTCACCATGACGGATTACAAGGGCGGGAGCGGAACCTACGTGACGGATGGTTTCAAACAGGGACACTTGCTAGGCGTCGGCGTCGAGCAGGCCTTTGACGGCGGCCTTTCGGCCAAGTTCGAATATGACTACGTGGCGACCGACGACATGAAGGCGACGACGTCGAGCGGCGTCTCGAAAACCAGCCTCAAGGATCACGTCTTCAAGGCCGGCCTCAACTACCGCTTCTAGGGCTGTGCGATGAACCCAGGTTCATCGAAAGCCTTCGTCATCCATGATTTCGAATTCGGCATTTGCGCCGGCCTCACGTCAGCCGGGGCAGATGCCGAATTCGTTTCCCTGGGACGCGGCCCTGGCGCGGCTGGGATGAGGTCCTCTCGGGCGCAATGCTGCCGTAACCCAGGCCCCCTAGGTCTAGGCCCGGAAAACACCGGGAAAAAGGGCCTATCGATGATCGGGACACCACGCAAAATCCCACAGACGCTCGTCTTTTCCGCCATGGGGCTGGCGGCGCTCTTCCTGCTGACGGCCTGTGCCTCGCAGATCATGAAGAGCTATATCGGCGCGCCGATCAACAGCGTCATGCTGGACTACGGCCCGCCGGACAACGTTTATGAAATGCGCCCCGGCGAACGGGCCTATCAATGGCGCCAGGACAAGACGCAGGTCGTCTCCGGCAGTTCGTCCGGCGAGACGCGCCGGACACGGCATGGCGAGCGCTATGAAGCGACCGAGACCCCCGGCTATGTCCAGCAGACCGCGTGCTACTACACCTTCTACACCCGCTTCTCCGGCGCCGAATGGTACGTGACGAGCTTCAGGCAGCCTTCCTTCGAGTGCGAATAGGCAGCCTTGTTCAGCTCGGTTGGTCGTGACGCTCGGCCGAGCCGGGCAACGGAAACACCATCCTGAGGCAGGCGCCCTTGGTGGGGCCGGTGACCACTTCGATGCCTGAGGCGGTAGAAGGGCTCGAAGATCTGTTCGCGCTCGTCCCTAGGGATGCCGTCGCCTTCGTCGCAGACTTCGATCCAGCCGGCGCGGGCGACGCGGATCATGATGGTGCCGCGCCGGCCGCCGTGATCGATTGCATTCTGGATGAGATTGGCCAGTGCGCGGTCGAGCGCCGTTTCGTCGCCGGAGACCGTGACGTGTTCGGCTTCCGGCTCCAGCGTCATCTCGTAGCCGGCGGCGAAGGCCAGCGGCGCGATGTCCAGGACGATCCGCTCGGCGATGGCGACGAGATCCACCGGCGCGAGGGAAACTTCGCGCTGGTCGAGGCGCTGAAGGTCGAGGAGCTGCCCGGTGAGGATGGTCAGGCGCGTGGTGTCTTCGAGGAGGCGCGTTCGCTCCGGTCCGGCGGGAAGGGAGGCGATGCGCGTCGTCAGGATGGCGATGGGGGTTCTGAGTTCATGCGCCGCGTCGGCCAAGAAGCGCTTGTGCCCCTCGTATCCCTTGTCGAGGCGGTCGAGCGCGTGGTTGACCGCGTTGACGAAAGGCACCACCTCGGCCGGCACCTTGTCGAGGGAAAGGCGCACGCCGCTGCGGTCGATGTCGATGCGTTCGGCATCATTGGCCGCCTGTCCCAACCCGACCATGGCGCGGCGCACCACGAAGGGCGTAACGAGGAGGGTGGCAAGCGCCATCAGTCCGAAGATCGGTAGCGCCGCGTTGACCAGCATCGGCTCGATCGCCGCGATGACCGTGCGGACTGAAAGGCGCCCTTTGGCCGGGGTGAGCATCTGAAGCCGGCCGGCCCTGGTGTCGACCCATCTGATCACGCCGGCCGGGTCGGTCGGGCCGCCGGAGGGCGATCGGAGAAGGGCATCCTCGATGTGATCGAGCTGCACGGCGATCGGCGCCACCTCGGGCGGCACGGTCCCTTCGGAAAGGCGATGGCCCTGGGTGTCGCGCACCACGAACCAGAGATCGGGTTTCTCCGATCGCATGCGAAGGAGCTCGGGCGTTGGGCGCAGCGTCAGCTCGCCTCGGGCATCGCGCTCCACCGCCCCGACGAGAACATCGATGGTGCTGCCTTCGTAACTGTCGCCCAGCATGCCGCTGCGCCACATGAAGCCGATGACGACCAGAATGATCGCCGTGAGCAGAACCAGCATCACCGCCTGCATGACGGCGAGATGGCCGACGAGGCGCCATTTGAGGGACTTGGGCCGCCGAGGGGTCATGGCGTTTCTCTCAGGAGATAGCCGACGCCGCGCACGCCGTTGATGGTGACGCCGCCGTCGGCCTCCGTCAGTTTGCGGCGCAGGCGCGATACCTGGGTATCCAGGGCGTTGGGCTGAACCTCGTCGTCCAGCGAGAACACCGCCTCCATCAGCAAGGCGCGCGGCACCATGCGGCCCATCCGGCGGAGCAGCGCCTCGAGGACGAGGATTTCCCGCCGCGTCAGGTCGACAACGACGCCGGCGATGCTGGCCTCGCGGTTGACGAAGTCGAAGGACAGGCGACCGGCGCGGACGATGTCGGATTGCATGTTGGCCGGGCGGCGCAGGAGGGCGCGCAGCCGGGCCAGGAACTCCTCCAGAGCGAAGGGTTTGGCGAGATAGTCGTCCGCCCCTTGGTCCAGCCCCGCGACGCGGTCGGCGAGGTCGCCGCGCACCGTGAGGACGAGCACCGGCACCAGATTGCCGCGCGCCCTGAGCTTGGGGATCAGGCTGAGGCCGTCGCCGTCCGGCAACTGGCGGTCGAGCACCAGGGCGCCGGGTCAGCGCCGCGCGCAACGCCGAGGCCATCTCCGGCTCATCTTCGACCAGCAACACGCGCATCGGCCAGTTCCCTCGAGTTCCACTTCATAGCGTCTTTAGGAGCTCTTCATGGCGGCAGCCTTGCAAAAAATCCAGGAGACGGGGTTTCAGGCATTTTTCCGCACGGCACTCTATGGCACGGGCGCGACCTGCATGGGGCTCCAAGGACAAGGGGGGGGGCCTATATTCCCCTTCTGCCCTTTTCGGCCTGAGGTCCTCTGCCTTCGCAGAGGATGACAACTTATATAACTGTTTTTGCTATATATTTTACTGTCATCCTCTGCGAAGGCAGAGGACCTCAGGCAGGATGAGGCGGTGCGGCCGATATAGGGTTCCGTGTCTGAATGATCCCTCATCTGCGATTGCTGCCGGGCTCTCGCACCCTTTCCGCTTGCCGCGACAGACTGCCGACATCCAGGCGTGCGAGAGCGAGGCGGCATTTCAGGCGAATCCCTTTGGCAGAGGCAACATGTTCGGACTTTCCAACACTTTTCCAGCAACGCATGCGAGAGGGATCGAGGCCGGCGAGGGCGCGCCGCTCGGCTACCTGGGGGCGCTCGAGGTACGGCTTGCCCGCTCGGCCGCCGAGGTGCGCGCCGCCCAGGCGCTGCGCTACCGCGTGTTTTACGGCGAGATGCAGGCGACCGCCGATCCGCGCACCTTTCTTCGCCGCCGCGACGCCGACGCCTTCGACCGCTATTGCGACCATCTCCTGGTTCTCGATCATGACGACGTGGAAATCCGGCCGTTCCGCAAGGCGCGGCCGCGCATCGTCGGCACCTACCGCCTGCTGCGCCAGAGCGTGGCCGCGCGCCATCGCGGCTTCTACACGGCCGGCGAGTTTGCCATCGAGCCGCTGCTCGCCCGCCACACCGGCCTGGAGTTCCTGGAACTCGGCCGCTCCTGCGTCATG
>JAGSYV010000184.1 GCA_018262505.1 Pseudomonadota bacterium
GGCAGCGACGGCGACGCCTTGCCATTCTCGATCTTCGACAGCAGGCTTTCCGAGCAGTTGGCGGCCTGCGCCAGCGCCTTCAGCGTCATGCCGCGCGTCTGGCGCGCCAGCTTGAGACGCGTGCCGAGACCGACCGGCATGCCGTATCGGACGTCGTCGGACTGAGCGCTGGGGGTATCAACGAGGACCGTATCGTCCGTCTTCATAAAAACCACTTTCCTGGCCGGCCACCAACGCCCCACGGAAGTCCGCTGGAGCGGACTCAGGCGCGACGAACCGTTCCGCGCCGTCCGGCCCGCAGGCCAAGACCGTTCGGATTGAGACTCAACTCGCAGCATTCGTCAATGCGGCGCCCCACGACCATAGAGCGAAGAGTGAACCGACACAATTTCAGGTCACGCCTCCAAGCAAACAGGGTGGTCTGACGGCTTCGGACTACCTTGCTGGAATCTCAGATGTCGGATTAATTTGCCGACGACGCACGACGATCGCCTCGTGGACGAATGGCTTTCAACCAGTTGAGAAACTGGCGATCGCCCAAGCGACCGCCAGCCCCTGCGTCATTATCTTATATTAGGATCCGCAACACCGTCAGTTGACCGAAGGGCTTTTTCTACTGAGGCCTCTAGTGAAGCGCCGAGAAGGGCCTTGGTCGGGTCGCCCCCCTTGAAGCCGGCCTGAGCCAGAATCTCATCCAGAATCGGCTTCTGTGCCGTGAAGTTCAGCAACTGGCTGGATAGGTCGTTTATCGGGTTACCGGTCTGCTCACCCGATTTGCCTCCAAGGGAGCCGAACCCGCCGGTGCTGAAGATCCTGATATCGGAGATCTTCTCAATCGGCTTCATCGCCTCGGCAAGGGCCTTGGGCACGATCTCAACACGTGCCTTCGCCAGTTCGAAGTCGATGATGCTCGCGGCGAGAGCGTTACGAGCCTCATTCTTGGCGCGCTCCGCCCGCGCTTCCGCTTCACCGAGCTCGATGACGCCGGCAGCACGGATCTTGGCAGCCTCGGCTTCCGCATTGGCCTGGATCTTCAACGCAGCGGCAAGGTTCTCCGCGGCCTCTCGCTCAGCCTCAGCCTTAACCGTGATGGCGGTCGCTTCTTGCTCGGCCTCCCTGCGGGCGGCGATCACCGCGATGCGCTTGGCACGCTCAGCAATCTCGACCTCTCGGGCGGTTGTCACTTGTTCTTCTGCCGTGATGGCACCGGCTTTGGCCTCATCTGCCTTGGCTCGAGCGGCTTGCTCCTCCTCGGTCTTCTGGGCGACAGCAATGGCGGCCTCGATACGTGCCGTCTCGGAAATCTTGCGGGCTTCAGCCTCACGTTCCGCGATGCCACGCTCAGCCACGATGCGCGCGGATTCCCGCGCTTGGCGCGCCTCGGCGTCTCGCTCGGCAATGCCCCGCTCCGTATCCAAACGTGCCGTCTCCTCCGCTAGGCGAGCAAGTTGCTCGGCCTTGGCCGCCTCGGCTCGCGTCTCGGCGGTTTTATTGGCGATGTCCCTTTCTTGCGTCAGCTCGGCATCACGCTGCTCGCGCTCGATCGTGAGGCGTCTCAGCGAGGCCTCTCGATCCTTGGTTGCGATCTCGACTTCGTTGTCGCGAACGATCTGATTACGCTCGCGCTTGCGCTCCTCGGTAATCTTGGTGAGGGCGGTGAGGCCCTCGGCGTCGAAGCTGTTATTGGGATTGAAATGCTTGATGTCGGTCTGGTCGAGCCTGGTCAATGAGACCGACTCCAACTCCAGACCGTTCGACTGAAGGTCGTGAGCAACCGCGGCCTGAACCGATTTGACGAACTCCGCGCGCTGCTCCTGCAGATCACGCAACGACATGGTAGCAGCCACCGAGCGTAGGCCATCGACGAATTTGGCCTCAACCAGCGTCTTGAGCGCGTCGACATCATTGGTGCGATCACCCAACGTCTGTGCGGCAAGCGCAATATTCTCTGAATCCGGCTTCACGCGGACATAAAACTCCGCGGTTATGTCGGCCCGCATCCGGTCCCTGGTGATCAGCGACTCGTTTTCAGCCCGCTTCACCTCGAGCCGCAGCGTGCTGAGCGACACCCAGGAATAGGAATGGAAGACTGGCAGGATAATGGCGCCGCCATCGAGCACAACTTTCTTGCCGCCGAACCCCGTCCGGACATAGGCCTTGTCTCGCGTCGACCTGACATAGAGCGACGAAATGATAATGCCGATGACAACAATCGCCATGACGATAACGCCGGCGATGATGCCGAGAGATAAGAACTCCATAGTCAGCCCCTATTGGTATCAATGTCAGTGAATTCCTGTGGCGCGGGAATGGCTTGGAAGAGACCATCCGAACCATCCACGATGATCACAGGCGTGCCGGTCTCGATCAGATGCCCCGGTGCCGCCTGGGCACGCAGAGTGTGAATGTTCTCGTACTGGTCCTTTACGCGCACCATCCCAGGCTGTCCTTGGTCGAGGGGCCCGATCGTGACCGTCCCCACGAGACCAATAAAGCTGGCTTGGCTGACGGCATTGCTCTCATCGCGCGGCATGATCCGAGCGAGGCCGCGGCTGAGCCTGCGCGTTGTCGGAACAGCCACAATCAACGCTAACGGCCCAGCTAAAAATGTTGGTAACGGCGCAGCAACGCCGGCCGCCAACATTTGAAGAAGGAATCCGAATACTGCGAAGGCCGAGAGTAGGAGCACCGCCAGCACCAGGATTGGCACGCCCCCCGCGTTGAGCCAAGACATCCAACCGCCAAGCAGTCCTGGCTCATGATCACCAACTCCATGATGACCAAGGCCGTCGTCCAGCAGTCCAGAGGCTGAAACACCAAGGAGCATGGACACAAGTTCGATGAGCCCAAGGCCCGCCACAACCAGCAGCGCTTCCCAGAACACCTCCGTGCCAGGCTGAATGATGGAATCCATCAACGCTGCCCTTCGCGGAAGACCTTGAGGCGAGCCTCGATCGCATCTTCCCGCTGCAGTTTACCCAACTCCTCCAACTCCGCCGCGCCTTGGACCGGCCTGGCTGGAACACCGGTCACTCTCTCCACGGCCGCGAGTGCCGCGGCCAACCGTTGGTCGTTACGCTGCGAAGGCGTAGCCGCGGCGACTACCGTCCGCTCGGCCCGCTCGGCATCTTCAAGACGCTTCGTCGCGTCCGCACGGGCCGAAGCAATGCTGCTCAATGTTGCCTCTGCTTCAGCTATCTCACCCGCATTATCGGCGATCGCCTTTTCAATCGCGTTGCGCTGCGCTTCCAGATCGATCTGCACGCCGGTTGCCGCTCGTGCGAGATCCTCGCGCCCTCTAGAGAGACCGGTTTTGATCTTCTCGTCGAGATCTCGAATTTCCGCATCGAGATCCTCCGCCTTGGCTTTCAGACGATGGCCCGACGCAATCGCGCGTCCCAGCACGGCACGCGCTTCGTCAGTGATCTTGTCGATCTCCCGCAATGCCTGCTGCGCAACCGCGATCGGATTGGAGTTCTCGGCTGTGTCAACCGCAGTGTTGAGCACGCCAGCGATGACACGCCCAAGACGGGCCAGAATACCTTCGTTGGACATAAAGACCTCTTTCTGTGACCTAGGACCCGTCTGAGCTCCGACGAGGAGTTTGATTGAGGCTCTGTCAAAGCAGAGACGAGCCTCCGCGAAATCATCCCAACCGTTGCGATAACCCTCTACAGAATAAGGGACATTAACCCGCCCCTTGACTGTAGATATGCTTACGCTGTCTGGACCTTTCAGCGAGAATAGTTTGGAATCGAGAGGAATATCTTCGATGGGAGCCCAGTCAGATCGCCGACTCCGATCGCGTAAAGCCAAAGTCGCCATGCGTGAAGGCAGACCAGTCCTGGCCCGGATCTCCTCGTAGGCCTCCTCGTGAAGCGCGACGAGATTTGCCCCCTTGGTCCCGCCGAGAATCCCCATCGCTTGCCGATATGCTTCAAGCGTCTCGTGAAGCGCTTCGCGGCTTTCCGGAGACGGTGACAAGGCAATGACCATCACAAATTGCGGCTTCCCAACCATGCAGGATAGAATAAGGCACTTCTTTAGTGCTTTCAAGGTTGCGCTATAATTTTTCATACTTATAAGTTGAGAATGCGGCTCTTGGTTTGAAGCCAACCCACCTTGCTTTCGGCATTTGCGCTCAATGTACCCATCACGTTGCCCCCCCCAACTTCGCGGAGGCATTGGTCGGGAAGTGTTGGCTCTATCTGGCCCTGCGCAAAGGAACGTCATCAGCCGTCGTTGCCCGCACACTCAGTCTCCTCCCTTGCATCAGAACAATTTTGAGTCACGCCCAGAAAGCGCGCAGGCCTACTTGACAGCTTGCGGCCCCATCCCCTTAATGTCAGATGTCAGACCAATTTACCGAGCGTCGGCTCGGATGACCGAGTGGCGGATCGATGGCCGGCGACGTCTCTTCTATGGAACGAATTCCGCGCATCGACCGCGTCCGCAGCGTCATGAACGCGCTCGCCGACCACATCGAGCGCGCCGGCATGAAGCCGGGCGACAAGCTGCCGACCGAACGAGAGCTGTGCCTGGCGCTCGGCGTCGGGCGATCGACGGTGCGCGAGGTGATTCGTCAATTGCAGGCGCTCGGCGTGGCCGAGCCACGGGTTGGTTCCGGCACGTTCCTCATGCGAACGATCACCCCCGGTACGATCCATATGCCGCTGTCGCTGGATATGTCGCACCTGAGGGATGCGCTGCTGCAGACACTTGAGGTAAGGCGCGGCATCGAAGTGGAAGCATCGGCGGTGGCGGCACTGAAACACACGCCGGATGACGTGCCGCTCATGGAAGCAGCGCTCGTCGAGATGGAACGCGTTCATCTCGATAAAGGCACGGCCGGCCGGGAAGACCTCGCCTTTCACCTGTCGATCTACGACGCCACCCACAACCCGCTTTTCCCTCGTCTGCTCGAGCAAATGCGGGAGACGTTCGAGAGTTTCTTCGATCAACCCTTCGACCGTCCAGACTTCGCCCGGCGGTCCTTCCCGTTCCATCGCGAGCTGTTCGAGGCGATCGTCGCTCGCAACGTCGCGCTGGCACGCGAGAAGACTTACGCGATCCTCGAAATTGTCGAGGAAGACATCAAGGACATGTCCAGATGACTGAGGAAGCCGACCCGATCAGGCGTGCCAGCCTGATCGGAGGTGAACGCCTACGACGCCGTCGTGCCACCGATCGTTCAGACGTCGCTGTTCACTTTCTCGTCCTACGACGAGATGAACCAGACCTACATGGGCAAGATAACGCGGCCGACCTATAGCCGTGGCCTCAATCCGACGGTTCGTCATTTCGAGGAGATGATCGCACGGCTCGAAGGCGGTGAGGATGCCATCGGCTTTGCCTCCGGCATGGCCGCGATTTCCTCGGCGGTGATGACCTTCGTCCGACCCGGCGACAAGCTCCTCTGCGTCCGCCACGTCTATCCCGACGCCTACCGCCTGTTTGAAATCCTGCTGAAACAGTACGGCGTCCACACCGTCTATGTCGACGGCCGCGACGAGGCGGCCGTGGCGCGCGAACTGCCCGGCGCCGCCCTATTCTACCTCGAAAGCCCCACCAGTTGGTCGATGGATGCGCTCGACGTCGCCTCGCTTGCCGCCATGGCCCGCAAGCACGGCGTCGTCACAGCGATCGACAACAGCTGGGCATCACCCGTTTTCCAGCAGCCGCTGTCGCTCGGCGTCGATCTGGTCCTTCATTCGGCCTCCAAATACATCGGCGGTCATTCGGACGTCGTCGCCGGTGTGGTGACGGGATCGAAAGCGTTGGTCGGCAAAATTCGCTCGACCACCTATCCCTATCTCGGCGGCAAGCTGTCGCCGTTCGACGCCTGGCTGCTGATCCGCGGCCTCAGGACGCTGCCGGCCCGCATGAAGGCGCATGAGGCGGCGGCACTTTACGTTGCCCGTAAGCTCGCCGCTCATCCTCTTATCGAGAACGTTCTGCACCCCGGCCTCGGCAACGCACTGCCACCGGGCCTCTCCGGAACATCTGGGCTGTTCTCGTTCACCTTCAGCGAGGGCGTCGACATTCCGAAATTCGCCGACCAACTGAAGCTGTTCAAGCTCGGCGTCAGCTGGGGCGGACACGAGAGTCTCGTCGTTCCAACGACCGTCGTTCACAACCAGGCCGCCGGCCCGAACTCGGCCGTCGACTTCGGCATCAGCCCGCGCGTGGTGCGCCTGCATGTCGGCCTTGAAGGCGCTGAAGCGCTATGGGCCGACCTCGGCGCCGCCATCGACGCGGCCCGCCTATAGGAGGGCCGAACTCCTCAACAATTCTCCGGCTTGGAGGGGCCGGATAAGGCCTCGGTGCAAATAAAAATCAGGGGCACCGATGCCTGATCGACCGGGTTCACCGGCCGAACAACAGAAAGACCGCACGGCGGGGCCTCCAGCACCCCGCCCTCAAGTGGCAACCAAGAAAAGGGGAACTTCATGAACAAAATTTTGGCTATCGCGTCGCTATCGACGCTGCTCATGGCCGGCACAGCTCTCGCCGACACGACGTTGAAACTTGTCGAGGTGATCACCAGTCCCGAGCGCACCGAGACGCTGAAGGGCATCGTCAAGACGTTCGAGGATGCCAATCCCGGCACCAAGGTCGAGATCACCTCTCTGCCGTGGGGCCAAGCCTTCGAGAAATTCGCCACCATGGTATCGGCCGGCGAAACTCCCGACGTCGTTGAGATGCCGGACAACTGGGTGGCGCTCTACTCCAACAACGGCGCCCTCGAGAGCCTTGAGCCCTACCTCGCCAAGTGGGAATACACCGCCGGCCTGACGCCGCGCACGCTTGAGATGGGACGGCTGACCAAGAACACCGTCTATCAGCTGCCTTACGGCTTCTATCTGCGGGCCATGTTCTACAACAAGAAGCTGCTCGCCGAGGCCGGCGTCGCCGAGCTGCCGAAAACGCTCGACGAGTTCCGCGCCGCGTCCGAGAAGGTGTCGAAGCTGCCCGGCAAATACGGCTACTGCCTGCGCGGAGGCCCGGGTGGTCTCAACGGCTGGGTGATGTTCGCCGCCTCGATGGCCGGTAACAACACCTTCTTCAAGCCGGACGGCACCTCGACCTTCGCCGATCCAGGCTGGGCGAAGGGCGTCAAGTACGTCATCGACCTTTACAAGGACGGCCTTGCCCCCAAGGACAGCATCAACTGGGGCTTCAACGAAGTCGTCGGTGGATTCTATTCGGGCACCTGCGCCTTCCTCGACCAGGATCCGGACGCCTTGATCTCGATCGCCGAGCGCATGAAGCCTGAGGACTATGGTGTGATGCCGTTCCCGAAGGGCCCGGACGGCAAGGCGTTCCCGACCATCGGCTACGGCGGCTGGTCGATGTTCGCCAACTCCGAGCACAAGGATCTCGCCTGGAAGCTGATCGCCACGCTCGACAGCCCGGAAGGCAATATCGCCTGGAACAAGCGCATTGGCGCGTTGCCGATCCACAAGGCGGCCGAGAGCGATCCCTTCTATGCCGGCGACCAGTTCAAGGGCTGGTTCGCGGAACTCGCCGACCCCAATGTCACTCCGACGGTGATGCCGACGCATCTTGAGGAGTTCGCCTTCTTCAAGGACTCGCTGGTGATCAAGACCAGCCAGCAGGCGCTTCTCGGCGAGATCACCCCTGACGACCTCGCCAAGCAGTGGGCCGACTACCTGACGGCCGCGCAGCAGAAGTTCCTCTCCGCCAAGTAACGAAGCGTCAAAGCACCTTCCGATCGGGCCAGACTGGCCTGATCGGAAGGCGAACGCTTCAAGCTTGGACCTCCGGCGACACTTGTGCCGCCGAAGGTTGATGCGATCCGTCGGCCCTTGTTCCGGCGGCGATCGAGCCCTCGTGCCTTATGCACATCGAGCGCCCGCCCTGGAACCCATGTGAGTTTCTGTCCGATGACCTCTACCCACGCGGCCGCGCCACCCAACGGCGACCGCCGAACGGCGAAGCAGAAGATCGCCGTGCGCCTAGAGCCGTGGCTCTATTCGGCTCCCGTGCTGATCCTAATCGTCGCCATCATGCTGGTGCCGTTGGCGCTCGGCGTTTCCTATGCCTTCCGCGACATTCGGCTGCTCAATCCGTTCAGCGGCGCGTTCGTCGGCCTCAAGCATTTTCGTGAGCTTGCAGGCGACGGCGCCTTTCGTGGCGCTTTGGTCAACACGCTCTGGTGGACCTTCAGCTCGGTCATCCTGCAGTTCCTGTTCGGGCTGATCCTGGCCCTGCTGCTCAACCAGCCGTTCAAGGGACGGGCGCTGGCGCAAGCGCTGTGCTTTCTGCCTTGGGCGGTCCCTAGCTTTCTATCGGGCCTCGACTGGGCCTGGATGTTCAACCCGGTCGTCGGTCCCATTCCTCACTGGCTCTACGCACTGGGGATAATGTCCGAGCCCAGCAACATCCTCTCCGACCCGGAAACCGCCATGTGGGGGCCGATCGTCGCCAACGTCTGGTGGGGAATTCCCTTCTTCGCCATCACCATGCTGGCGGCGCTGCAGGCGATCCCCAAGGACCTTTACGAAGCGGCAGAGATCGACGGTGCCGGGCCGATCGAGCGCTTCCGGTCGATCACCGTGCCTTTCCTGGCGCCGACCATGGCGATCTCGATCTTGCTGCGCACGGTGTGGATCGCCAATTTCGCCGACCTGATTATCGTCATGACCAACGGCGGGCCGGCCGACCGCACTCAGATCGTGGCGAGCTACATCTTCACCCAGGCCTTCCGCCGGCTCGACTTTGGCTACGCCTCGGCGATCGCGCTGGTGCTGCTGGTGCTGCTGCTCGCCTACTCGATGCTGATCGTCATCCTGCGCCAAACCATGCTTTCGAGGCACTGACATGACCAGAAAGCGCCTTATCCTGACCGTGCTGCACCGGCTGGCTGTCCTCGCCTATGTAGCCTTCGCCCTGTTTCCCTTGTTCTGGCTGCTCAAGGTATCGGTGACGCCCACCAGCCTGCTCTACACCGAAGGCGTCCGGCTGTGGCCGTCGCAGGCGAGCCTCGAACACTATAAGTTCGTCCTGACTCACTCGAGCTTCCCGACCTTCTTTCTCAACTCGACGATCGTCTCGGCGTCAACGGCGGTGATCGTCACCATCGTTTCTTCGCTCGCCGGCTACGCCATGTCGCGCTTTGTCTTCCGGGGCAAGTACTGGATCGTCGGCCTGCTCTTGCTGACCCAGATGTTCCCGCTGGTCATGCTGATCGCGCCGATGTTCAAGATGCTGTCGCCGCTCGGGCTGACCAACAGCCTCACCGGCCTCGTCATCGTCTACGTCGCCTTCAACGTGCCGTTCGCCACCTTCCTGATGCAGTCCTTCTTCGACGGCATTCCGAAGGACCTGGAGGACGCCGCGATGATCGACGGCGCCACGCGGTTCACGGCGTTTCGGCAAATCATCCTGCCGCTGACGCTGAAGGCGACCACCTTCCCGGTGGGCCTGCTGTCCTTCGTCTCCAAGTTCTCCGTCGATTTCGGGCAGATGATGGCAGCCGGCGTGCTGGCACTGATCCCGGCTTGCCTGTTCTTCCTACTGATCCAGCGCTATCTCGTGCAGGGCCTGACGGCCGGCGCGGTGAAGGGCTGAGGAGCATTTCCATGGCATCCATCACCATAGAGGCGATCACCAAGACTTTCGGCGCGGTGCCGGTCTTGCATGACATCGACCTTTCCATAGGCGACGGCGAGTTCGTCGTGCTGGTCGGTCCGTCCGGCTGCGGCAAGTCGACGCTGCTCCGGATGATCGCCGGGCTCGAAGACATTACCGCCGGCGAGATCCGCATCGACGATCGCCGCATCAACGAAGTCGCGCCCAAGGATCGCGACATCGCCATGGTGTTTCAGTCCTATGCGCTCTATCCGCACATGACGGTGGCCGACAACATGAGCTACAGCCTGAAGCTCAGGAAGACGGCCCGGGAGAAGATTGCCGAGGCGGTGGGGGCGGCGGCCGGCAAGCTGGGGCTCGATCCTCTCCTGCAACGACGACCCAAGGCATTGTCCGGCGGTCAGCGCCAGCGCGTTGCCATGGGCCGTGCCATCGTTCGCCATCCCAAGGCCTTCCTGTTCGACGAGCCGCTCAGCAACCTCGATGCCCGCCTGCGCGAACAGATGCGCGCCGAAATCAAGCGGTTGCACAAGTCGATCGGCGCCACGTCGGTCTATGTCACCCACGATCAGATCGAGGCGATGACGCTGGCCGACCGTATCGTCGCCATGCATGGCGGCATCATCCAGCAGGTTGGCAACCCGCTCGATCTCTACGACCGCCCGGCGAACCTGTTCGTCGCCGGCTTCATCGGTTCGCCGGCCATGAATTTCGTCGAAGGGCACTGCCGGGCCGGCGTCATCGAGACCACCGACGGCAGCAAGGTTGCCATTCCCGATGGCATTCAGCTCGCCGAAGGACAAGCCATCACCATCGGCGTACGCCCCGAGCATGTGCGCATCGTCGCCACACCGGAAATTGGCACCTATACAGCCCGTGTCGATCTGGTGGAGCCAACCGGTTTCGGCACCATTGTCCACGTTCACCTGCTTGGCCAGGATCTCAAGATCTATACCCTCGAACGCGGCATTGCGGTGGTTGGCCAGCCAATGCACATCGCCCTCGATAGCGCCCGATTGCACCTGTTCGACCGCGAGACGACGAACCGCATCGGGTAATCGTCGAAGGCTCGGACTTCAATTTACGTCTCATCTCCGCGGCTCGCAGCGGGAACTTTCAGCGGCCGGCGTCAAGCGACGCCGGCCGTTCGCGCATTGGCAGAAGCGGCTCCATGCGACATTTCATACGCCGTTCGAAATTATTACGCGCGTAAAATTTTTATGTTGACATGCGGTAATATTCCATGGTGAGTTGGCCTCGCTGAGACGGAGGGCACCCCTGTCGAAGCGCGTTTGCCGTCAGGCCCGTTTGGGCCCCAACGGGCGAAGTCTCGCTGGGCGCGGGACTGGTTTTCGCCCGACAGTTCAACAACGGCCGACAGTCTTCCGACCATGAGGATGGATCGGAGCGGCGGCCATGTGGGAGGAACACAATGACTATTCGTTCGCTCGCTCGCCTGGCTCTCGCCGGCTCTGCTTTCGCCTTTCTCGCCTCATCGGCGCTGGCCGATGGCATCGGCGCTTCGCTGCTCACCCAGCAGCATCCCTTCTATATCGAGCTTGCCGACGCCATGAAGGCCGAGGCCACCGCCAAGAACGTCAAGCTCGAAGTGGCGATCGCCAACCAGGATCTCAACAAGCAGCTCGCCGATGTCGAGGACTTCATCGTCAAGGGCGTTGACGTCATCGTGCTGTCGCCGGTCGACAGCAAGGGCGTCAAGGCGGTGATCGAGAAGGCCCAGAAGGCCGGCATCAAGGTGATCACCGTCGACGTGCCCGCCAACGGCGTGAAGGTCACCTCCTATATCGGCACCGACAACTACGCCGGCGGCGTCAAGGCCGGCGAGCTGATGGCCAAGGAGCTCGGTGACAAGGGCAAGGTGGCGATCATTGACTATCCGACCGTGCAGTCGGTGGTGAACCGCATCGACGGTTTCAAGAAGGCCATTGGCGAGCATAAGGGCGTCGAGATCGTTGCCCAGCAGACCGGCATCACCCGCGCCGAGGCGCTGGCTGCGGCGCAGAACATGCTGCAGGCCAATCCCGACATCCAGGGCATCTTCGGCTTTGGCGACGACGCCGCGCTGGCCGCCGCCGTGGCGGTGAAGTCGGCCGGTCTCGATAGTCAGGTCAAGGTGATTGGCTTCGACGGCATGGAAGAGGCCCGCAAGGCGGTCGACACCAACCCGGTGATGGTCGGCGTCATCCAGCAGTTCCCTGGCGAGATGGGCAAGCGGGCCGTTGACACGGCCATTGATGTTATCGCCGGCAAGGACGTGCCTGCCGAGCAGCCGATCGAGCCGGGCGTCTACGTCCGCAAGTGATGTGAACCGAAAGCACGCGGGACCGCGTCCGTCGAAAAGTCGATAGACTTTTTTGAACAGGCGGAGGCATGAGATCAAGGGGCCGCCCATCCGGTCGCTCCTTGATCGGCCCCTCGTCTTCCCTCCCTCGCCCGGTCCGGCATTCGTCGCGGCCGAGGGTATTCGCGTCGGAAAGGAGGCGGGCATGTCGGCCGTGACCAGCGACGTCATTCTCAAAATCAACAATGTGTCCAAGCTGTTCGGCCCGGTCGCCGCGCTGAAGAACATGCACCTTGAGGTGCGCGCCGGCCGTGTTCATACGCTGCTCGGCGAGAACGGCGCCGGCAAATCGACGCTGATGAAGATCCTGGCCGGCGTCTATCACGCCACCGGCGGAGAGGTGGAATTCTGCGGCTCCCCTTACAAGCCGGAGAATCCGCAAGAGGCGGCTGCCCGCGGCCTCACCATCGTCTTTCAGGAACTCAGCCTCTGCAACAACATGACGGTAGCCGAGAACATCCTGGCGACGCGCGAGCCGTCCGTTTACGGCTTCATCAACGATCAGGCGCTTGAGCGCCGCGCCGCCGAAATCGTCCGCGACCTCGGCCTGCCGATCGATGTCACCGAAAAGGTCGGCAATCTCTCCATGGCCCAGCGCCAACTGGTCGAGATCGCCAAGGGGCTGTCTATCGATGCCCCCCGCCTAGTCATTCTCGATGAGCCGACCTCCTCGCTGACCGAGGCCGAGACGGACATTCTGTTCTCCATCATCGATCGTCTCAAGGCCAAGGGCGTTGCCATCATCTACATCTCGCACCGCATGGAAGAGATCATGCGGCTTTCCGACGACATCAGCGTCATCCGCGATGGCGAGTACATCGCCACTCGTCAGCGCGAGACCGTCACCATCGACGAGTTGATCGCCATGATGGTCGGTCGCCAAATGGACGAGATCTACCCGCCGCATCTTTTCCCTCCCCCACCGGAGAGTGAAGCGCCGATCCTTTCCGTCGAAGGGTTCAGCCGCGACGGCGAGTTCAAGAGCGTCTCCTTCGAGGTCAGGAAGGGCGAGATTCTCGGCTTCTTCGGCCTGATCGGCTCCGGTCGATCGGAGATGATGAACGCGTTGTTCGGCTTGAAGGCTGCCTCCGGTACCGTCCGCGTCGACGGCGAGCCGGCAATCATTACCTCGCCGGTCGATGCCATCGCCCGACGGATCGCCTTCGTCACCGAGAACCGCAAGGAAGAGGGTCTCGTCCTCGCCCACAGCGTCGAGTGGAACATCTCGATGGCGGCGCTTGGCCGCTTCGCCGCCGCGCTCGGCTTCATGCGCAAACGCGAGGAGCGTAAATCGGCGACGGATGAAGTCGGCCGGCTGACCATCAAGACGGCTTCGGTCGATACGCCGGTCGGCTCGCTGTCCGGCGGCAACCAGCAGAAGACGGTGCTCGCCAAGTGGCTGCTGACTCAGCCGCGCATCCTGATCCTCGACGAACCGACGCGCGGCGTCGACGTCGGCGCCAAATTCGAAATCTACAAGATCATCCGCCAGCTGGCGGCCGAGGGCACGGCAATCCTGCTGGTCTCCTCCGAGCTGCCGGAAGTCCTCGGGATGAGCGACCGCCTCGTTGTCATGCACGAGGGACGGCTCAGCGCCACGCTACCCGGCGGCGCCACCCCCGAAACGGTCATGGCCCACGCGACAGGTATCACGTCATGAGCGATGAGAAACACGCCCCCGCCCAAAAGCCTTACGCCAAGCTGCTTCGCCAGTATGCCGGCATCCTGGCCTCCCTGATCCTCCTCTGCGTCATCTTCTCGGTGATGAACCCACGCTTCATGACGGTCGCCAACCTGATGAACGTGCTGCAGCAGATCGCGGTGATCGCCATCGCCGCCTTCGGCATGACCTGGGTGATCCTGCTCGGCGAGATCGACCTCTCCATCGGCTCGATCATCGCCGTTGCCGGCATGGCCGCCGCGCAAGCCTTCCTCGCCGGCTTCGGCTTCCTGCCGACGCTCATCCTGACGCTGCTCGCCGGTGCGGCGATGGGTCTTGCCAACGGTGTGCTCATCGCCAAACTCGGGTTGCCGTCGTTCATCGTCACGGTGGCGACCATGGGCATCTTCCGCGGCCTCGTCAGCCTGCCGACCAACGGCGCGCCGGCGATGATCGAGGACCCGACCTGGATCGCCATCGGTGCCGAAAGCTTTGTCGGCCTGCCGATCATCATCTGGATCGTGGTGGTGCTGTTCGTCTTCAACCACGTGCTGCTATCGAAGACCACTTTCGGTCGCCGGGCCTATCTCACTGGTGGCAACCGCGAGGCGGCCGTCTACTCCGGCATCAAGGTCGACCGCGTCAAGATCGCCATCTTCATGATCTCCGGCATCATGGCGGCGATCTCTGGCATCCTGCTGTCGTCGCGGCTTTATTCGGCGCAGACCAATGCCGGCACCAGCTATGAACTCGACGCCATCGCGGCGGCGGTGCTCGGCGGCACCAGCCTTTCCGGCGGCGTCGGCACCATGATCGGCACCCTCATCGGCGCGCTGATCATCGGCATCATGAACAACGGCATGAACTTGTCGACCGTTCCCTACTTCTATCAGCTGATCGTCAAGGGCTTGGTCATTCTGCTGGCCGTCTGGCTCGACGTTAACTCCAAGCGGGCCAAGCAATAATGCGTCAGAGCAAGGTTCTCACCATCGGCGAGGTGCTGGTGGAAATCGTCGCCACCGAACGCGGCGACGGCTTCCGCGAGCCGGTCAAGCTGATCGGCCCCTTTCCCTCCGGCGCGCCGGCCATCTTCATCGATCAGGTCGGCAAGCTCGGACAGGCGGCGGCAATCATTTCGCGGGTTGGTGCCGACGACTTCGGCCACGTCAATCTCGAACGGCTGAAGCGTGACGGTGTCGATGTCTCCGGCATCGAAATCGATCCGCTTGGGACCACCGGCAGCGCCTTCGTGCGCTATCGCGAGGACGGAGGTCGTAACTTCGTCTTCAACATCCGCCACAGCGCCTGCGGCAGCATTGAGCTCAAAGGCTCTGCCACCGCGCTCATCGAAAACTGCACCCACATGCATGTCATGGGCTCATCGCTCTACGCGCCGAGCGTGGTGGAGGCCGTGCTGACGGCGACACGGACGATCAAGGCCAACGGCGGCACGGTGTCGTTCGACCCCAACCTTCGCGCCGAGATCCTCAACAGCCCCGGCATGCGCGAGGCGCTCGCCACGGTGCTGGCCGAAACCGACCTGTTCCTGCCGAGTGGCGAGGAGTTGTTCCTGTTCTCGCCGGCCGACAGTGAGAAGGAAGCCATCGCCAATCTCCTGAAAGGCGGCATCAAGGCCGTCGTTTTAAAGCGCGGCGCTGCCGGCGCCAGCTATTTCGACGCCAAGCGCGAGCTCAGCCTGCCCGGCTTCCGGGTGACGGAAGTCGACCCAACCGGTGCCGGTGACTGCTTCGGCGCCGCCTTCGTCACCTTCTGGCTGGCCGGGACCGATGCCGAGACGGCGCTCCGCTACGCCAACGCCGCGGGCGCCAAGGCCGTTACCCGATCCGGCCCGATGGAAGGCGCGTCGACGCGCGCCGAACTCGACGCATTGATCGCCGAACAGAGGAGCTGAAGACATGGCCTTGAACCCGCTCAGCGACATTTCCACCTGGCGCTTCCGGACCTCCGGCTTGCGCGGCATTCCCTCGATCTGCTCGGCTCATCCGGTGGTGATCGAGGCGGCGATGCGGCATGCTGCCCGCCTCGATCTGCCGGTGCTGATCGAAGCCACCTGCAATCAGGTCAACCAGGATGGTGGCTACACCGGCATGACGCCGCGCGACTTCCGCGACTTCGTCGAGGCAATCGCCAAGCGCGTCGGCTTCCCCTTCGATCGCGTCATCCTGGGTGGTGACCACCTCGGCCCCAATCCGTGGAAGAAGCTGCCGGCCAGTGAAGCCATGGCCAAGGCCAAGGTGATGATCGACGCCTTCGCCAGGGCCGGCTTCACCAAGCTGCACCTCGACACC
>JAGSYV010000062.1 GCA_018262505.1 Pseudomonadota bacterium
CCGGGACAGTCATGTCCCGGCAGTTTCCGTTCAGATCCCGGGCCATGTCCTCGTCGCGATAGCCGAGCATCATCTGCCGGCAACACGTCCGAAAAAAGGGGCGCCGACTTTCCGGCGCCCCGTCAGCCCATCAGATGCCCGACTTGCCGTCGGCGCCGATGCTGGCGATGCGCAGCAGATTGGTCACGCCGGCCGTTCCGAACGGCACACCGGCGGTGATGATGATGCGATCGCCGGGCTTGGTGAAGCCTTCCTCGGCCGAGATGCGGCTGGCGCGCTGCACGAGATCGTTGAGCGAGCGGGCGTCGTCGGTCACCACCGAGTGGATGCCCCAGACCAGCGCCAGGCGGCGGGCCATCGAGCGGTTGGGCGACAGCGCGAGAATCGGCGTCGATGGCCGTTCGCGGGCGGCGCGCAGGCCGGTGGCGCCGGAGGCGGTGAAGCAGACGAGGGCGGCGATGCCGAGCGTCTCGGCGATCTGGCGGGCCGAGGCGGAAATGGCGTCGGCCGGGGTCGCGTCCGGTTCGCCGCGCTGGCCGGCCAGGATTGAGTGGAAGTGCTCGGAGCTCTCCACTTCCTCGGCGACGTGGCTCATGGTCTGAACCGCCTCGACCGGATAGGCGCCGGCCGCCGATTCGGCCGACAGCATGACCGCGTCGGCGCCTTCGAAGACGGCGTTGGCGATGTCGGACACTTCGGCGCGCGTCGGCACCGGCGACTGGATCATCGATTCCAGCATCTGCGTGGCGACGACCACCGGCTTGCCGGCCTTGCGCGTGGTGCGGGTGATGCTCTTCTGCACGCTCGGCACCTGCTCGAGCGGCAGCTCGACGCCGAGGTCGCCGCGCGCCACCATGATGGCGTCGGACAGTTCGAGAATCTCGTTGAAGCGCTTGACGGCCTGCGGCTTCTCGATCTTGGCCATGACGCCGCACTTGCCGTCGACGATCTCATGGACCTCCAACAGGTCTTCCGGCCCTTGCACGAAGGACAGGGCGATCCAGTCGACGTCGGCTTCGAGCGCGGCGGTGAGATCGGCGCGGTCCTTCTCGGTCGGTCCTTCTCGGTGAGGGCGCCCGAGGTGAGAACGGTGTCGGGCAGGCTGACGCCCTTGCGGTCGGAGATCTTGCCGCCGACTTCCACGACGGCGATCGCCAGCTTGCGGTCGTTCTCGACGATGCGCAGCCGGAGGCGGCCGTCGTCGATCAGCAGGCGATGGCCGGGCTCGAGGGCATCGATGATTTCAGGATGCGGCAGGGTGACGCCGGTGACGTCGCCGTCGAACTTCTCACGATGGAAGGCGAACTTGGCGCCGATCTCCAGGAAGACGGGACCGTTGGCGAAGGTGCCGACGCGCAGCTTGGGGCCTTGCAGATCGGCGAGGATGCCGATGGGGCGGCCGGCCTCGGCTTCGACCTCGCGGATGGTCGACACGTAGTAGCGCAGCTTCTCGTGGTTGGTGTGGCTCATGTTGATGCGGAAGCAATCCGCACCCGCCTGATGGAGCCGGGCGATCATGTCCTTGTCGGAGGAGGAGGGGCCCAATGTTGCAAGAATCTTGACCTTGCGGTTTCGTCTCATTTCGCCCCGTTTCCTTTTTGGGTCGGCTGGTAGAGGTGTACGGTCCAGCTGCGTTGTTCGGCGGTGTCGACCTCGAAGAAGCCCGTCCGCTCATAGCCGCGGGCGACACAGTTCTCGACGCCGCCGATGGTAAACATCTTGCGTCTCGTGCACATGAACGCCTTGCCGCCCCACTCGCCGCCATGCTGGCTGTCGACCGCGTAGAGGTAGTAATAGCGCGAGGCAAGAGCGCCGGTCAGCAGCGTTCCGCATTTCGATCCGCCGATGTTCCACCAGCCTTCGGAGCGCCAGCCGTCCGCGGCCTTGTAGCCGATCGCCACGGAAATGGTGCCGTCGGTCTTGTTGCAGAGCCTGAGATCGGCCTTCGCAGGGGTCGCGGCGGCGAGGGCAAGGAAAGACAGCGCCGCGGCAATAAGTGCCGGCCGCGTCCGCCGTACCGGTCCCTTGAGTGCCGCCATCGGTATTCCGCCAGCCAACGATCCTTGTCCGGTGCTCATCGGAGAATGCCCCGCCTTATCGCGTGACCTACGGCAAAATGTCAACGTATAATTACGCAAGCTTCCGCGCGGTTCCGTCGCGCCCGATCCCCTTCCAGCATTAACACGCATCCTCAAAGGCTTACGCTCCAGTCTTTGGTCGCGTTCAAGACGATTCGTCATGAGCGCGGCCGAGCGATCCAGATGCCGCCGAGGATCATCAGACCGCCTGCCGCCTGGCTCCAGCCGATCGCCTCGCCGAACACCAGAAAGGCGAGCAGGGCGGCGGCGATCACCTCCATGAAAATGACCAGTGACGAGAAGGCGGCGGAAAGATAGCCGAGGGCGAAGGCGAGCAGTCCTTGTCCACCGATATGGCTGATATAAGCGAGGGCTGCGAGGGTCGCGGCCCCGGCCAGCGAGGAGGGCAGGAGCTTCGGCTCGAAGGCGAAGGCGACGACGCCGAGGCAGAGCGCCGTCACCGTGGTGGCGCCGAAGGTGACGGTACCGGTGCTGTGCTCGCGGCGAGCGGCGCGCACGGCAAGGAAATAGGTACCGAAGCCGAAGGAGGTGCCAATGCCGTAGATGTCGCCGATCAGCTTGGTGGAATCGAGCGTGTAGGAGCCGCCGAGCAGCACGGCGCCGCCGAGGATACAGACGATGACGCCGCCGGCCTCGCGTTTCCCGACCTTCTCGCCGATGAACAGGCCTGAGAACAACAGCACCCAGATCGGCGCCATCGACGACAGGAAGGTGGCGTTGGCGATCGACGTGTGAAGAATGGACAGGTGCCAGAAGAACAGGTCGATCGAGAAGAAGATACCGGCGAGCCAGATGGCCTTGGAACGGAAGGCCGCTAAAAGCGCCGCCGGACCGCCCTCGCTGATCGCCCATATGGCCAGTACCGGCACGGCGAGCGCGACACGCCAGAAGGCGCTGGCGAAGGGACCGACGTCGGCGAGGCGGACGAAGATCGGCGATACGCCCATGGCGACGGCGCCGAGGCAGAGGGCGAGGAAGGCCACGACCTCGCCGGGGCGGGCGGATAGCGGCAGCGATCTGGCAGCGGACATGCATGAACCTGGAGGCGGCGGCCTCCGGTGGACCGCGGCGGATGTGCAACGGTCGGACGATCGGTGGCGCCTGTGGACGGATATCGGCTTTATCCGACCGATAGCAGCATTTAGGATCGTTCGCCATGCAGGACCTGACCGACGCTCCCCCTTTCATTTTTCTGCCCGGTAACGACGCGGGTGGCCTTGTGATCATCGCCGACCACGCGTCCAACCGGGTGCCGCCGCCCTATGGCGACCTCGGCCTGCCCCAGGCGGAGTTCGAGCGGCATATCGCCTATGACATCGGCACCGAATGGCTCGTTCATCGCCTCGCCGGCCTTACCGGCGCGCCGGCGCTGCTCACCCGCTTTTCGCGTCTTCTGATCGACGCCAACCGTGGCGAGGACGACCCGACACTGGTGATGCGGCTCTCCGATGGAGCGATCGTGCCGGGCAACGCCGGCGTCGATGCCGCCGAACGGCGGCGGCGCATCGGGCGCTTCCATCGCCCCTACCATGAGGCCATCGCCGAACAGATCGACCGGATGATCGACAGCGGCGTCATCCCCGTCATCCTGTCCATCCACTCCTTCACGCCGGCTTGGAAGGGCATCGCCCGTCCGTGGGACATGGCGATCCTCTGGGACCGCGACGATCGCATGGTGGCGCCGGCGCTGGCGGCCTTCCGGGCACGCGGCCTGGTGGTTGGCGACAACGAGCCCTATGACGGCGCCCTTCGCAACGATACGCTCTATCACCACGGCACGGCGCGCGGCCTTGCCCATCTCCTCATCGAGGTGCGGCAGGATCATATCGCCAATGAACCCGGCGCAACCCACTGGGCGAAGATGATTTTCGAGGTGGTGGCGCCGCTGGCGGCAAGGCCGGAGATGCGAGAGACCGTCTTTTACGGATCGCGGGCCGGCGGCCCGGGCGTGTGAATGGACGCTCGAAAATAGTTGACGGGCCCATGAAGTTCGGACTTCATGCCGGCCTCACGGGCGGCGGTCCCGCCCGGACCCAATGACAAGATCGGCAGGACATTTATCCCATGAGCATGGAATCGGCAGAATCGCAGGGCGGCGTCGCGGCGGGTGAACTCCGGCAGTTCATCGGGCTCGAGGAAGAGAAGGCCGCGCTCCAGGACGACATCAAGGACGTGATGGCCGAGCTCAAGGGCCGTGGCTACGACGTCAAGGCCGTCCGGGCCATCCTGAAGCTGCGCAAGCAGGACCCGGACGAGCGGCAGGAGGCGGAAGCCATCCTCGAACTCTACATGAACGCGCTCGGCATGGTGTGACGGCGCCGGCATGGGCCCGCTCAGCGGGACGCCATGCGCGAGGTTGAGACACTATGACACTGCAAGAAGGCGCTGCGCCAAACACCGTTGACCGGTGCCGGCGGGCGCCTTTTTCGATGGCCTGTGCCCGGTGATCCACAGGCCACGCAGAGTTCGTCTAGGCAGAACCACTAGGTCCGACGTCTGCCATTGACCCGACTCATCACCCCAGAAATACTATTCGTAGAGCCGAGGTTCTCCGGATGCCACAACATCTGGAGTGAAAAGGGAAGCCGGTCAATGCCGGCGCTGCCCCCGCAACTGTAGGCGGGAAGTGATCGATCCACGAATGTCACTGGTGCGAGGCACTGGGAAGACGGATCGGTCGCCGAGACCCGCGAGCCAGGAGACCTGCCCCGGCCTATGTGAAATGTCCTCGGGCGGGGTGCACCGGTGGATCGTCGTCGTCCTGCGTCCGGAGATCTCTCCGGGCGGCGTGTCGATTGCGTTCCCCGTTCTCTGCCTCTTTTTTCGGTGCAGGGAACGATGTCGGAAATCACGCCAGTCAAGCCGCCTCTCAGCGTCCTCAAGCGGTCGGGCGCGCTCGCCCCCTTCGATGCCGAGAAAATTCGTTCGGCTGTTGAACGGGCCGGTGCCGCCAGCGGCGAATTCTCCAGCGCCGAGGCGCATCTGCTGGCCATGCAGGCCGTGAAGGTGATCGCTCACCGTTTCGCCGATCGCATGCCGTCGATCGAGGAGGTCCAGGACGTGGTCGAGCAGGTACTGATTTCGGCCAACCATTTTGCCACGGCGCGCGCCTACATCGTCTATCGCGAACAACGGGCGCGTCTGCGCCGCGACGCCAAAGCCGTCATCGACGTGGTGTCGTCCATCGACGAATATCTCGAACGCGCCGACTGGCGGGTGAACGCCAACGCCAACCAGGGCTACTCGCTGGGTGGCCTCATTCTGAACGTCTCCGGCAAGGTGACGGCCAACTATTGGCTCTCCCACGTCTATCCGCCGGAAGTCGGCAAGGCGCACCGCGACGGCGATATCCATATCCACGATCTCGACATGCTCGCGGGCTATTGCGCCGGCTGGTCGCTGCGCACGCAGCTGACCGAGGGGCTGAACGGCGTGCCGGGCAAGGTGGAGGCAGGGCCGCCGAAGCATCTTTCGAGCGCCGTCGGCCAGATCGTCAACTTCCTCGGCACGTTGCAGAACGAGTGGGCCGGCGCGCAGGCTTTCTCGTCCTTCGACACCTACATGGCGCCGTTCGTCCGCAAGGATCGGCTTTCCTATGATGACGTCCGGCAGTCGATCCAGGAACTGATCTACAATCTCAATGTCCCCTCGCGCTGGGGCACGCAGACGCCGTTCACCAACCTCACTTTCGATTGGGTGTGCCCCGACGACCTCAAGGATCAGGTGCCGGTGGTCGGCGGTGTCGAGATGGACTTCCGCTATGGCGACCTGCAGGCGGAGATGGACCTCATCAACCGCGCCTACATGGAGGTGATGACGGCGGGAGACGCCAAGGGGCGCGTCTTTACCTTCCCGATCCCGACCTACAACATCACGCCCGATTTCCCCTGGGAGAGCGACAACGCCACGCGGCTCTTCGAGATGACGGCCAAATACGGGCTACCCTACTTCCAGAATTTCCTCAATTCCGAGCTGACGCCCAATATGGTCCGCTCGATGTGCTGCCGTCTGCAGCTCGATCTTCGGGAGCTTCTGAAGCGCGGCAACGGCCTGTTCGGCTCGGCCGAGCAGACGGGGTCGGTGGGCGTGGTCACGGTGAACTGCGCCCGTCTCGGCTACCTTCACAAGGGCGACGAGGCCGGATTGTGGCGCCGCTTGGATGAGCTTCTGGCGGTCGGCCGCACCAGCCTGGAGATCAAGCGCAAGACCATCGAGCGGCTGATGGAGAATGGCCTCTTTCCCTATACGAAGCGCTATCTCGGCACGCTCCGGAACCATTTCTCGACGCTCGGCCTCAACGGCGTCAACGAGCTGATCCGCAACTTTACCGGCGACAGCGAGGACATCACGACCGCGTGGGGCGAGGCCTTCGCCATCCGCCTCCTCGACCACGTTCGCAGCCGCATCGTCGCCTTCCAGGAGGAGACGGGGCATCTCTACAATCTCGAGGCAACGCCTGCGGAAGGCACGACCTATCGCTTTGCCCGCGAGGATAAGAAGCGCTTTCCGGATATCCTGCAAGCCGGCACACCGGAGGCGCCCTATTACACCAACTCCAGCCAGTTGCCGGTCGGCTTCACCGACGACGCCTTCGAGGCGCTGCGCCGCCAAGAGCCGCTGCAGACCCGCTACACCGGCGGCACGGTACTGCATCTCTATCTCGGCGAACGGGTGTCGTCGGCCGAAGCCTGCAAGAAACTGGTCCGGCGAGCGCTCGAGAATTTCCGGCTGCCCTACATCACGGTGACCCCGACCTTCTCCATCTGTCCCAAGCACGGCTACCTCGCCGGAGAACATGAGTTCTGCCCGATCTGCGATGCCGAACGGCTGGCCGAAAAGCAAGCCGCTGCCGAGTGAACCAATCTGCCAAGGAGACTTCAGATGAATAAGCCGCTTTCCGCGATAGAGGCCGAAGCCGCCACCCTGCTGTCCGATGACGAGCGTCAGCCCTGCGAGGTCTGGACGCGGGTGATGGGCTATCACCGCCCCGTCTCGTCCTTCAACAAAGGCAAGAAAAGCGAGTTCGCCGAGCGGACCGCGTTCGTCGAAGGCAAGAGCCTTACCAATGCCCGCCGATGACATAGCGGTCGGCGGTTTTTCGCCGCTGTCCATCTGTGACTGGCCGGGTGAGCTGGTCGCCACGGTGTTCTGCCAGGGCTGCCCGCTCGCTTGCCGCTATTGCCATAACGCCGATCTGATTCCGCCCGGCCGAGGTGCCGGGCCGGACTGGCAGGAGATCTTGTCCATCCTCGAAGGGCGGCGGGGCCTCCTTGACGGCGTGGTGTTTTCCGGAGGCGAGCCGACCTTGCAAAAGGCGCTGCCCGAGGCAGTCGCCGCCGTCAGGGCGCTCGGCTTCCGCGTCGGCCTGCACACCGCCGGTCCTTATCCCGACCGCTTTGCCCGCCTTTTGCCGCAACTCGACTGGGTGGGTTTCGACGTCAAGGCGCCGTTTGCCGCGTATGAGCGCATCACAGGCGTGCCGGAGAGTGGCGTACGGGCACGCGAAAGCCTGATCGCGCTGGCCGGGAGTGGCGTCGCTTTCGAGGTCCGCACCACCGTGCACCCGGTGCTGCTGGACGAATCCGATCTCGTTCGCCTCGACGCCGGTCTTGCCGCGCTGGGTCTGGGACCGACACGGCGTCAACCGTTCCGAAGCCAAGGCTGCCAGGACGCGAAGCTGCTGGCCGCCGGCTGATCGCCCATCCCTCGATGAGCGCGACATGGCGGCGCAGCAGACGTCTCTCTGCTTGACAGTCCAGGGCTGCGGGCATAGTTTTCTGTATCGTTTCAAAGGAGGCGTCGCGCCGACTGCCGGTTACCGGTGGCGGAGGGCGCCTTCTTCATGTGGATCCCATGACCGCCCCTTCCATCTCTCCGTCCGTGCCGGCGCCCATTCGGCGCGACCGGTTGACTTGGGCCGCCTATCTGGCGCTTGCCCAGTTCACCTTCTTCCTGAACATCCAGGGCAACATCATCCCCTTCCTGAAAGACGAGTTCGATCTCAGCTACCGGGTGGTGACGCTGCATCCGGCGGCGGTGGCGGCCGGCCTGATCGTCTCGGGCCTGTTTGGGGAACGGCTGACGCGGAAGTACGGCCGGCTGTGGTCGGTGATGGTGGGACTTGCCGGCATGGCGCTCGGGGCGCTCGCCATCGTCGTTGCGCCACATCCGGTGGTCAGCATCCTCGGCTGCTTCGTGATGGGCGCGGTCGGCTGCCTGATCCTGATCGTCGTGCCGACACTGCTCGCCGACTGGCACGGCGCCAATCGCTCGGTGGCGATCGGCGAGGCCAACGGCGTCTCCTACGTCGCCTCGCTGACGGCGGCGATGGCGGTGGGTCTGTTCGTCGCCATCGGCTTTGGCTGGCGGGCGGCGCTACTGTTCGGGGTCGTGCTGGCTGGCCTGCTGCTCCTCTTCCTGCGCGGTGTGCCGATGCCGGCGGCGAAAACACCGCCCGCAATCGTGGACGGCGCGCGCGGTGGGCGCCTGCCTTTGGCCTACTGGTTCTACTGGCTGACGATCATCGCCTTCGTCGGCGTCGAGCAATCCGTGCTGGTGTGGGCGACGGAGTTCCTTTCGCGCGTCAAGGGCGTACCGGTGGCCTCGGCGGCGATCACCGCCGGCGCTTTCTCCTTGGGCATGCTGGTGGGCCGCCTGTCGTCGTCCCTCGTGCTGACGCGGATGACCGCGGCCCGAGCGCTCTATCTCTCGGCGATCTTCACGGTGCCGGCCTTCTTCCTGTTCTGGGGCGCGCCGGGCCTGACGCTCGCGGTGATCGGCCTCTTTGCAGTCGGCCTCGGCTGCGCCTTGCAATATCCGCTGACGCTGACCAAGGCGATCGTCACCGCCGGTCCGTTCGGCGAACTGGCAACGGCGCGCGCCTCGTTGGCGAGCGGCCTTTCCATCCTGGTCATCCCCTGGGCGATTGGCGCGCTGGCCGACCATACCGGGCTATCGGTCGCCATGTCGGCACTGCCGATTCTGATCGTCGCCGCCATGGCCTTCCTGTTCGCTGGCGAGCGAGCCGTCCGCCACTGACTATTTGTTCGGTAGCCCCAGCTCTGCCTTCACCTTTGGTTCGAGAGTGAGGGCATTGCCGTCGACGATCACCGAGAAGGCCTGTTTGGGCTGGGTGAGGCCGGCGGTGAACACCGCCCAGGCAAATCCTTCCCGCTCGGCGGCGGCACGCGTCGCGCCGATGACGGCGGATCGGGCGGCGGGATCGGCGCCCTCCAGATAGACGCCGAATTCGCCCAGCAGGATTCGTTCGGCCGGGATGTCGTTGCGTTTCGCCCAATCGCCCACGCGCGCGAAGTCGGTGGCGATGGCCTTCGGGCCGGCACCGGAGGCGCGATAGTCCTCGAGCATTTCCCGGGCCTCCGCCTCGAGCTGCCGCCGGCGTTCCGAGCCGGCGACGGACCTGGCGATTCGCTCACTGGCCTCATGCACCAGCCGCTCGACGGCGCTGTCGTCGACCAGGGCGGCTGGATAGGGCAGATTGATGAGGTAGCGCGAGGCATCGTCAATCCACGGCCGCCCGGCGTGGCTGACCGCCATTGGCTCGTAATAGTGGAAGGTCCAGACGATGTCGGGATCATCGGCGAAGGGCGCCGGGTCGAGACGCAGGAGTCCATCGATGCCACCGGAACGTCCGCCGGTCAGCACCAGGGTCAGTGTCGGCGCGGCGGCGCGAACCGCTGTCCTCAGCGCGGCGAGCTGGTCCGGCCAGTGGTCGGTCAGGGTGAGATGGGAACGCCAGTCCTGGTTGGGCTCGTTGATGGGCTCGAGGAGGGTCAGGTCTGGCGGCAAGGCGGCGAGGCGCGCGGCGACGCGCGTGACCAGGCTGAGATAGCGGTCCCATAGGAGTGGCTCGTGATCATTGGTCCCGAGCACGTCTTCAAGGCCTTCGGGGCGCTCCTCATCGACGGGCAACAGATGCAGGTCGACGATCACCACGAAGCCCTGCGCCTGAAGGCGTTGCGTCGCCGTGATCACCCGATCGATCAGCGGCCCGGCGCCGTCGTCGCCCGCCCACAGGAGGGCGGCGGAATCGATATCGAGACGCACGAAATCGAAGCCCTCGGCCTTGAGGCTGGCCAGTTGCCGGTCGTCGACGCGTTCCATCCAGTCGGGGAAGTTGTCTCGATCGAACCCGGGTGCGAGGAAGGCGTCGCGTCCCGTCCAGGTCTGCCAGACCTCGAAGTTGATACCGCGTTTGAGTTGAGGCGTCGCTGTGGCGACGGATGCGCTGGCGGCGATGGCAAGGCAGACCATCGCGAGGAGGCGCGGGAGGCGGTGGGGGCGGGACATGGACGATCTCCTCCTGACCGATGGGCCGGCGGCGATCATGCCGGGACTGGGCGCTCCGCGCAACGAATCGATGCGGGAAGTGACGGTCTTCCGTCCAACGCGCCGACGTGAGAGAAGGCAGTTCCCAATCCCGGCGCGGGCTTGCCCGGCCATATCGGTAGACCGTCATGTTCCTCACCCTGGTCGATTTCGTCGGCTGCTTCGCCTTCGCCCTCAGCGGCGGCACGCGCGCTGTGGAGCGGCGGCTCGACCCGTTCGGCATCGTTTTCCTGGCCTTCGTCGCCGCCACCTTCGGCGGCATCATGAGGGACGTGGTGATCGGCGCCGTGCCACCGGTGGCCTTCGTTACTTGGCACTATTTCGCCATCTCCTGCGCCGCCGGCTTCTGCTGCATCTTCGCCCATCACCAGATCGCCCGCTTGGCCGCGCCGGTGGCGGTGTTCGACGCGCTGGGGCTCGGGCTTTACGTGGTGGTCGGCACGCGCAAGGCCATGGACGCCGGGCTGTCGCCACTGATGGCGGCGGTGGTGGGCATGATCACCGCCATCGGTGGCGGCATCGGCCGCGACATCCTGGCGGCGCAGACGCCAATGGTGCTGCACAAGGAAATCTATGCACTGGCGGCCCTGATCGGCGCTCTGATGGTGTCGGTCGGCGACTATTATCACCTGCCGTCCGTGCCAGTGGCCGTCGCCGGCGGCGGGCTGTCGATTCTGCTAAGGCTTGCCGCCATGCGCTGGGATTGGAACCTGCCGCCACCGGCCAGTCGCCCCTGAGCGGCTTCGCAGGAACCGCGAATTCGCTGCGTAAACCAAGATCGGAGGGGACGGCGTCCAACGTGCGCACTGGACAGGATCGCCGAGCAAAAATAAAAAAGGCGCCGAAGCGCCATTTTTTAGTCTTCCAGAAACCGGATGGTGGGCGTGACAGGGATCGAACCTGTGACCCCTACGATGTCAAATTTTGGACAAGGCATTTCGCGACTTTTGCCGGACTTTCCGCAAGTTTGCTATGTGTATGATATTAATAACGAAAGATGGTGAAATCGATAGATGGAGATTTCAGGGGTATTCCCTCGTTTCCGATTTTGTGGTGACTATATGGTGACACTAGACGCTCAGTAGGGGTCACCGATGGCGAAATTGACCAAGACAATCGTCGAGAAGGCGGAGCTAAAAGACAAGCCATATTTCGTGTGGTGCAGCGACCTTCCCGGCTTTGGTGTCCGCGTATTCCCCTCTGGTAAGCGGGTCTATTACATCGATTATCGCAACCGCGATGGATCGCGAAAGCGGATGACGATCGGGCCTCATGGCAAGATCACCTGCGAGGAAGCCCGCAAGCTCGCCATGGTGACGCTCGGCGATGTGGTGAAAGGTGAAGATCCCGCCGAAGAGCGTCGGAGCCGTCGAACATCGCTTACGGTGTCGCAGCTCTGCGAGGATTATTTCGTCGCGGCGGATAAGGGGCTTGTCATTGGCCGGGCAGGGCGCCCCAAGAAGGCATCGACCTTAGCGCTCGACCGATCCATGGTGGAGGCGCATATCAAGCCGCTGTTGGGCAAGCGGCTCGTGATCGACTTGAAGCGATCCGACATTCAGAAGTTCGTCGGTTCGGTGACTGCCGGCAAGACGGCCACGGCAAGGCCGGAGAAGTCGGGCAACCTAAGGGGACGCATCCGCCGGCCGGGTGGACCTGGTGCCGCCTCGCGCTGTACGCAAACCCTCGGCGCCATCCTGTCGTGGGCCGTGTCTCAAGGCGTCATAGAAATCAGCCCTGCGGCTGGGGTCAAGAAGCCGGCGACCAACAAGCGCGAGCGGCGCCTGACGGCTGGCGAGTTCAAGGCCCTTGGGGCGTTGCTCGATGAGATGGTGGCGAATGAGTTTGAGGCGTGGCAACCAGTTGCGGAGTTGCGGCTACTGGCGCTTACCGGGTGTCGGCTCGGCGAGGTTGAAAACCTCAAGTGGTCGGAAGTGGATTTTGACGACTCGTTGCTTCGCCTTGAGGATACCAAGACGGGCCGCTCCGTCCGGCCGCTCGGTGATGCGGCAAAGGAGGTGCTGCGGGCGATCAAGCCGAGGGAAGGCCATCCGTATGTGTTCCCGGCGGAGCGTCTGAAGGATCGGCCGTTCGCCGGCATGAAGCGCGCCTACCGTAAACTGTTTGCTGACGCTGGCCTTGCGGGCGTGACGCCGCACGTGTTGCGGCATTCCTTCGCCAGTGTCGGCGCCGACCTCGGTTTCACTGACAGTACGATTGGCGCGATGCTCGGTCATGCGGGGATCGGCATTACAAGCCGCTACACACACCGGCTCGATTCGGTGCTGATCGGGGCTGCGGACAAGGTAGCGGGAGAGATCGCGAGGCAGATGGCAGCGGCTTAGTGAGAGGTGCTCGGGCCCTTTGTTTTCTTTTTCGAGTAGCTATCAGCAAAGTGCTTAACTTCGACGCTAGGAACGCCGTATGTTGTAAGCCCTCTTAAGAGGACATCAGATAATACATTTTCGAAAGAAGTCCCTTCTTCTTTTGAAATTCTTGATATCTCAGATCTAGAATAATCATCTATCCAAACTAAATTGGTTATTTTTTCACCACCGCGACCAGTCTGTTCTAGAACGCTGAGTTTTAAAAGCAGTTCATCAAGTATTGTCCATATTTTGCGACGTGACTCGCCGTCGCCGAGGTTCGGGTCGTGAACAATCAGCTTCTCGATAGCATCAAGGATATCGTCATAATCAGGCGGTGACGGAAAGTGTTCGTCCAATACGCGAACAATTTCCTGGTTCATAGAGCGTCCAGACTTATCTGCGTACGCCTTGATTTGCTCCCTCATTCCTTCTGGGAGCCTAACAACGAACTGATCCGATCCACGCCCGGCCTTTTGCGACATTGCATCCTCCTATGATCGCACTGTGCGATAAACGCAGTTGACGTCAATGGTATTACCGTGGGATGATATTACCGTGAGATCATTGAGGAGCTATGAATGAAAGGATCAATGGCTAGCCGCTTGCTGGTGCGTCTTCCTGCTGACGTTAAGGAATATCTTGAGCGAGAGGCAAGCGAGAACGCGAGTTCGCAGAACTCAGAAGTCGTTCGGTGCATCCGATCGGCGATGAAGAAAGTGGGCACGGCAGAGGCGGCAACCTCCCCGCGCCCTGGTCACGGCCTATCCCTGACAGGAGAAAACCAATGAACTCTCAGAACAATATCACGAGCGTCGATCTTGACGCAAACAAGGTGAGTTGGTCGGCCGTCATGGACGCCATCAACACCTTGAAGCAGACCACCGACGAAGAAACGAATGCGTCCGCCCTTGCGGATCGCGTATCCGATCACGCTCTTTGGCTTCGGGCGGCGAACATGGAGGAGCCGCTGCATCGTGTCGGCGCGTTTCTCATCACATTTGAGGCTGTGGTGCAGCGCGGCCCCTCGCATGAGATCTCCGGCGAGCAGTGTGACGCCCTCGCTTATCTCGCTGGCGATGCCCTGCGCTATTTCGCTGACCTTGATGAGCGATGGGACGCGGTCTGTGACGCGCTCAAGGAACGGGAGGCGGCACAATGACCAGCCTCGCGTCCCAAGCGCTGCCGGAACCCGGCGCACCGCTTCTTCCTGTCGCCACGTTGAGGGATCCGCATGGCGTTGCAGATGATATCAGTGGGTTGTTCTGCAAAATAGACAACATCACGCGGGCATTGGGCGGGCTAACCAACCGCTTCGATGACGATCGTGACGAGTCTGCGGCCGATTATCTTCTCGGGGAGATTGAGGACATCATCACCTCTGCCGACGGCAAGCTCTGCGAGATCACCAAAGCGCTCGCACCCTATCGGGAGGCAAACCGCGATGAATGAGCGCACCCTTCTTCGACGCGCGGAAGCTTCCGACTATCTTCGCGAACACCACAGCATTGAAATCGCCAAGTCGACCCTCGCGAAGTTTGCGACAATCGGCGGCGGTCCTGTGATGGTTTACTCTGGCCGGTTTCCTTACTACCGGCCCGCCGACCTCGACGCCTGGGCGAGGGATCGGATATCGCCACCCTGTCGGTCGACCTCGGAGCGAAAGGCGTTGGCCGCTACCGGCTCCTGATGCCTGCTTTCACAAGCTGACCAATCATACCGCCGGCCTTAGTTGTCGGCGGTGTGTTCGCTTGCGCTAGTTCGCCATCATCACCAGCGCCCTGAGGGGGTAATGCGTGGTCACTGCTCCGCAACGTCAGTTCTGGTTTGACTCGTTGGCTGCCCGGCAGGACGTGTCTTCTAACGCCTATCGCGTGGCGACATTGATTGGCTTCGCCGTCTTCGTTGGCAAGGACTCCTGCTATTTATCGTATGAAGTCATTGCCGAACGAAGCCCTTTCAGCAGACGGGCCGTCATCAAAATAGTCAAGGAACTGGAGGCCGCAGGCTGGATCGCCGTAAGGCGCACAATGGGCCGCCGTGCGAACACCTTCATGCTGACTTTGCCTCCGCCGTTGCTATTTCCTGGCGCCAACGGTGAACAGGTTGGTTCACCGTTAGACGCAGTTGAACGGTGCACAGGCAGCGCCGTTGTAGACGCCAACGGTGAACAAATTGGTTCACCGTTGGAACTGGAAGAACAGTGCACGAGCCGGTGCACTGATGCCGATGAGCAACAGTGCACGGATGTGGCCCCAACAGTGCATGAGCTGGTGCACCCTAAAAGAAGAAAAGAAATAATAACCTATAATCCTTTCGACGCCCAACCGGCGACGGGAGGCGTCTCATGCGGTTCGTCCGACCCGAGCAGCAAGCAACCAGCCAAACCGCCAAAGCTGGTTTTCGTCGAACACGACACTGAGGCCGGAAGGGCTTGGGAAAGAAGCTGGTTGAAGACGAAACGCAAACGCCCGCCTTGGCAGAGCATGCGAGATCAGGGGTTCAGGCGGGGTTGGTATTTCCAGACCGAATTTCCTCCCGACGATACTACCTGACAGTTATCCACAGTTTTGTACGGGACAGAATGGCGCTTTTCCGCAGGCGCCGAAAGCTCAGTAAAGCAAGAAGAACACGGATATAACGTCGGTAAACAAACGGAAACTTGTGGTTAAATCACGCTGACTTCCGTTTCTCCGATTTGATCGTAGCATTGGGCCACGATGATTTGGCCCTTTTCCCTCCTCGAACGTCGCTCTGTCGACACCCCAACCGACGAAGAACTTGCCGCTCTGACCGGTGCCATCGCAGGAACCGCCGGCCTCGGCGTGGCCCTGACGGTTCCGGCCGTAAAGGCGGCAATCCGTGTCATTGCCGAGGCCGCGGCCTGCCTCGACATCGGCATTGTCGAGATTGCCGAGGATGGCACCGAGACGCCTGTTCGCAGCCACTCGGTCGCGCAACTTCTCGCTGACCAGTCGAATGACTGGCAATCTACCTTCGATTTGCCCCGCGATTTGGTCCCCGAGGTACGGACACAGAACATCGCCACCGACGGTCAGCGAGACGTGCCCTGCGTAAACATTGCTCCATCGGAAGCCGAAACCTTCCGGGCTAAGTTCCTCCGCAGTCTCGCCGGCCGCGGCCTTAGCAATGTCAAGCAAGTGATCTCCTCCGCGCATGAGGGTATTAAAGCTTCGGTTTTGAAGGCCTGGCGGGAACGTGGATGCGCTACCGTGTCCATTTCATGCGCGACGCTCTGATGCGTGCCGGCAAGGACGGCCGCCGGGTTGTTTGCGCTTTTGTTGCCTCGACATTTTCCCAGACGACATCGAGGCGGCTCAGAGGCAGTGGTGCACCTTTGCCCACCAGCTCCACCTTAAGACGCCCAAGATTGTCGCCTTCATGGAGGAGGTTGAAGCTGGCATTCTCACCTCATGATCCTCCCCGCACCACGCTGACCCGCTCGAACGACTCGATGGCGCAAACTAAGCGCTCACCGAGGTTTAGGGACTCCTCTCAAACGAAGATGCTATGCCCCGACTGGTTGCAGCCTGAATGACAAATGGGCTATGCATCGCGCCCGCCACTTGGCGCAGGAAACCATCACCCAACTTGGCCATAGTCCTCGCTCCTGGCGGCCAAGGGCTTCGGCTACCTTCCTGTCCGGTTGACACGACAGAGCTGAGCTAACGTGGCGACCATCAACTATCACAATGACGGCGTCGATGATCTCTCAAATCTCCGGACCGTCTGACGCAGTTGGGACAACTGTCTGATGGGGAACCATCTCGATGAACGGCGCGGCTGGAACTGACCGGGGGGGTAGGGTCAAACTCTGGGGGATCTCCATCCACCCAACCGGCATAGATCTCACGCGGAGATTTTTTTCTCATGACATCAGATTTTGGCCTGTTGAGCGCCCTCTTCCCTGAAGAGTTTGACAAACGCGGTCGCTCGCTCTATTTCTCTACCGATAAGATCTATATTTATCAATTACTTAATAGCAAATGAGCGTCGGTCAAGCGGATGTCGGCAGCACTGTGGATCTCGCCGACGACTTTGCGCAAACATTATTTTCGGAAAGTGAAGCCGATGGCAGAGGCGCGCTTCCAAGCGGACACAAACCCCGTACCGCGCTGATGGCTATGTCGAAGATTGTCTCACTCTTCCCGTAGTGCCCTCGCAAATTGGTCGGCGAGCGGCTTGAGTAGATAATCGAGAGCGGTCCGCTCGCTCGTGGTCACGTAAGCCTCGACAGGCATTCCTGGAAGCAACGGCTCTTTGAGCTTGCCGAGCTCGTCCGCAGGAATTCGGATCTTCGCGAGATAGTAGCTTTCCCGGGTGGCCGGATCGGTAGTCGCGTCCGCGGCAACGACGCCGACCTTGGCATTCACCTCGGGTGTCCGGCGGCTGTTAAATGCGGTTAGGCGAAGACGCGCCGCCTGCCCTGGCACAACCATATCGATATCGGTCGGCTTGATCCTCGCGTTGACAATCAGTTCGTCAGTCACCGGAACGATGATTGCAATGGTTTCACCGGGAGGAATAACCCCTCCAACCGTGTGAAAGGCAAGCTCATGAACGATACCGTCCTGAGGCGCTCGGATATCGATGTGCTTCAGTTGGTCGCGTGCAGCAATGGCTTGCTGCACGAGTTCGGCCAGTTTGCCATCCGTCTCCCGAAGGTCCTTCTCAGCTTCGGCTCGACGCTCCTCTTCAAGATTGCCCGCCGCGAACTGTCGCTCGAGGATTTGGCCTTCGCTGCTGGCGATCTGAGCGATGATCTGGCCTATGGTTCCCGTAAGCTCAGCCTTGGAACGGCGAAGCTGCGACAGACGGTCGATTGACACCAAGCCCTTTTCCCAGAGAGGAAGAACCCCATCCAGCTCATCATTTGTGAGCTTCAGCTGATCGCGCGTGGCTACCAAGCGCGCTTGGAGCCCCTCAATCTCCTTTCGCGATTGAGTAACCTGGGCGCCGAGTTGGCTTTTGCGAGTTTCAATCGAAACCAGCCGAGCCTTGAATAGCCGTCGCTCCGCTTCGAGCGCATTCTCAAGGCCGACAAGCCTCGGATATAGGTTGGTGTTCAAATTGATTGCAGGCAGTTCGTCGGCGCTGTCGCGCTCGGCGAGCAATCGCTGCCGGCGCGCTAGGAGATCGACGATCTGTGTCTCAAGAATGGCAAGGTTGGCACGGATCGAAGTCGCATCGAGACGAACGACAACGTCACCCGCTTTCACACGATCTCCGTCAGCAACATAGATCGCTTCGACTATGCCCCCTTCGCGGTGCTGCACCCGCTTGACGTTGCCGCTGACATCGACTTGGCCATGAGCAATTATCGCCCCCGAGAGCGGGGTCATGACGGCCCACCCGCCGAGCCCACCGATCAGACCGACGCAGGCAATTACGCCGGCGAGCAGGTGCTTGCGGATCGAAGCCGATACACCGGCTTTGGTTTCTTTGACCATTGATGTCATTGCGCGGCCACCTGCCGAACCGGAGATACTGTCGCCCGTTTGAGGATTTCCTCTTTGGGGCCGAAGCCAGTTTGCCGTCCCTCGGAAATCACCAAGACATGGTCGCAATGGGTGATCGCGCTGGGTCTGTGTGCGATTACGATAATAATCGAGCCACGCGCCTTGAGGTCGGCAACTGCCTGCGCGAGCCCTTCGTCTCCCTCGGCATCGAGATTGGCGTTCGGCTCGTCAAGGACAACCAGAAACGGATTGCCATAAACTGCCCGCGCAAGGCCAACGCGCTGCCGTTGTCCTGCCGATAGGGTAACTCCGCCAAGGCCGACGCGCGTATCGTAACCCTGCGGTAGCTTTAGAATCGTGTCGTGAGCCCGTGCCAGCTTGGCCGCCTCAAGCACTGCGGCGAAGTCCGGCGCGGTGGACAGCCGTGCAATGTTTTCGGCAACGGTACCGTCAAGCAGCTCCACTCCTTGCGGCAGATACCCAATATAGCGGCCAATGACGTCAGACGACCATTGGCCAATCTCAGCGCCATCCAGACGGATCTCGCCGTTGGCCGGCATCCAGGCGCCCACCAAGGCCCTCGCCAGCGACGACTTGCCAGCACCACTCGGACCGATGACGCCGACCGCCTCGCCAGCCGTGACGGTAAATGCCACGTCACGAACCAGAGCGCTCTTACCGCCAGGCGGGGGCACGGCCAGGCCGCGTATGCTCAAGGATTTTTCCGGCCTTGGAAGCTCGGAGCGTGGTATCTCGGTTTCGAGGTGTCCGAGAACGCTCTTCAACCGTTCCCAGCTCTGACGCGCGCCAACAAAGCTTCTCCACTGAGCGATCACTTGTTCGATCGGAGCCATGGAACGTGAGGTAATGATCGAGGCAGCGATGATCGTTCCGGAAGAAATCTCGTTGCTGAGGGCCAACCACGCGCCAAGGGCCAGCGAGCCCGATTGCAAGATGAGGCGTATGGTCTTGGTCAGCGCCGAGAAGAAGGAAGAAACGTCGGCGCCCTTGAAGCCCGTCGTGCGGCGCTCACGGTTGACGGACTCGAAGCGTTCGAGAAACGCGGGCCGCATACCGAGCGCCGCCAAGGTTTCAGCATTGCGAATGCCAGCCTCGACCAGAACGGCCCTATGTCCCGCCACTTTCGCGAGATTCTGGGCTGGCCCGCGCGAGCGCCATTCGCTAAGCAACGTTAGCAGTACGAGAATGACGACGCCTGCTAATGCCAGATGCCCCAGGTAGGGATGAAACAGATAAGCGACGGCGAGATAGAGCGGCACCCAGGGAAGATCGGCGAAGGCCGCGGGTCCCAGGCTTCCGATAAACGCGCGCACTCGCTCGAAATCCTGCATCGGTCTGCTGGGTTCACCGCCTGCATTGACGCCTCGACTGATCAAGGGAAGTCGCAGCGACAAGCCAAGCGTGACGCCCGCCATGATCTCATCGAAGCGCTCGCTGATTCTCACCAGAAGCCGGGTGCGCAACGCCTCGATCAACCCGAGCGCCGCGTAGACAAAAACCATCAGGCCACAGAGGACAATTAACGTCGGAATGCTGCCGCTGGGCATGACACGGTCGTAGACCTGCAACATGAACAGCGAGCCGGACAACATGAAGATGTTGAGCACGGCCGACAGAAGGATGACGCCGACGAAGGCGCCACGCACCGCCGTCTTGGCTTGCTGGATGGAAACCGGGGAGCTTTGCCCCCCAGTCCGAGTGAATATGTCAGCCTGGCGCATCATGCGACGAAACGGAATTCGTCGGCCGAGAGCGACGCCAGGGCAACGTGCTGTAGCGTCACCGAGTTATCGCCATCAAAGGTAATGATCGTATTGCCGTTGATCTCCGTTGCTGCGCTCAACATATCGCTGAAATCGGTGAACACCGAGTTTGCGAACTCCATAACGTCACCCGTCGAGAAGTCTTCGACAGTGTCATGACCGAAGCTCAGGTCGAAATGGAAGGTGTCAGAGCCCGTTCCTCCATTGAGAAGGTCGTTTCCTGTGCCGCCGATCAGTATGTCATTGCCGTCGTCGCCTTCCAGGGTGTCATTCCCGGCGCCACCGTTCAACACATCATCGCCGGCGGCACCTCTGATGTAATTGGCATTGGCATCGCCGGTCAGCGTGTCGGCATAGGCCGAGCCATAGAGGTTCTCAATCGAGGTCAGCGTGTCGCCCTCGGCATCGCCGCCCGTATTGATGCCGGTGGCTAGATTGACCGTCACCGCTGCAGAGCTGTCTCCATAATGCGCCCAATCAACACCAGTTCCGCCGTCCAACTTGTCGGCACCCAATCCACCCTTCAGAGTGTCATTGTCGGCGCCGCCATTCAGAATGTCGTTGCCAGCACCGCCAAACAGTCCATCAATGCCGGCACCACCCCAAAACTCATTGTCGGCTGCATCGCCGGTGATCGAGTCGTTGTTGCTACCACCTTCGATGATCTCGATGCTGTTGAACACATCTCCCGCCGCATCCCCAGTATGGATCCCCCTCGTCAGATCGATCCATACCGACGAAGAGCTGCTTGCATAAGATGCGCGGTCGATGCCGTTGCCGCCGTTGAGGATGTCGGCACCCGCGCCACCGATCAGCACGTCGTTGCCGTCGCCGCCGTTGAGCGTGTCATTGCCGTCATAACCATAAAGGACATCGGCGTTTGAGCCGCCAGTGATCACATTGTTGGAGGCATTACCAGAGCCCGTGAAAGTCGACGTCCCGATATACGTCAGGTTCTCGACGTTCGCCGATAGCGTGTAGTTTGAAGACGTCGACCGGACCTCGTCCACACCACCGTTCACAGCCTCGGAGATAACGTCCGTCGACACATCGACGTAGTAGATGTCATCGCCGGCACCACCAGCCAGGCTGTCATTGCCAGTCCCGCCATCCAGGATGTTGTTGCCCGCGTTGCCGGTCAGGCTGTCGGCATAGGCGGATCCGGTCAGGTTCTCGATCGACACAAGCGTGTCACCGGCCGCATCGCCGCCAGCGTTCACGCCGGTCGTCAGATTCACCGTCACCGCCGCCGAACTGGTGGCATAGGACGCCGTGTCGTTGCCGTTTCCGCCATCCAATCTGTCAGAGCCAGCGCCGCCGATCAGAACATCGTTGCCGGAGCCGCCGGTGATGACGTTGGCCAGGGCATTGCCCGTTCCGGCAAAACTTCCCGAGCCGGTGAAGGCTAGATTCTCGACGTTGCTTCCCAGCGTGTAGGCGGCAAGAACCGTCCGCACCTCGTCC
>JAGSYV010000063.1 GCA_018262505.1 Pseudomonadota bacterium
TTCCTCGGACGCCTTGATCAGATCGGTGACCTTGGGGTTGTTGTAGCCCCAGTAGAAGTCGGGATTGCCGTAGAAGACGATGTCGCGATGGTTCACGTGCTCCTGCAAGGTCGCCTGGAAGTCATGCGCCTTGTAGACCTTTGTGTACCACTCGTTGGCTGTGATGACGTTGATCACCACCTTGACGCCGACCTTGGCCAGTTCGCCCTGCAGGAACTGCGCGGCCAGCGGATGCGGGTCGTAGTTGGGCGTGTCGATGGTGAAGGTGAAACCATTGGGATAGCCGGCCTCGGCAAGCAGTGCCTTGGCGCCTGCCGGGTCATAGGCGTCGGTCTTGGTCAGGTCGACGTACCAGGGATCGGTCGGCGGTACGAAGGAGCCGATCAGCGTGCCATAGTCGCCCCATACCGCCTCAAGCAGCTTCTTGTCATCGACGGCGCGGGCCAGCGCCTTGCGCACCTTGACGTTGTCGAACGGCGCGACGCGGTCGTTGTACGCAAGGATCAGCTTGGTGGTGGACTTGCCCTCAGCGACGGTGAAATCGGGGTTGTCCTTGAACTGGGCGAGTGAATCCGGGCTCTGCACCGAGGTGATGACGTCGACCGCGCCGGTCAGCAGCGCGTTGTTGAGGGCGGTCGCCTCAGTGAAGTACTTGAAGACCACTTCGCCATTCTCAGCCTTGGGACCCCAGTATTTGTCGAAGCGCTTGACGGCAAGCTGCGCGCCCCGCTGCCAACCCTCGAGAGCGTAGGGACCTGTGCCATCCTCGGTGGACTGCAGGTCCTTGGCCTTGTCGTTGATGATCCAGACGTAAGAGAGATTGTAGGGCAGGGAGATCGAGCGCGAGGATAGCTTGATGACGACGGTGGAGTCATCCGGCGTCTCGATGGAAGCGATCGGCTTCAGCGAGTTCTTGCGCGAGCTCTTGCTATCCGGCGAGGTCACCCGCTCGATCGACCACTTGACGTCGGCGGCGGTCAGCGGATCTCCCGAATGGAAGGTGACACCCGGCTGCAGGGTGAACGTATAAGTCAGACCGTCGTCGGACACCTTGTAGTCCTTGACGAGGCTGGGCGAGATCGAGCCGTCATCGTTAAGGCGGAACAGGGCCTCGTAGACGTTGCCGTTGAAGGCCTCGTTGATGCCCTGGCCGGCGCCGGCCGTGTTGTCGAGGTTCTGCGGTTCGTAGAGCGAACCGATGCTGATGGTGGCGTCAGTGCCACCTTCGGCGGCCAGAACCGGCCCGAGGCCCATCACGAGCAGCGCCACAGCCGTCGTGGCTTTCAGTACCGAAAGAGGCGCCCGGCTGGCGCGGATGGGCAATGCGGTCATGTTTCTCTCCTCGGATGACGGCCGACTGGGCGACCTGTTGCGGCCAGTCTAGCCGAGGCATGGGAAATGAGAATGTCGGCGCAGCCTCAAATGCTCGGCGGTCTGGAAACAGGTTTGCGCTGAACGCCTGATAACTAGATTATTTTACTGGTCTAGGCATCCATAGACAAGGCTCAACCCATTGTAGAAAATTACAGGAGCAGCTCGCCGTCGATGATGTCGATCGACGCGTGATAGCTGTTGCCGATGGTACAGACCTTGTGGGCTTCCTCGATCAGCGACCGTCGTTCGGCGTCATTGAAATCGCCCTCGATGGCGAAGCGGCAGGTCTGGCGAGCGATGCGGGATGGCGGCTCGGCTGCCTTGGCGCCGATCACCTCCACCGACACCGAACCGAGCCGATCGTTGAGCCCCAGGTTGCGCGCGGCGATGCGGACACTGAGCGCCAGGCAGCCGGCCAGCGAAGCATCCAGCAACTCAAGCGGGTTGAAGCCCTCCATCGACGGCGAGCCGGCCAGCATCAGGCTGGCGCCAGAACGGGCGACCACCTCACCCCGGCCATTGCGATCGAGGCTTGCCGTGGCACCCATCGGGCGGACTCTGACCTGCGACATGACTATCTCCTCTTTGGAAACCGATCTGGTGCCGGCACGATAGCCAAATTGCGGGATGGGGGCGAGCACTTGAAAAGAAACGACGGCGTCACCGTTGCCGGTACGCCGTCGCTCGGTCTGCCGGGGGGAGGAACTCAGATATCGAACTGAGCCGGCAGGATCACCAGGTCGCGCACGATGACGTTGCGCGGCCGCGTCAGCATGAACATGACGGCCTCGGCGACTTCTTCGGGCTCGATCAGGCCACCGGCCGCCTTCAGGGCGGCCAGCCGCTCCGGCACCCAGTCCTTGAGAAGGGCGGTGATCACCGGACCCGGCTGCACCGCACCAACGCGCACGTCGTACTTGGCGACCTGCCGGCGGACGGTGTGCACGAAAGCCTGCACGGCATGCTTGGAAGCCGTGTAGATCGGCTCGACCATCACCGGCACCACGCCCGCCACCGAACTGGTCATCAGGATGTCGCCGTGTTTGCGCTCGATCATGTAGGGCAGAACGGCGTGCACGGTGCGGAAGGCCGCGTTGATGTTGAGATTCAGCATGCGGTCCCAGGCATCGGGATCGCCCGTGGCCGCGTCGCCGCCGATATAGGAGCCGGCGTTGGCATGCAGGATGTCGAGCTTGCCGGCCTTCTCCAGGATCTGCGGCAGCATGGTGGCGACGCTCTTGGGATTCAGGAGGTCGATGCGAACCGGGAAGGCCTTGGGGCCGATCTCGGCGCAGGCCTTGGCGAGACCTTCTTCGTCGCGGTCGACGATGGCGACACGGGCGCCGGCATCGGCCATGGCCTTGGCGCATGCCAAGCCGATACCAGAGGCGCCACCGGTGATGGCGGCAACCTGACCTTCAATACTCACAGCCATTTCAGTCTCCTTTCGTCCGTCTCCGACGGACATTCACTTTGTTTGTTGGGCGTTTCCTCTGGTGTTTTTCATGCCGCCTGCAGCAGGCCGCCGAGACGCATCTGCTCGATCATCCAGCGTCGGGCGATGGCGATCTCCACCACCGGCTCGTCGGATTTTTCGGTCCACATCTCCATCAGGAAGGGACCGCGATAGCCGAGGTCGGCGAGCGTGGCGAAACAGGACTTGAAGTCGACGCAGCCGTCACCGAACGGCACGTCGCGGAACTGGCCGGGGAAGTCGCCGGTGACCTTGCGCGTGTCCTTCAAGTGAATGGCAACGATACGGTCGATGCCCGCCCGGAGCTCGGCATCGACATCGTTGCCCCAGGCCGTGAGGTTGCCGAGGTCGGGATAGACGCAGAAGTAGGGCGAGTGGATGAGCTGGTCGTACTCGCGCCAGCGGGTGATCGAGTTGATGAAGGCGGTGTCCATGATCTCGACCGCCAGCATCACCTGTGCCTTGGAGGCCTCGCGCACCGACCACTGCAAGCCCTCGATGAACCGCTCCTTGGTGCCAATATCGGCATCCTCGTAGTAGACATCGTAGCCGGCCACCTGGATGGTGCGGATGCCAAGGTCGACACATAGGTCGATCGCTCGGCGCATGATGTCGCGGGCCTTGACGCGCGTCGACGGATCGCGGCTGCCGAACGGGAAGCGGCGATGTGCCGACAGGCAGACGCTCGGCACGGATACGTCGAAATCGCGCACGTTGGCGCAGAAGGCCGCCCTTTCGACTTTTGACCAGCTGAGGCGCGTCATGCGCTCATCGGTCTCGTCGATCGACATCTCGACGAAGTCGAAGTCCAGCGCCTTGGCGAGCGCCAGTCGCGCTGGCCAGTCGAGGTCCTTCGGCAGCGCCTTCTCGTAGATGCCCAGCGGATTGGGCAGCGCCTCTCGGGTCACGTCGTCCTCCAGATCTTGATGGCTCTCTCAGCGTCCGGCCGGCAGGGCGGACAGCGTTTCGGCCAGGCGGCGGAAGGCCGCATATTTTTCGCGATAGGCAGGGAAGCTCTTGGCATCCGGTTCGATCAGCGCGCCGGACGGGCACATCGCCGCCATGGCTTCCTTGAAGCCCTTGTGGACGCCGGAGCCGACGGCAGCGGCGATGGCCGCGCCAAGACAGCCGGACTGTTCGACGTGCATCACCTCGACCGGCATCTCCGAGATGTCGGCGACCATCTGCATCCAGGGCTTGGAGCGGGTCGGACCTCCGGTGAGGCGCAAGGTCTTGTCACGACCGGATAGCTTGACGATCCGTTCGAGATGGACCTGCTGGGAGAAGCAGATGCCCTCGTAGACCGCCTGCAGCACCTGGCCGAGACCATGGGCATTGGCAAGGCCATGTAGGCCGGCCGAGAGGTCGTCGCCGAGGTTGGAGGCAAAGAGATAGGGCAGGAACTGAATGCCGGTACCCGCCTTCGGCAAGGCCGAAATCATCAGATCGGCCTGACGGTAGCAGTCGGGCATGCCGCCCAGGAAGGTGCGGACGAACCATTCAAGATTGCCGGCCGAGGTCGGACTACCCTCGTGGACGAAGTAGCGGTCCGGCATGCAGTAGCGGCCCCAGATGTAGGGCCAGGTGTCGCCCGCCGGCTTCAGGATGCGATCGGTGGTCCAGGTGACAATGGTCCAGGTGCCCATCACCACGTTGACGAAGCTCGGATCGGCGAGGCCGGCGCAAACCGCCGCCGATACCACGTCGAAGAAGCCGCCGAACACCGGCGTGCCGGCCTTGAGGCCGGTTTCCTCGGCGGCTTTGGCACTCAGGCCAGCGACGCACTCCTCCGACCCGACGACCGGTGGCAGGCAGCCTTCCATCTCGTCGATGCCGAACATTTTGAAAAGCGCGGGGTCGTAGGCGCCTTTTTCGACGTTGTAGAGGTTGCTGCCGGAGATGTTGGTAACCTCGGCCGCGAAGACGCCGGTCAGCTTGTAGCGGATGAAGTCGTGGGCCATCAGCACATGGCGCGTCCGGCTGTAGTTGCCCGGCTCGTTGGCCTTCATCCAGGCGAGCAGCGATACCGGATGGCCGGTCCAGAGCTGCTGATAGCCGTAGGGATAGCTCGCCGCGTCGAGCCCCTTGACCTTCCAATCCTTGACGATGGAGAGCGAGCGATTGTCCGAGGAAATGATGCCGTTGCGCACCGGTTCGCCATCGGCGTCGAGGGCATAGAGACCCTTGCCGTGGGCGGAGAAGCTGACGCCGGCGATTTCGTCGGCCGAAACGCCCGCTTCGGCCACGACGCGGCGAATGGTGCCGGCGACGATCCGCCACATGGCGTTCATGTCGCGCTCGGACCAGCCGACATGGGCGGCGACGCCATTGTCCACTTCGGAAGCCACGGCCTTTTCGTGGCCTTCGGCGTCATAGAGGCCGCTCTTGATAACGGTTCCGCCGATGTCGATTCCGAGAAAGTAGGTCACGGCTCTTGATCCTCTGGAGAAACGCGGCACAGATCCGGCGTGACGCCGGGTAAAGAAAGTCCGGTCCACCGGACACGAGATCCGGCAGTCGGGATGATTGTTTGGTTCGGGACGGTCGAAACTGCTGTTCTTTGGGCCGAACTGAGGGGCAATCTTTGGTCTTGTCTGGGAGGCGCCTCGCTGAGTTCGAGGCGCCTCGTTAGGGTGTCAGCGAGAGCCCCGCTTGCGGAGATAGCCGATGAGAACGGCGATCAGCAGGATGACGCCTTTGACGACGCGTTGGCTGTAGGGCGACAGGCCGATCATGTTCAGGCTGTTGTTGAGCACACCAAGGAGCAAGGCGCCGATCAGGGTGCCGACGATGTGCCCACGACCACCGGTGATCGCCGTGCCGCCAAGCACGACCGCCGCGATGGCATCGAGTTCCACGCCGATGGCCGAGTTCGGCTGTCCGGACAGGAGACGCGAGGTCTGGATCATGCCGGCGATGGCAGCGGTGAAGCCGGAGATGGCGTAGACCATCAGCTTGATGCGGGCCGTGCGGATACCTGAGAGTATTGCCGCGTCTTCGTTGCCACCCACGGCGTAGATATAGCGACCAATCGGCAGGCGGTTCAGCACGAAGTAAGCCGCTGCGAAGACGATCAGCATGATCAGCGTCGGGATCGGCAGGCCAAGGATGTATTCCCGGCCAATGAAGCCGAACTCACGATCGATCGGCAGCGGATAGCCGTTGGTGTAGATGAGGCCAAGGCCGCGTGGGATCTCCATCATCGCCAGCGTGACGATGATCGGGGGCAGGGCAAAGCGGGCGATGAAGAAGCCCGACACTGCGCCGGTCAGAGCCCCGCCGAAGATGGCTACCAGGGCCGCCAGCCAGAAGGGGAACCCCATATTGGCGATCATGCCGGCCATCAGTGTCGAGGCGAGCGCCACGATGGCGCCGACGGAGAGGTCGATGCCGCCCGTCAGAATGACGAAGGTCATGCCGACGGCGATGATGCCGGTGGTGGAGACCTGACGCGTGATATTCATCAGGTTGTCGACCGTGAAGAAGTTCTCGTTCATCGTCGTCAGCGTGGCGCGGATCGAGCCGTAGCGCATGACCAGCACGCGATCGCAGAGACCGATCACTTCCGGCAGGTCGGACGAAATCACAACGACGCCAAGGCCTTGCGCCGCCAGTTCCTGCAGCATGACGTAGATTTCAGCCTTGGCGCCCACGTCGATGCCGCGGGTCGGTTCGTCGAAGATCAGCAGCTTGCAGTTGCTGGCCAACCAGCGGGCGATGATCACCTTCTGCTGGTTGCCGCCGGACAGCTCCGACACGGTCTTGAGGTCGGAGGTGGTGCGGATGCGCATGCGCTGGATGAAGCGGTCGCTAAGCGCCTTTTCCTCACGCGCCACGACCATGCCGAGCTTGTTGGTCAACCGGGCCACCGTGCTGATCACGATATTGGAGCGGATCGAGAACGGCAGGAACAGGCCGGTCCGCTTGCGGTCCTCGGGCAGATAGCCGATGCCGTGGGTCAGGGCCTCATGCGGCGAGCGCAGCTCGATCGGCTTGCCCTGGAACAGCACATCCTTTTCGATCGAGGGATCGCGACCAATCAGTGCCAGGAAGCTCTCGGTGCGCTTGGCGCCGACCAGTCCCGCAACGCCGAGAATTTCGCCGCGGCGCACTTCGAAGGAGATCTCATCCGAACCGGGGAAACGCAGTTTGCGCACCTCCATGATCGGCGCGTCGGCTTCCTCGGCCACGCCGCGCTTCGGCGGGAAGGCTTGCGTGACTTCGCGGCCGACCATTTTGGAGATCAGCTCGTCCTGAGTGCAGTCGTTGACCTGGCCGGTGTAGACGTGGCAGCCGTCGCGCAGCACCGACACGGTGTCGGCAATCTCGAAGATCTCTTCGAGATGATGGGAAATGAAGAAGCACCCGACACCCAGCGCCTTAAGGCGCTCGATCACTTCGAACAGCTTCTTGACCTCGCGCGGCGTCAACGTCGCCGTGGGCTCGTCGAGCACCAGGAAATTGCACTTGAAGATGGTTGCCTTGACGATTTCGACCGATTGCTGCTCGGCCACCGTCAAGTCTGCGACGGGGCAGTCGAGCGGGAAATGCATGTCGAGCCGGTCGAGAGCCTCACGCGCCATGCGGCGCATGGCACGGCTATCGAGCGTGCCAAGCTTGGTGCGGATCTCCCGGCCGAGAAAGATGTTCTCATAGGCGTTGAGATCGGGAACCAGGCTGAATTCCTGGAAAATGATGTTGATACCGAGCTTCTCCGACTCGCGTGTCCGCGTCGGATGAACTTCTTTCCCGTCAATCAGCAGTTCGCCTTCGTCGGCCTGGTAAACGCCGGAAAGGATCTTCATCAGCGTCGACTTGCCGGCGCCGTTTTCACCGACGAGCGCGTGGACCTCGCCGCGTTTCAGCGAGAGGGAGACATCGTTGAGGGCGACGATGCCGGGAAACCTCTTGGTGATATGTTTCATTTCAAGCATGGCGGAACCCTCGGAGCGCGCCGTTCCTGACGGCGATGCTGATCGGACTGTCCGGAAAGCGAGTTTCGCCGCGGGGAGGGGCGTCGGCCCAACTCCCCGCGGCGGTCGATTACCAGGCGAAGGTAGCCGCGTTGGACTTGTCGACGAGCTGTGGACGTCGATCGGGATCACAGCCGGAACATGGGCGCCCATGTACTTGGCCAGAGCGATGGCAAGGCCAATGCGCATCTGGTCACGCGGGAACTGAGCGGCTGTGGCCTTGAAGGCCGAGCCGGCGGCGATCGCCTTGGTCGCTTCGGGAGCACCGTCGACCGAGGTCAGGACGATGTCCTTGCCCGAGCCTTCGATGGCGGCGAGGGCGCCCATCGCGCCACCGTCGTTGACCGAGAAGACACCCTTCAGGTTCGGGTGCGACTGAATCATGTTCTCGACGACGTCAACGGCGATGTCGCGCTCCTGACGGCCGTTCTGGGTGTCGACCAGCTTGACGTCCGGCGCCTTGGCCAGGGCGTCCTTACAGCCACGCACGCGCTCGAGGATCGGAACAACGGCGATACCGTCGAGGATGGCGACTTCGCCCTTACCACCGATCTCCTTGACCAGCGCGTCGCAGGCGAGAACGCCAGCGTCGTAGTTCTTGGAGCCGACGAAGGCGTCGACACCGGCAGCCTGTGCGTCAACGGAGACCACCGTCACGCCCTTGGCCTTGGCGGCCTCGACGGCGCCACGCACACCTTCGGAGTCGGTCGGATTCACCACCAGGATATTGACACCCTTGGAGACCATATCCTCGATGTCGCTGAGCTGCTTGGAAACGTCGTGACGAGCGTCAGCAACGTAAACTTCGGTATTAGTGCCGAGAAGCTTGGCGAAAGCCGTGACTTCCTCGTTCATGACGATGAAGTATGGATTATTCATTTCCTGAAAGGAAACACCGATCTTGGGGGCATCCTTGGCGAGAGCTGCGCCGGCCGATAGAACAAGCGTCGCCGTGGCGGCCATAAGTGCCGCTTTTGCGTGGATATTCATAACGTCTCCTCCGTAATTATTGCCTTTCGGCGGATTCGTTCTAGCTGACCGGTCCGTCTACCCCTAGACGTTTTTCCTGATTTGTCTTATACTTTTTCCACCTCTCCTTTGAATCATAAGGGGAATTTGGTAGGCTGATTAGCCTTTGGTCTGAGTGATAAAGTGGCGTTGAACGCGGTTGCCTTGACAGTAGGACTGCTGGCTTCCGATCATTGACGGTAACCGAGCCGCGATTGGTCGACGGACGAGGGATTGACGATGCCGGAGATGAAGCCGTCGCTCGAGGTGAACGACAACAGCCTCGGAAATTCCTTCCGCTTTCAGCGCTGCGGATGGCCTGGTGACAGCGACAAATGGCACTTCCATCCCGAATACGAGCTGCATCAGATCGTCCGGACCAGCGGCAAGCTGTTCATCGGGGACAATGTGCTGACCTTTCGGCCCGGCAGCCTGTTTCTGATCGGGCCCTATACACCGCACAACTTTGTCAGTGACGCCCGTAGCGGGGCCATGGTTCCCGAGCGCGATCTCATCTTGCAATTCCGCAAGGAGTGGATCGAGGCCAGTGCCAACGTGCTGACCGAGTTACGCCAGCTCCGCCCGGCCTTCGATGAAGCGGTATTCGGCGTCGAATATGGTGGCGAGACGCAGCAGGCCGTTTATGGCCTGATGAACGGCATCGACACCCAGGAGCCCCTGGAGCGGCTCATTTCGTTCATGCGAATTATCGATCATCTCAAGCAGTGTCGCCGCAAGACGGTGCTCGGAACCTCGCGCTACTTCATCGACATGCGCACTGCTTCGCTCCGGCGGTTCAACAAGGTCGTCGACTATATCCACGAACACATCGAAGAGGATGTCGCGATGGAGGCGGCGGCCAATCTCGTCGGCATGAGCTACAAGATGTTTTCGCGCTGGTTCATGGAGTGTACGGGGATCGGTTTTCGCCGTTACGTCATCAAGACGAGAATTAACAAATCTTGCGAGTATTTATTCTCAACATCGCGCTCCATCCAGGAGATCTGTTATCTGGTAGGCTTCAATAACGTATCCAATTACAATCGGCTTTTCAGGCAGGTCATCGGCGTGACGCCCAGCGAATTCCGCCGCAAGTCGCAGGAAGCTCAGGAATATGATTTCCCGCTCGAAGGCTTCGCCGCGGCCTGACGAGAGGAACGTCAGGCCTCGGTGGCTGTGGGGAAATAGGACCTCATGTGTTCGTAGAGGCGTTTGAAATTCTGAAAACTGCGCTCGTAGACGGCGTTGGCGGCGGCATCCGGCGTCAACACTCTGGCCTGCTGACGAACGCTCAGCCAGTCGACCATCTGTTGCCGGTCGATCATTCCGACGCCGTAGGCGGCGATCACCGCGGCACCGTAGGCGGCTTTGCCGCTGTTGGGCAGTACTCGCACCGGCCGTCCGGTGACGTTGGTGATGATTTCCACCCAGAGATCGGACTTCGACACGTCGCCAACGACGGTCAGTTGCTCCTCCAGTCCCTGAAAGGCGGCACTGCCGTATTCGATGTTATTCTTGAGCGCGTAGGCGACGCTTTCCAAAATGGCGCGGTAGAGATGGGACTTGGTATGGTTGAGGGTCAGTCCCGTGATGGTGCCGCGGGCGTCGACATCCCAGATCGGACTGCGCTCGCCCATAAAATAGGGAAGCACCATCAGTCCGTTAGAGCCCGGCTGGATTGTCGAGGCGTGCTCATCCAAGAGGTCGAAGGCCGAAATGCGTCGCTTGCCGCCACTGGTCAATGACTCGACCAAGCGCTCGTTGTCGGCGAAATTGTCGCGGAACCATTGAACAACCGAGCCCGACGTCGCCGACCCACCGTAGGAATAGGTGAGTGTCTCGCTGTCAATCACATAGGGCATCGAGACAAGTCCGGGAAAGCGATCGGCGCTGGAATGAATGAAGCCCCAGCAGGTCGATGAGCTCAGCATGGCTGCATGCTGCCCCTCGCGCACCACTCCGGCCCGAAGCGTTGCGACCGCCGCGTCGACACCGCCGGCGCAGACCGGCAGCCCCTCGGGAAGACCCAACATGCGGGCGCCTGCCTTGTGCAATCGGCCAACGACCTCCTGCGAGCCGACCAACCGCTCCGGAAAGAAATAGGGAGGAATGTCCAGAATATCGGCCATCTCTTCCGACCAGGCGCGCTTGCTTAGGTCATAAACGCCACCAATGTTGCAGGCTTGCGAATGGTCGACGGCAAGTTCGCCGGTCAACCGGTAGATAATGTCAGTGTTCGGCGGCAGGAAATAATTGATCCGCGACCAGACCTCCGGCTCGTGATTCTTGATCCAGAGGATCTTGGTGAAACCGAAGTAGGAATCCGCGCCGTTGCCGGTGATGGCGTAGAGATCCTCGTCGCTGATCATCTGGCGAACGCGCTCGCTTTCGATCTTGGCGCGCCGGTCCAGCCAGAGCAGGCAAGGGCGAATCGGCTGCATGCCGACGTCCACCGGAATGCCGGTGCCGCCGCCGATGGCCGACACCGCCATGCCTCTGACGCTCTGGGCGACGACGCCGGAGCGCAGCATGGTCTCACGCACGGCCTCTACAAAGGCATGCAGCCACACTTCCGAAGATTGCTCAGCCCACAGGCTATGCAGACTGACAAAGCCATATTCTGCTCGTCCCTGCCCGAGAATATGGCCGTCCCTATCCACCAATACGGCTTTCACCGACGAGGTGCCCAGGTCCACGCCCAATACACAATCGGCCCCGGTCATTGCCACCAGGCCTCCTCTTCCGTCTCATCCCTTTGGCGGCAGGATTCTATCGCCCACCTGTTCCAGACCAGAGATAGTAGTCCATTCCCGTGGGAGGGAGCAATTGACGGATTCAACCGTTTGGGCAGCGGATGGGGAGGGATTTACCTGTGGGAGGCTGTTTTCGCTAGCAAAGCCAATACAATGCACGCCAGCGTCGACATTGAGTACCGATACAATCTCACTACTTTATTTTGTGGGCTTCATGAAATACACTAATTCATGGTGTGGCTCTTTCGGCCAGCTTCCTAAGCTACCTTGATCGTTACGATGCGCGTCGACCATCGCCAAGCTGGAGACTCCAATGACCGTCAAGTCGCCTAATCCGATAGATGTTCATGTTGGTTCACGGGTGCGAATGCGCCGGTTTCTCGTCGGAATGAGTCAGGGGAAGCTGGCGGAGCAACTCGGCGTCACTTTTCAGCAGGTCCAGAAATACGAAAAGGGAACGAGCCGCATCAGTGCGTCCCGTCTCCAGACGATCGCCCGGGTCTTCGAGGTGCCGGTAGGCTTCTTTTTCGAGAATATGACCGGTCATTCCCCTCTCGAAGAGGATGTTCTGCTGGACGCTGCCGGCGCCACTTTGCTGACGCGGGATGGCGTGGCCCTCAATAGGGCGTTTGTCAGCATCAAGAATTCCGGCGTCAGAAAATCGATCATCGATTTGGTGAAGGCGCTTGCTGATGATCGCCCTACATCTCTGGCTGACCTTCCGGCCGAGCTGGATATTCGCGGCCTTCGTTCCAACTGAACTTTAAAGGCCTTCACATAAAAGGGGAATGGCGTGCCCTTCGCACTGAAGACCTTTGGAGAAACGCGGTTGACCAGCCGAACCGGTCAACTTGTCGCGTTTCCGGACAAGGGGCTTCTTGCAATCGTCTTTCTGGGTTTTCGTCCGACTGGGCGCATTTCCCGAACCGAGCTGGCATCTTTCCTCTGGGGAGACGACAACGACGATAGCACCAAGGCGCTCGGCAACCTCCGCCAGCTCCTGTCGCGGATCAGGATACGCCAACGCGAGCTTGAAGCGAGCTTTCTCGATATCGGAGCCTCCGACATCGCCTTGTGTCGAGATGCCGTCAGGTTCGACTTCGGGGACATGCTGCCAGGGATTCCCCAGGGCGCCATCGCGCGTCTTGATAAATTCGTGAGGACCGTCTCTGGTCAATTTCTTGCCGATGTCGATACCTCTTCCGAGATAGGGCAGCTCTGGCTTCTCGAAAGGCGCGATTTCTGGCTGGCCGAATTTGCATCCGCGTTGGAAGAGGCGGCGGCTGTTCTCTCGCGCCAGAACAGCGCGTCGGTCAAGGCGGCCGCCGCGCGGCTCATCGAGCTGGATCCCTACAGCGATATCGCCCACCAGGTTCTGATGCGGGTCTACGCCAAGGATCGAAGGCTGTCACAGGCCCGTCTCATCTATGACCGTTACAAACAGCAGCTATGGTCTGAACTCAGCACCCGGCCGTCGGAAGATATGCTGGGTTTCGCCCGCCTGCTTTTCAACGACGCAGAGAGGGCAACGGCGGTCGGCTTGGAACCGACACCCGAGGGGACCGAAGCACGCGATCCGGAGCCCGTTTCAACCTCTCGCCCCCAATTGCCGCGTCTGCTGCTGCTGCCGCCAAAACGCTCAGAGGAACAGCACGGCTGGACGCCCGTTTCCGGCTTGATCGAAGACGTGACAATCGGTCTCTGCCGCGTTCGAACAATGGCCATCGTGGCGCCCCATACTGCCAGGCGCATTTCTGGGATGGCGGGCGATGAGATCGACGTCTTGAAGCAGTTCGATGTTTCCTATCTCCTGGAAACGCAACTGCAGGAGCGAAGCGGCGAGATGGCGCTCTATGCCACGCTTGTCCATATCGCCAGCGACGAAGTCCTGTGGTCCGAGAAATTTAGCGCTCACCTTGACGACTTCCCCAACACCTATAGCCAACTGGTTGCCCGGATCGTGTTGGAAACGGCCGGTTCGATCGAGCGGAAGGAACTGGCGAAGATCCACACCGTCTCGAAGCCAACCGCCTATCAGAACTTTCTGCTCGGTCAGCATAGCCTCTCCGTTGCGGATTTGCCGGGCATCCGCCGAGCCCGAAAATTCTTCCGTGCCGCTCTTCACGACGCATCACAATATGCCTCGGCGATTGCCGGTCTGGCGCGGACCGAACATCTTGAATGGCTCCTGACGGCGCGCGGCGACGAGGAGTTACTTCGCTCAGCAGAGGCCCATGCCCGCGATGCGATCCGCATCGGCGCCGATGATTCCGGCGGCTATCATCAACTGGGCGTCGCCAAGCTCTATCAGGGGCAGTTTTTCGAGAGCATGGAGGTCTTTCTCGAAGCAGAAAGCCGGGCTCCGTCGCATGCCGACCTGATCGCCGACCACGCGGATACGCTGGTACACGCGGCCGATCCGATCCTTGCTCTCGACAAGATCAAGCGGGCGATCGAACTGAACCCCCTGTGCCCCGATCTCTATTGGTGGACAGCGGCAGGGGCGAATTACTTTCTGGAAGAATATGGCGAAGCGATTGCCTGCATCGGTCGCATGGCCGACCAAGCCAATGCCGGAAGGCTGGCGGCGGCGGCCTACGCCATGCTGGGCGACCAACGGAACGCCAAGCGGGAGATGCGCCGAACACTCGCAATCTATCCCGACTTCACCATCGACGATTGGCTGATGAAGGTGCCGATCCGCGAGAAGTGGAAGACGGACATGTTTCGAGACGGCATGCGGAAAGCGGGCTTCAAGTAACCGGCCCGTGTTTGAGGAGAGAAGAACATGGCTAAGTTGGCAATTCTCGGTATCTCCGGTGAGACCGGATATTGGTTGGTCGATTTCGAAAACGGCACGGTGTCGGCCCTGCCGGAGTCGGCAAAGGAGCCGTTCGACTTTTCCAAGACCGCCCGGGACAAGGGCGCGAAGCTGGTTGCCGGCGTCGATCTCGCCGTGGCGCTCGACAGCGGCGATGAGGCCTTTACCGGCAAGGGAGAGGCTTTCTCCGGTCGCCTCAGCGCCTATTCGGGCCGCCTCAACGGGTAGGGATGGGTTCGGTCCGACACAAGTGGCATCAATCGCACACACCTATTCGGACCGCATGTGCCGTCCGGAGGATACTTTGGCACGCGTGGCGCCGGCGCTCGCCGAGCACGGGGTCACGCGGCTTGCAAAGGTGACTGGCCTCGATTGCATCGGCGTTCCGGTGTGGAATGCCATGCGCCCCAATGCCCGGGCGCTGTCGGTTCACCAAGGCAAGGGCATTTCGGATATCGACGCCAAGGCGTCGGCCGTCATGGAGGCACTTGAGCGGGCGTGCGCCGAGCGGCCAAGCCTTCCCGTCCGTACGGCCTCGGCTGAACAACTGATGGGAGAGGGCAAACTTTGCGATGCTCTCGATGACCTTATCGCTGCTGGTCACCACCCCATAGATCATGCCCGTCAATTGGCCTGGGTCGAGGGGGGCGATTTGATGAGCGGTCAATCCATCTGGGTTCCGTTCGAGGCGGTTCTTCTCGACTTTACCCGTCCATCGCCTTTCTGGCAGTCGTCCGACGGGCTGGCTTCCGGAAACACCGACCGGGAGGCGATCTTCCACGGTCTGCTCGAACGCATCGAGCGCGATGCCGATACCCTTTGGTCATTGGAGCGTTTTGAGCGCCAGGCGGCGACATGCGTTTCATACGATGACCTCGGCGACCCCATGGTGACCACGCTGGTCGATCGGATCGAGCGATCTGGGTTCACGCTGCAGCTTTTCGATATGACCAGCGATCTCGGCGTGCCAACCTTTTCGGCTCTGCTCTCTCCGGCGGATGCCTTATCGCGTCGATCCCTCCGATATATCGACGTGACAATGGGCAGCGGGACTCATCCTGTCGCTTACCGCGCGGCGCTTCGGGCCATCACCGAAGCCGTGCAGTCGCGGCTGACGCTGATCACCGGCACACGCGATGACGTCGAGGACGACGTCTATACGAGCCAGACGTCCGAATTTCTCCTGCGCAAACTGGGCCTGCGCCCTCAAGGCCGCACTATTCCCGTCAATTTGGGGGTAGCGGGAGAAGGCGTTGAGGCGATGCTGGCGCGTGTTCTGGAGAGACTGCGAGAGCACGCGGTTGGACGTGTCATCGCGGTCCGCATGAATCCCGGTGAGCACCGCTTTTCCGTGATGAAGGTGCTCGTACCAGGTCTTGAGCATCCCCAAGGCCGTCGGCAGCGCCGGTTTGGCGCAAGGGCTCTCTCCCGTCTTCTGGTGTTTCGATGAAGCTGATATTCGTCGGTCCCTCGCTTCATGGAGCGGAGGTGCATGTTCCCTCCGGCATAGAGCTGCGGCCGCCCGCGGCGAAGGGGGACGTATTCAGGGCTGTGGAAGAGGGCGCCGATGTCATCGGTCTCATCGACGGCTATTTCGAAGCGACGGCCGCGGTCTGGCACAAGGAGGTCCTCCATGCCTTGTCAGCCGGCGTGCGCGTGTTTGGCGCGGCGAGCATCGGTGCGCTGCGGGCCGCCGAATGCGCCGCCTTCGGCATGACCGGCGTTGGTGCGATCTACGAAGCTTATGCGAGCGGCCACTTGGAGGACGACTCCGAAGTGGCGCTCCTGCATGCGCCGCGCGAACTCGGTTACGCTCCGCTATCAGAACCTCTGGTCAACGTAAGGGCCACGCTCAAGCATCTGCTGAAAGCCGATCTCATTGCCGAACACCAGTTCCGCACCCTGATCGAGACAGCGGCGTCGGTCTTCTACAAGGAGAGGACCTGGAAGACGATCCTTGCCGCCGCGGCGCTATCGCCGGACGAACGCACGCATATCAGTGAATTGGTGCGGATGTTTCGCGTCGATCAGAAAAGGATCGATGCCGTGGCGCTCGTGAGGTCGGTGGAGCTGGAAGCGGGCGTTCGTTCGAAGGAACCCCGTGCCTGGGAGTTCTCGCCTACGTCCTACTTCCGAGGGCTTGCTACCTAGCGGTATCCTCCGTGTATCTGGTCTGTAACGGCTCTGTCACGGCTGAGTTGATTAGGTCCCTGCGTTACTTGTACTTCGTAGGCTAGGAAGGGGATTGAGATGCTGGACAGAACTGTCGACAAGGCTATTGTGGCCGATTCGGAAGAGTTCGCCGCCCTCGCGCGATTGATCATTTATGCTCGCCAGACATCCAAGACGTTGAATGCCGAATTCACCTCCTATTGCCTCGACCTTGCGCTCGCGGCGGTGATCGACGAGATGGAAAAAGCTGGCCTCGATACATCCATCATGGCCCCGAATGCGGAAGCGGTGATCGGTGAACTACACTGAGGAATGGGCTTCGGCGCGGAGCTGAAGCTACAGCTTTTGAGCGCTGGGAACCTCATTCCCGGCGCTCAAACGTTTCTGGGCCGGCTGCGACACGGCGGAGCTAGGCCGTACCCTGCCGCTCGTTCGCATCCGAGTTGAGCCGTCGGCCGCTTTCGACATCGAATAGATGTCCTTGTCCCTCCTCGAAGACAACCGAAAGCGCTGCGGAACATCGCAGAGGTCGCCGAGATCAAGGACACCTTGGGTCGGGGCGACCGTGGCAATCTTCTCCGACTTCGCCTCGAACAGCTGCCGTTCAAATCTGATCGGCGGGGCTGCAATCAGGCGGTCACCCTGAGGCTGATACGATCAGCGGAAAAGCGTGTCCGCGAGCATTGCACCGGCCGGCCTTCCAGGTCGGTGTTGATGGCGCGCGTCTCCAGCACAATGGCGCCGGGCGATAAGTGCATCAGTTCGCGCTCGCGGGCATCGGCGTGACGGGCCGACACTTCGGTGCTCTGCCGGAGGTAGTCAGGCAGGTCGCACGCGGCGAAGGCGCGCGTAATTGACCCGGTGGCGGCGATGTGGCGAGCGATGTCGGGAAAACGATCGGCCGGAAAGAAGTGCTGCGAACAGGAGACAGGTCGGCCATCGACGTAGCCGGATTCCTCCACTTCGATGACCAGTTGCTCCGGGGCGATCTGTAATTGAGCGGCCACCTCGGCCGAAGCCTGAAGCTCGCCTGAGCGCAGCAGGCGGGTCGTCACCGAAGATGCCTGATCGCCGACACCGGCTGAAAAACGGGTTCGTTTCGAGATCGGCAAGGTCAACTGGCGACCACCTTTGATGATGGTGCCGTGGCCCTGGATGCTTTCGACGAGTCCTTCTTCCGCCAAGAAGGCGAGGGCGGCCCGTACGGTGTGCCGGTTGACCCCGAAGCGCTCGGCGAGATCGAAAGCTGGCGGCAATCGGCCAGTTTCCCGGAATTCACCGTCGGCAATGGATACGCGGATGCGATCGGCAATCTGCCGCCAGAGGGAGACGCCCGAATGTCGCTCGACAGGCTTTTGCTGGGCCATGTCACCTCGCTGTCACGGAGTTCCGTTAAGACTCTCGTTATTGTGTAGTTGTCTAGATTAATAGACAAATACGCAAGACGCAAGCCTGCCCCCGCCAACGCGGTCTGTGGGTGTTACCGGAGCGAGCCGATGGATGCCGCTGTTGATGACCCTGAGATGAAACGCCGCCGGCGGCGCATGGGGCTTCTGGCCCGTGCCAGCGCCGCCGAACTTGATGCTGCCTGGACGATGCTCGGCGTTCCACCAGAAGTGACCGATCTGCGCGGTCCGGAGACCGGGCTCGTCATGTTGACCGGTCGTATCGGTGGCGATGGCGCCCGCTTCAACCTTGGCGAGGCGACGGTGAGCCGGTCCACGGTACGGCTGGCATCTGGTCACGTGGGTTTTGGCCAGTTGCTCGGCAGCGATCGGACTCGCGCCCGCCGCGCTGCCGTCTTCGACGCCCTTGCCGGCACGGAGAAGGGGCGTTTGGTGGTGGACCGACTTTGCGCCGCCGTTGAAACGCGTCTCGCCGATGAGCATGAGCGACAGGAAGCCGAAACGGCGTCAACGCGCGTCGATTTCTTCACGCTTGTGCGGGGAGAGGACTGATGCTCCACGACATTCCTTCACTCGAATCCTCTCTGGACGGTGGGTTCGGTCAACCGGTGTTCGAAGCGCAGGCGACCTTTCGCCTCGTGATGGACGCCATGGCCCGGCCGGGCAGCCGCCGTCGCATCGAGGCTGACGTCACGGCTCCAGGCCTCGCCGGTCCAGCCCAGGCAGCGCTGGCGCTCACGCTTTGCGACGCCGATACGCCGGTCTGGTGCAGCGATGCATCGCCAATGCTCGGCGCTTGGTTCGCCTTTCATACTGGAGCCTCTCTGACGACAGATCCCGACCAGGCAGCGTTCGCCTTCGTTGGGTCTGATGGCGTTGCGCCGGAGGACTTGCCGCTCGGTAGTCCGGATTACCCTGACCGCTCGGCGACACTCGTCATCGAGGTGCGAAGCCTCGACGAGGGCGAGCGCTTCCGCCTCAGAGGACCCGGTGTCGACAACCATTGCGATATTGTCATCGATGGATTGCCCGAAGGCTTTGCCGCCTTTCGTGCCGCCAACCGCGCGCTCTTTCCACGTGGCCTCGACGTGGTGCTGACGGCAGGCCGCGATCTCGTTGCCCTGCCGCGCTCTACCCACTTCATCCCTTCGGAAGGCTGAGCCATGTATGTCGCCGTCAAAGGTGGCGAGGCTGCCATCGACAATGCCCACCACCTCCTCGCCGACCGCCGTCGCGGTGACCGGAGCCTGCCGGCTATCACCGAGGCGCAGATCACCGAACAGTTGTCACTGGCCGTCGACCGAGTGATGGCCGAAGCCTCGCTCTACGATCCTAGTCTCGCAGCACTGGCCATCCGGCAGGCGCGCGGCGACATGATCGAGGCGATCTTCATTCTGCGCGCCTATCGGACAACGCTGCCGCGCTTCGGGGTGGGCTTGCCGCTCGATAGCCGCACGATGCGCATCGAACGGCGCATTTCCGCCACCTATAAGGATCTGCCGGGCGGCCAGCTTCTCGGCCCCACCTTCGACTATACCCACCGCCTGCTCGATCCAACGCTGTCCGGCGATCCGGAAGTGCCTGAACCAAGTTGTCGCGATGGTGGCGTCGGAGATCTGGCGCGCGTCTCCGACATTCTTGATGGCGAGAGCCTGATCGAGACGGAGGTCGACGACGACGCCGAGCCTGGCGATATCACGCGCACGCCGCAGGAGTTTCCCTTGTCGCGCGCCGAAAGGTTGCAGTCGCTTGCTCGCGGTGACGAAGGGTTCCTGTTGGCACTCGCCTATTCCACCCAGCGCGGCTACGGCCGTAGCCATCCCTTCGTTGGTGAGATCCGCATCGGCATCGCGACGGTGGAGATCGATATTCCCGAACTGGGGTTTGCTGTGGCGATCGGCGAGGTGCGTGTCACCGAATGCCAGATGGTCAATCAGTTCAAGGGATCGGCCGCACGGCCGCCGCAGTTCACACGCGGCTACGGGCTGGTGTTTGGCCAGAGCGAGCGCAAGGCGATGGCCATGTCGCTATGCGACCGGGCGCTCAGGGCTGCCGAGTACGGGGAGGAAATAACCGCTCCGGCCCAGGATGAAGAATTCGTCATATCCCATTGCGACAACGTCGAAGCAACCGGTTTCGTCGAGCACCTGAAGCTGCCGCACTACGTCGATTTCCAGGCTGAGCTCGGCCTTGTCCGCCGGTTGCGCACCGCCTGGCAGGAACGCGGCGATGTGGCTGGAGGCGAGGAGGGTGACGAACCGATCGGGGAGGCCGCCCAATGAGCCGCCAACCCGAGCGATCACCACCGTTGGCAAGCCATCGAATGACAACAATACCGCCGATGATCACAGCAACAGTCGGCAGAATGTTTTTGATAAGTTGCATGGGCGTCACTCTATGATCAGAAGTGGCAATAAATCATGAATGCCGTCACCTACAACTTCGCCTATCTCGACGAGCAGACCAAGCGGATGATCCGCCGTGCCATCCTGAAGGCGATCGCCATTCCCGGCTATCAGGTGCCGTTCGCCGCTCGCGAAATGCCTATGCCTTATGGCTGGGGTACGGGGGGCGTGCAGGTCACCGCCGCCGTCATCGGACCTCGTGACGTGCTGAAAGTGATCGACCAGGGCGCCGACGACACCACCAACGCGGTTTCGATCCGTGCCTTCTTCCGCAAGGTCGCCGGTGTCGCCACCACGACACACACTGCCGAAGCAACGGTTATCCAGACGCGTCACCGCATCCCCGAGCATCCACTCAAGGAAGGTCAAATCCTGGTCTATCAGGTGCCGATCCCCGAGCCGCTGCGTTTCCTCGAGCCGCGCGAAACCGAGACGCGGGTGATGCATGGCCTTGAGGATTACGGTCTCATGCACGTCAAACTCTACGAGGACATCGCCCATCACGGACGGATCGCCACGGCCTATGCCTATCCGGTGAAAATTGCCGGCCGCTATGTGATGGACCCGTCGCCCATCCCGAAGTTCGATAATCCGAAGATGACGATGAGCCCGGCGTTGCAGCTGTTCGGCGCCGGTCGCGAGAAGCGCATCTACGCCGTGCCGCCTCATACCGAAGTGAAGAGCCTCGACTTCGAGGATCATCCCTTCGAAGTACAAACCTTCACCGAGCCTTGTGCTCTCTGTGGTGCCCGCAACGTCTATCTCGACGAGGTGGTGCTCGACGATCGCGGCGGCCGCATGTTCGTCTGCTCGGACACCGACAATTGCGAGAGCCGCCGCGCCGAGACGGGAGTGCAATCGTGATGGAAGCCCCGATCCTTGAGGTACGCAATCTCGCCAAACATTACGGTGCCCGCCTTGGCTGCGTAGATATCTCGTTCGACCTCTGGCCGGGGGAGGTGTTGGCGGTTGTCGGCGAAAGCGGCTCAGGCAAGACGACGCTGCTCAATTGTCTGTCGACGCGGCTTGCCGCCGACAGCGGTTCGCTCGTCTATGCCATGCGCGACGGCAGCCGGCGCGACCTGGTGACCATGATGGAAGCTGAGCGTCGCTTCCTGATGCGCACCGACTGGGGCTTCGTGCACCAAAATCCGGCCGATGGTCTCAGGATGGGCGTCTCGGCCGGTGCCAACGTCGGCGAGCGGCTGATGGCTATCGGGGATCGGCACTACGGCCGCATCCGGGACACGGCGCTCGACTGGCTTTCCCGCGTCGAGATTGCCGCCGACCGTATCGATGACGGCCCTCGGGCTTTTTCGGGTGGCATGCGCCAGCGCCTGCAAATCGCTCGTAATCTTGTCACCGCTCCGCGCCTCGTCTTCATGGACGAACCGACCGGCGGACTCGACGTTTCGGTGCAGGCACGCCTTCTCGACCTGATGCGCGGCCTCGTTCGCGATCTCGGCCTGTCCGTGATCATCGTGACGCACGATCTCGCAGTCGCTCGCCTGCTCAGCCACCGCATCATGGTGATGAAGGATGGCCGCGTCATCGAGGAGGGGTTGACCGATCGTGTGCTCGACGATCCGCGCGAGCCTTACACGCAACTCCTCGTCTCCTCCATCCCGCAAGCCTGATCGGAGAACGCCATGCTGCCGCTCCGCGTGCGCGACATCGCCAAAACATTCGTCATGCATCTGCGTGGCAGCCTGCGCCTGCCGGTGTTCTCCAACGTCTCGTTCGAGGTCGCAGCCGGCGAGTGCCTGGTGCTCGGCGGCCCTTCGGGCGTCGGCAAGAGCTCCATTCTCAAGATGCTTTATGGCAATTACGGCGTCGACGCCGGCGAGATCCTGGTCGCCCACGCCGGCCAGCCGGTAGATCTTGCCAAAGCTCTGCCGCGCGAGGTTCTTGATGTCCGCCGTATCACCCTCGGCTACGTCAGCCAGTTTCTGCGGGCCATCCCACGCGTGCCGGTACTTGAAGTTGTCGCCGATCCGTTGATTGCCCGTGGCACCGACCGCATTGAAGCGCTGGAGCGTGCGGAAGCGGCACTCGCCCGCCTGAACCTGCCGCGCGAACTCTGGAGCCTGCCGCCGGCCACCTTCTCGGGCGGCGAACAACAACGCGTCAATATTGCCCGGGGCTTTATCTCCGACCATCCTATTCTGTTGCTCGACGAGCCCACCGCCTCGTTGGACGCGGCCAACCGTGCCGTCGTCGTCGACATGATCGAGGAGAAAAAGGCGGCCGGCGCGGCGCTGGTTGGTATCTTTCACGACGAGGACGTGCGCGATCGCGTTGCAAGTCGCGTCATCGACGTGTCCCAATATTCGGAACGAAAGGCTCGCCAATGACCCGCCTCTCGGAAACACCCTTGATCCATCCAACCGCCAGCGTCGAAGCGAGCCAACTCGGCCGCTATACCGAGATCGCCGAGGGCTGCCGCATCAGCGAACTTGAGCTTGGCGACTATTCCTACATCGAGCGCGACGGCATGGTCTGGTGCGCCACAATCGGCAAATTCGCCAATATCGCGGCTGCGGTCCGCATCAACGCCACGCGCCACCCGATGGATCGGGCGAGCCTTCATCACTTCACCTACCGGGCCGGCGATTACTGGGACGACGCCAAGCATGAGCAGGACTTCTTCTCTCAGCGGCGCGACAATCGCGTTCGCATCGGCCACGACGTATGGATCGGTCACGGCGCTACGCTCTTGCCGGGCGTCTCCGTTGGCAACGGCGCCGTTATCGGCGCAGGCGCTGTGGTGAGCCGAAGCGTACCTGCCTACACCATCGTGGCGGGTGTGCCCGCGCGGCCCCTCAAGCGACGCTTTCCTGAAGACATTGCCAATCGTCTAGAGGCGCTCGCCTGGTGGGATTGGGGGCATGGGCAACTTCGAGCCGCACTCGAAGACTTTCGCGAACTCGACGTTGAGTCTTTTTTGAATAAGTACGGTCATTAGCCGGTTTACTTGTTGGTTGTACACGAAAGTGACATCCGGCCGGCGTAAACTCAAGTTCATACAAAATATAATCTGGCAGGGCGTCTGGAACAATGTTCGAAATTCGCAACTTGTCGCGTCACTTCGGTACCAAGGTCGCCGTCGATGACGTCAGCTTCTCGATCCCTGAGGGACAGATGGTCGGTGTCATTGGCCGTTCCGGCGCCGGCAAGTCGACGCTGCTGCGGATGATCAATCGGCTCGCCGACCCGACCTCCGGTTCGATCCGCTATGGTGATATCGAGATTGCATCTCTGAAGGGCGAGGCGTTGCGACGCTGGCGGCGCGACTGCGCCATGATCTTCCAGCAGTTCAATCTGGTGCCGCGCCTTGACGTGCTGACCAACGTGCTGCTTGGCCGTCTCAATCATCGTTCAACGGCCCTCTCGGTCATGAATCTCTTCAGCCGTGACGAGCGCATCATGGCTATTGCGGCGCTGGAGAGGCTCGGTATCGAGCAGACGGTGCTGCAACCCGCCGGTACACTCAGTGGTGGCCAGCAGCAGCGTGTTGCCATCGCCCGCGCCCTAATGCAGGAACCGCGCGTCATCCTCGCCGACGAGCCGATTGCTTCGCTGGACCCGATGAATGCCAAGGTGGTGATGGACGCCCTGGCCGACATCAACCGCCGCGACGGCATCACGGTCATCACCAATCTTCACACCCTCGATACGGCACGGGCCTATTGCCAGCGCATCGTCGGCATGGCCGAGGGGAGGGTAGTATTCGACGGCCCGCCGGCTGAACTGACGGCCGAGGCTGTCCGCCGCATCTACGGCGCCGAAGACGACTTCGACGAGCGCATGACCTCGACCTCGCTCATTCCCCAGTGGATGCCGACGCCGGAGGCGATTGCGGGGCTCACCATGCAGGCTGCGGCCGCCATGTAAGGCCAGCCCACCTCAAAAGAACAAAGTTTCGAGCGCGCGAGACCGACTTGCCGGTTTCACGGAACGATCCCGCGCGCTCGTCTGCCCGCGCCATTGGCGCAGCATGACCATCCGACCGGCGGGGGCCGGCGGAACCAGGAGTGAGACGGATGTTGAAGAAGATTCTGTTTGCCGCAACTGCCCTCGTCGCGCTCGCCGGCGCCGCCGCTGCCGAGGAAATCAAGGATTTCCGCATCGGCATTCTGGGCGGTGAAAACGAAGCGGATCGCCTGCGCAATTTCAAATGTCTGCAGGACAAGCTGCCGGCCGTCCTCGGTGTCGAGAAGGTGTCGCTGTTCCCGGCTGCCGACTATGACGGCGTTATCCAGGGCCTGCTCGGCGGCACGCTCGACGAGGCCGAACTTGGTGCCTCCGGCTATGCCAAGATCGCTCTGGCCACCCCGGATGTCGTCACGCCGGTGCTGACCACGGTCCAGACCGACGGCTCGACCGGCTACTACTCGATCATGGTCGCCCGCAAGGACAGCGGCATCAAGACGCTCAAGGACCTCAAGGGCAAGAAGCTCGGCTTTGCCGATCCGGATTCCACTTCGGGTTACCTGGTGCCGACGGTCACCTTGCCCGACGCCATCGGCGCCCCCATCAAGGACTACTTCGCCTCGACCGGCTTTGGCGGTGGCCACGAGAATCTCGTGCTCGAAGTGCTGAAGGGTACCTTCGATGCCGGCACCACCTTCGGTTCGGGCGTCGGCGCCTTCAAGGACGGCTACACCTCCGGCAATCTCAGGAAGATGGTCGAGAAGGGCATGCTCAACATGGATGACATTGTCGAGCTGTGGAAGTCGCCGCTCATCCCGAACGGCCCGATCGTCGTTCGCAACGCGCTGCCGGACGACATCAAGACCAAGTTCGTGACGTTCATGAAGGACCGCAAGGCGGCCATCGGCGGCTGATCGCTGTTCGTTCGCTCCGGACCGGCCGGAATCCTCCGGCCGGTCCTATCCCAAACCGGATCAGCCATGCCGACGAGACTTTCCGACCGCGCCGCACTCATCGAACGCCACTGGCAGGCCCAGGCGCGTGTGCGTCGCCTTTACACCATCCTCGGCATTGGCGGCCTGATTGTCACGGTCGCGCTGTCGCTGTGTTTCGCCAACGAGGCCAACGCCGGCAAGTTTTTCGACCGGTTGCCGCATTTTCTGGATTTTACCGGCGACTTGGTGCCGCGCGACTGGCTTGAAGTCGGGCGCGCCATGTTCGATCTGCCATCGCCCTATGACGATGGCAGCCTCAAGTACAACTATCCGGAAGGCCGCACCTACCTCACGCCGGTCCTCTACATTCCCGAATACATCGACCAGATGGCGATCACGCTCAACATCGCGCTGCTCTCCACGGTGCTCGGCACGCTCGTCGGCAGCGTACTGTCATTTTTCGCGGCCCGCAACATGATGCCGAACCGGCTGGTACGCTGGCCGGCCCGCCGATTCATGGAGATCCTGCGCGCTTTTCCCGATGTCGTGGTGGCCGGCTTCTTCCTGTCCTTCCTCACCGTCGGGCCGATACCGGCTATCGCGGCGGTATCGATCCACAGCATCGGCGCGCTCGGCAAGCTGTTCTTCGAGGTGGTGGAAAACGCCGATATGAAGCCCGACGAGGGCCTGAAAGCCGTCGGAGGCAATTGGATCGAGCGTGTTCGCTTCGCCATGCTGCCACAAGTGCTTCCCAACTTCGCCAGTTACTTCCTCCTCCGCCTTGAGATCAACGTGCGCGCCTCCACCATCATCGGCGCCGTCGGCGGCGGTGGCATCGGTGAGCTTCTGCGCCTTTCGATCAGCCAGAACCATGGCGCCAAGACCATCGCCATCGTCATCCTGCTGTTTGGCACCATCGTTACCGTCGACCAGTTTTCCGCATGGCTGCGTCGAAGCCTGGTCGGCAGCGATGCCTTCCTGGCTACTACCTGAGGAGGCCCTCGATGCTTGCCCTCACCGCCGATCAATATGCGGCCATCGCCTCCCGCTATCCTCAAGCCGTACGGCCGCGCTTCTGGGCGGTATGGCGGGTGCCGGCACTCGCCGCCGCTACGGTTGTTTATCTCATGTTCTGCTGGTGGGTGTTCGGCATCGGCCAAGTGCTCGCCAATACCAACTGGCAGATTGCCGGTTCCTATCTCGTGCAATGGGTGACTTACGAATATCGCCCCACCATCTCGATCGATCGCGATGGCGCCATGGCTGTGACCTTTCCGCGCTTCGATCCGATTGGCCCCAATCCGAAACCGGATTGGATGACCGTCGATCGCACCCTGATGGAGCGCCATATCGCTGCGCCAGCTCCGGCCGGCGCAACGACAGGCGGCTTCATGGCAGGCAGCAGTTTCATGGCGCCAGGAACCGCGCCCGCAGCTCCCACCACGGAACCGACTGCCCGCGTCGAAGAGGTGGTCAAGCGCGCCGAAGTGCGCTTCTCGGCCGACGCCCGCCTCGTTGTCACCCCGAACCACGTCGTGGTCGAGAGGAATGGCGAGACGCTGATGGTGCCGCTCGGCACCGGTGACGATGTGCAGGCGACTGGGCCGCTGCCGGCCTGGGCGGAGCAGAAGCGGGCAAGGGATCGCATCATCGTTGCCTTCGGCTTGTCCGGCTGGGCGCAGATCGACGGTGGTTCGGTGGTGATACACCGGCGCTTCCCCGGCTGGGTCAACTTCGTCTTCGACACCAACTCGGCATTCTTCGGCAAATCGGCCCGGGAAGTGATGCACCTGATCACCGCCGGGCCGCGCCTCGACCCCACCCGCAGTAACCTCGCTCTCGCGGTCAACGATGTCCTCTACAATCCGTCCTGGCAGCATCTCGATGTCTGGACCAAGCTGCTCGAAACCATCGTCATGGCGTTCATCGGCACGCTGTTCGCGGCGATCGTCGCGTTCCCGCTCAGTTTCGTCGCTGCCCGCAACATCACGCCCAACTGGTTGGCCAACCAGACGGCCAAGCGCTTCTTCGACTTCCAACGTTCGGTCGACATGCTGATCTGGGCGCTGTTCTTCACCCGCGCCTTTGGCCCCGGCCCGATCTCCGGCATGGCGGCCATCTTCTTCACCGACACCGGCTCGCTCGGCAAGCTGTTCTCGGAGGCGCTGGAGAACATCGACGGTAAGCCGCGCGACGGACTGACTTCCGTGGGTGCCCCGCCGATCGCCGTGCAGCGCTTCGGCGTGCTGCCACAGGTGCTGCCCGTCTTCGTCAGTCAGACGCTGTATTTCTGGGAATCCAATACCCGTTCGGCCACCATCATCGGCGCCATGGGGGCCGGTGGTATCGGTCTCAAGCTGTGGGAGTCGATGCGTACCCACACAAATTGGCCGAACATTTTCTACATGGTGATCCTGATCATCGGCACCGTGTTCATCTTCGACACCATTTCCAACGCGCTGCGCAGCCGGCTGACCGGCCGTGTGCAGCCCTGACGAGAAGAAGACCTGATATGACCGATGCTTGCGATTTCGAAATTTGCAACGCCAGCCTCGTGCTTGAAGATCGCGTCGTCACCGGCGGCGTTATCGTCCGCGATGGTCGAATTGTCGAGGTGACGGAAGGGCCGGCGCGGTACGGCATCGATCTCGATGGCGACTATCTCATTCCCGGCCTTGTCGAGCTGCACACCGATCATCTGGAGGTGCATTATGCGCCGCGCCCCGGTGTGCGCTGGGACACCCTTGCCGCCATCCAGGCGCACGATGGCCAAGTGGCGACGGCCGGCATAACCACGGTGTTCGATTGCCTGCGCATGGGCTCCGATGAGGACGGTGGCTTTGCGCCGGGTGAGATGCGCTTACTCGCCGATGCGCTCCACGAGGGGCGCGACCAGGGGCGCTTCCGTGCCGACCATCTCATCCACTTGCGCTGCGAAGTGTCGGCACCGGATATGCTCGCCGACTACGAAGCCTTTCACGACGACCCGCTGGTCCATCTCGCCTCGGTGATGGATCATTCACCCGGCCAGCGTCAGTTCCAAAACCTCGATCAGTACACGCTCTACTACCAGAAAAAACGCGGCCTCTCCGATGAGGCCTTCGCCGCCTTCGTCGCCAAACGACAGGAAGCCTCCGCTCGCCATTCCGGTCCCAATCGTGAGACTGTGGCCGCCGATTGCCGGGCGCGTGGTATCGCGCTGGCCAGCCACGACGACGCGACCATCGACCACGTTGCTGAATCGGCCGGCCATGGGATCCGCATCGCCGAGTTTCCGACCACCATGGAAGCCGCTCGCGCCTCGCATGCCGCCGGTATCTCCGTGCTGATGGGCGCGCCCAACATCGTGCGCGGCAAATCCCATTCGGGCAATATCGCCGCCGGCGATCTTGCCGAGGCCGGCGTGCTCGACGTGCTGTCGTCCGATTACGTGCCGATCAGCCTGATCCACGCGCCCTTCGTCCTCGCCGACAATGGGATCGACCTGTCGCGGGCCATCGCCATGGTGACCGCCACGCCGGCCCGGAGCGTCGGCCTTGCCGACCGTGGCCGGATCGCCGCCGGCCTCCGCGCCGACTTGGTCCATGTTCATCGTCAGGAAGGCGTGCCGGTGGTAAGGGCCGTCTGGCGCGAGGGGCGGCGGGTGGCGTGATGAACGGTCTCGGGACGTCGCCGCGCGGTTGCATGATCGTTGTCGTCGGTCCATCTGGCGCCGGCAAGGACAGTTTGATGGCTCTAGCGGCTCGTCACCTTGCCGGACGGTCCGATATCGTTTTTGTACAGCGAATGGTGACGCGAGCCGGCGATGCCGGCGGCGAGGCGCACCGGCCGGTAAGTCTTGAGGAGTTCGAGGCAACGGCGGCGGCTGGTGGCTTTGCGGTTTTCTGGCGAGCACATGGTCATGGCTACGGCATTCCGGCGCCGACCATCGAGATGGTACGAGTTGGCCGTTGTCTCGTGGCCAACGGAAGCCGCGCCGCCCTCGGCAATTTTGCCGCCGTCTATCCAACGCTCGCGGTCATCCTTGTTACCGCTGACCGCGATTGCCTGCTTTCCCGGCTGGCCGCGCGCGGTCGCGAGACCGAGGTGGAGATCAGAGCCCGCCTCGATCGGCCAGAGCCACCATTGCCGGCCGGGTTAGCCATTTATACCGTCGACAACAGCGGTGATCTTTCCGAGGCCGGGTGGCGCTTTGCCAAGCTGGTCGAGACGATCGCTGACCACCACGCTTGAGAAGGGACGGCCATGTCGCATCGTGCCCGTTACGCGCTCTACTACGCCCCACCGATCGACCACCCCATCACCCGCACCGCAGTGCGGTGGCTCGGCCGCGACGCCTTCGGTGGCCGGGTGTCGGCACGAACGCTGCCGCCGGCCTGGGAGCCGCTGGTTACCGATCCGCGCCGCTACGGCTTTCATGCCACGTTGAAACCCCCGATGCGCCTCAGGCCGGCATTCCACTCCTGGGACCTGCAGACGGCGGCCAGCGATTTTTGCCGGAAGCAGCAGCCATTTGACATCGGTCACCTCAAGGTGGCGCGTATCGGCAGCTTCTTTGCACTGGTTCCCGAGAAAGCGCCTCTGGCCCTACGGGCGCTCGCCGATGCGGTCGTGTCGGAATTCGATCGCTTCCGGGCGCTTATGGGGCCTGAGGAGTTCGCTCGCCGCAACGGTCCCAATCTCGACGCCGTCGAAGTCGAAAACCTCAAGGCGTGGGGCTACCCCTACGTTTTCGAGCGTTTCCGCTTCCACATGTCGTTGACCGGTCCAGTACCGGAAGATCTGCGCGATGCCGTCGGCAACCATCTCGTGGAGATGTTCGCCGAAAGCCTTAGCCAGCCCGTCAAAGTCGACGCTCTCACCATTTTCATGGAGGAAGTGCCTGAGGCAGAGTTCGTCGCCCTGTCGCGCGCCGAGTTCGGGGGGTAAGGATCATCCGACGAGGGTGACTTGTTTGCGAAAGACTGCTTGGCGCGCTAATTTCGCCGACACAGCTTTCCTATCCGTTCAACTCGGACCAACCCGCATGTTTGACGAAGCCATGCTTCGAGATGCCGTCGGCGATGCGACCTTTTCACGCGGGAAAGCCTATTGGCGAGAGGGCCGCGTCAGATTCTCGCAGCCAAACGGGCAGGAAATTCGGGCGACGGTCAAGGGAAGCGAGACCTACCGCGTCAAGCTGAGGAAGGTTGGGGACAGGCTTGTCGGATCGTGCACATGTCCCGCTTTCGCGGACATGCCCGTTTGCAAGCACATGGTAGCCGTCGCGCTCGCCGCCAACGCGTTGCCCAGGAAACAGGACGGCAACGCCGATATCGGCGAGAATGACCTGATTGCGAAATTCCTCGGGTCGCTGCCACGTGAACGCCTCATCGCGATGATTCTCGATCTCGCCGACCGCTTTCCGGAAGCCGAGCTGAGCCTCGACCTCGCCGCCAGCAGTCTGATGGCCGACGACAAGACCGTTCTCGCCCGGTTTCGCGGGGCACTGGCTGAGGCCATCGATATCGATGACTTCGTCGACTATGCCGATGCCTCGGAGTGGGCCTCCAGTGTCGAGGAAGTGCTGGATGCGATCGAGCTTCTCGTCGACCAGGGGCGAGCCGGCATCGCCATGACACTTGTCGAAGAGGCGATCGAGGATGTTGGCCTTGCCAGCAACATGATCGACGATTCCAATGGCGAAATCGTCGGGTTGATCTATCGCTGCCGTGAAATCCATGCCCTTGCCGCAGCCCAGGCTCGACCCGACCCGAGGGAATTCGCAGTACGGCTCGTGGAGTTGGTATTGGAGCATGAACTTTTCGAGGCGAGCGAGATCGTATCCGTCTACGGCAACATCCTCGGCGAAGCAGGTCTCGCCGAACTCGAACGACTGGCGCTGAGCGGCCTCGATCTTCTGCCTCCCCTCAAACGCGGCGCAAGATATTCCGACGGTCCGGATTGGTCGGGCCGCTGGAGTCTCACCCATCTCGCCGATGATTGCGCCGCCCGACGCGGCGACCTCGATGCCCGTATCGCCATCCGGAAGCGTAATCTCGGCCACACTCAGGACTATTTGCGGATTGTGGAGTTGCTTGTCGATGGCGGGCGCGATGCGGATGCGCTCGCTTGGATACGCGAGGCGCTTTTCGTGTTCGAAGACGAACAGGATGATCGTTTTGTGGCCGCGGCTCTGCCGGTGTTTGATCGTGCCGGGCTTGCTGCCGAGGCTGATCGGCTTGCCTGGAAGAGCTTTTCATCCCGTCCGTCCAAAGCCTTGTTCAATCTGCTGATGCAGAGAACAGACGCGACGTCGCGCGAGGAAGTCGCCAACAACGCCATTGCCCATCTGAAAAATCGTCTCGATCGCAGTGGCGGTCACGGGGCAGCACTCTTGGTCGATCTCCTAACAGCCCAAGCGCGATATGACGATGCTTGGCAAGTGGTCGACCGTTACAAGTTGCCAGAAATCGCTGGCGTCGTTGGTGGCCTCACCGAAGCGAGCGTCACCAGCCATCCCGATCGAGCAACGGCCATCTGGCGGCGACAAATTGGCGGACTGGTTGGCTCCGGGGGCAACCAGAACTACGAGGCCGCCCACAAGATTCTGGCGCGACTTGCGGACGTTGCGGCAAAATCGGGAACCGCAGCGGATCACGAGGCTTACGTTCTCGATCTGCGCACTCGGTATCGGGCCAAGAGAAACTTCGTGAAATTATTCGGATTTTTGAGCTGACAGTTGCCCATCACCTAACGCAATCGTAACTCTCGACGGTGCCCGGCGTCCGGATGAAGAGAGGCGGGAATGTCCGGGACAACTCGGCGATGGCGGGCTTCTCCTCGACGCTGAAAGCCCGGGTATCACCAAGCCCTCACGGCCCGGCGCAGGGTGCCGCCCGACCACTTGCCACTTCGCCAACCTCGGCGCCGTAGGCGCGTAGGCCGCGTTCATCAAGCATGATGACGCGATAGCAAGGGTTTCCTCTCGTCCATAACGGATCGGGCTTGCTGATGTCGGTGATGAAGCGGTGGGCACAAGCCTGACCTGAGCTGAAAGCAATGCCTTCCGCGCTGGTGCCGGCGAGCGGCATATGGATATGCCCGAAGGCGATGTGCCGAACGCCCGGCGCGTGAGCGGCGAGGCGGCGCATCAAGCGGCCATCGTCATGCATGCCAATCCGGTCGAAATGAGCGATGCCGCAGTCCATCGGCGGGTGATGGATGAAGACGGTGACCGGCGCATCGCCCGCGCCGGCGAGTGCGGCGTCGAGCCAAGCCATGCGCTTGTCGCAATAGGCCCCACCGATGAAGCCTCGTTCATGGCTGTCGAGAAACAAGAGCCGGCCGCAGTCCGTGTCGAGAAACGACTGAATAAAGCCGTTACCGTCGCGCGGATAATCGGCAAAGGCCGCGACGAACTCCGGCCTGCCGTCGTGATTACCGAGCATCAGGCGCATCTCGAAGGGCACGGGTGCCAGGATGTCCTTCAAGAGCGCATAAGCCTCGCTATCGCCGTTGTTGCAGAGGTCGCCCGTGATGACACCAAGATCGGCATCGGCGTGCTTGTCGATGATATCGGCAACAGCCGCTCTCAGCTGTCTCTCAGGGTCGACGCCCTGCACCAGAACGCCGGATGGCATCAGGTGTGTGTCTGTCAACTGTATGATTTTCAAGATGGTTATTCCAAATGGGATCGCGGCGCGTGTGCCGCGATCCTTGTGGTGATCAGATTGGCTTATTTCATCAGCGCGTTGGTCTGCTCGACGAGCTGCTTCAGGCCGTTCTCAGGCGTCAGTTCGCCGCGCATGACGGCGCCGATGATGTCACGCTGGGCGCGCCAGATGCGGACGGAGTCGCCACCGGGATAGCCGGCCCAAGGTAGCGAACGGTCGGCTTGCAACGACGCCGTCTTCACATTCGGATGTTCGGCGTAGTAGGGGGCCAGATAGTCCGGTCCGGTGGCCAGCTTGTTGGTCGGCAGATAGCCGGTGATGCGGACGATGGTGTTCTGCGCCTCGGGACCGGTCACCCACTTCAGGTACTTCCAGGCGGCGTCCTGCTTGGCCTTGTCTTGGGTGAGGATCACAGCCGAGTTGCCACCTGTGGGCACGCCACCCTTCTCCTTGTTGTCCATAGGGAAGGTCGCCGTCCTCAGGTGGAAGCGGTCGCCGACCAGCCCCTCGATGGTCTGAACATGAGCAGGCGTCGAGAAAATGAAACCGGTGAGGCCGGCGCCGAACTGCTGGCGTGACTGGTCCCAGTCGAGCAGGTTCTGCCCACCTTCGGTGACGAAACTCCGGACAAGCTTCAAGGCGTTGAGGCCGACTTCGTTGTCGAAGGCCACCGTCGAGGTGGCGGTATCAACCAGCGTGCCACCTTGCTCATAGACCAGGGCCTGCCACAGCCAGTCGTCAGGCCAGCCATTGATGTCGTAGGCCATGCCGGAAATCTTCGGATCGAGCGCGTGGATCTTCTTGGCGAGATCGACCAGCTCGGGGAAAGTCTTGGGCATGTTTTCCGGATCGCCGCCGGCCTTGGTCACCAGATCGGCGTTGATGTATATGATCGGCGAGGAGGCATTGACCGGCAGGCCATACTGCTTGCCGTCGATCTGACCAAGCGCGGCCATTTTCGGCGTGTAGTTCTTGTCGAGGAAGGCTTGGCCGCCCTCGGCCTCAATGAACGGGGTCAGATCGGTGATCTGGTTGCGCGGCGCCAGCGTGTGAACAAGCTCAGCCGTCATGTTGTAGCCGGAGAAATAGACGTCGGGCAGCTCGCCGGTGACGGCGGCGCGCAGCACCTGCTGCTGGCCGTCATTGTAGCTGGCGGCCGGCGCCAAGAAGCTGATCTTGATATCCGGGTTGTTCTTCATGAACTCATCGGCCAGCGGCTGATGGAACTTGGTAAAGCCCGGCAGATTGTAGAGAACGTTCAGGGTCACCTGATCGGCGGCGAGACTGGACGCGGCCGGGCCGACGAAGGCAGCGGCAAGAGCGATGCTACCCATAAGGGTGCGTCGGTTGATCAGCATGGAAAACTCCAGGGTTGGTCGGTGGGAAGGCGCCGGATTACTTCACTCCGGTCATGGTGATGCCCGCGATGAACTGTCGGCGTGCGAGCAGGAAGCAGAGCAGCATGGGCGTCGTGGTGATCGCAGCGCCGGCCATGAGTGCGCCGTAGTTGGCACCCGATTCCGCATCGGAAAAGAACAGCATGCCAAGCGGCGGCGGTGCCAGGTTGATGTCGGAGACGACGACCATCGGCCAGAACAGATCGTTCCAGTGCGCCACCAGCGAGAAGACCGAAAAGGCTGCAAGCGCTGGCAGGGAGCCGCGCAGGACCAATCCCCAGCAGATTTCCATCTCGGAGAATCCGTCCATGCGAGCCGCCTCGACGATTTCGTCGGGATAACGGCGAAAGGACTGGTGGAACAGGAAGATGGCAAAGACCGACAGGAAGAACGGCATCATCATGCCGAAATAGCTGTTGAGCAGTTTCGCCTTGGCCAGCCCGACGAACAGCGGCAGCGCCAGGGACTGAATCGGCACGCAAAGCGCGGCGATGACCAGAGCCAGCAGAAGCTTGCGGCCGGGAAACTTCAGCTTGGCCAGGGCATAGGCCGCAGGCACGGCCGTCAGGACCTGCACGACAAGAATGCCGAGACAGACAATAACGCCATTCAGCATGAAGCGAGCCATTGGAACCTGACTCGCGGCGCGACCGTAGTTCTCGACCGCATCGAAGTTCCTGGGGATCGGCCAAAGCGAAATATCGAAGATCTCGGCCGGAGAGCGGATCGACGTCAGGAACATCCAGTAGAAGGGCAGCAGCATAAAGCCTGCCCCCAGGGTCAAAACGACATGCGGGACGTATCGTCTGAGCGTGGCCATCAGTAGTGCACCTTCTTGTCGAGCTGCAGCGTCTGGCCGATGGACAGTGCCAGGATGATCACCAGGAAGATCAGCGTCAGTGCGGCCGCATATCCGGTGTTGGAGTATTCGAAACCCTCCAGGTAGAGGTCGAACAGCAGTGTTTCCGATCCAAAGCGGCCCTTGGTCAGAACCGCCACCGTCTCGAACACCTTGAAGGCGGAGATCGAGGTGGTCACCACGACGAACATCGTGGTCGGTCCCAGCATTGGCCAGGTAACGGTGAGAAACCGGTCAAGCGGGTGTTTGGCGCCGTCGAGCCGAGCCGCCTCGTAGAGATCGGCCGGGATGGACGTCAGTCCGGCGAGAAACAGCACCATGTTGAACCCGAGCACCTGCCAGATGCCGATCAGAGCCATGGTCGGGATCAGCAGTTTCGGTTCGGACAGGAAGGCGAGCGGTTCCAAGCCGAACCACTTGATCGCCGCGTTGATCGGGCCGAGCGCCGGATGCAACAGAAACTGCCAGACGCTGGTCATGGCCACCAGCGTCGCCGTCACCGGCAGGAAATAGGCGGTCTCCCAGAAAGCGCGGCTGCGTTTACGACCGTGGACGAGCAACGCGACACCGAGCGACAAGAACACTCCGAAGGGAATGACGATCAGCGCGTAGACCACCGTGTTCGTCAGCGACCGCACAAAGACTTCGTCGTGGAAGGCATTGACGAAATTGCCGAAGCCGACAAAGCGCGTGTGCAGGGCTCCGAGCTTGTAGTCGGTGACCGAAAACACCATCAGCACGATGATCGGGATGATGTAGATGATCAGCAACAGCAGCGAAGCCGGGGCAACAAACAGCAGGCCACGACCGGCCATACGCCTGTCTACCGACGTTCGGCCTGAACGCTGCCCGGTGATATCTTGGTTGGATAATTCGAGCGTCGTCATGCTGCGGCCTTTTCCGGCACGCGCAACTCGCGGCGCAGACCGCTCTGGTCGAATAGATGGGCGCGTTCAGGCGCAAAGAACAGGCGCATCCGTCCGTCGCCATCGGCGCCGATATCGTCACGAGCAGATTGACGCAGGGTAAAGCGCACGCTCGCATCGTCCAGCAAGGTGCATTGGATGAATCGGTCAGCGCCATGCATTTCGGCGCGATGGATCCGCACTTCGAATCCCTCGTCGGACCGGTGCAGGTCCTCTGCTCTGAGACCGAGCGTTGCCGGACCGGCGGCATGGTGAGAGCGAAGGCCGAGATCGCGACCGTAGGCCGAAATCACGCCGTCGCCGCCGATCCGCACCGGCAAGAGATTGATGGTGGGAACGCCGATGAATCGAGCAACCGTCAGCGTCGCCGGGCGGGTGTAGATCTCATCGGGCGTGCCGAGCTGTTCGATCCGTCCTTCGGACATCAGGGCGATCCGGCTCGACATGGTCATCGCCTCGACCTGATCGTGAGTCACGTAAAGAAAAGTCGCACCGAGACGCCGATGCAGCGCGGCAAGTTCGTCTCGCATGTGAGCGCGCAGCTTGGCGTCGAGATTGGACAGGGGCTCGTCCATCAGGAAGGCGGCGGGTGAGCGCACCAGAGCGCGGGCCAGGGCAACGCGCTGCCGCTGTCCGCCGGATAGCTGGGCGGGCTTGCGATCGAGGAGATGGTCGATCTGCAGCATTTGCGCCGCGTCGAGGACGCTCCTGTCGATTTCGGCCTTGACGGCGCCGGGGGCGGCCAACCGGCCAACCAGCGGCAGACGCGCCGGCAGCGAAAGGCGACGCATCCGCAGCGGCGTTGCGATGTTCTGACGCACCGTCATGTGCGGGTAGAGGGCGTAGGACTGGAAAACCATCGCCAGATTGCGGTCGCTGGGATCGGTGTCGATCACATCGCGTCCGCCGATGAACACCTGGCCGCGGTCTGGGCGCTCAAGCCCTGCGACGATGCGGAGAAGTGTCGACTTGCCGCAGCCAGACATTCCCACGAGAGAAAGAAATTCTCCGGGACGAACTTCCAAGTCGATATTTTTCAGGATGTCGTCGGCACCAAAACCCTTGCCGACGCCTACCAGGTCCAACGATTGAGGCGTCATTCTGCGCTCCCTTTCGAAGCGCCGAATATTGACTTGCCATGACACTACCTAGGCAGTTCAACGTAGTTTTTGTGACACTCCCCAGCAAACCGACCACATGCACAAGGACGTCCCTGCGTTCGCCGACCGAGCGTCAAGGCCCGGGCCTCATTCCTCCATGCTTCCTCCCTCTCCGGCTGTGGTCCGCTGCGGAGCGAGCGGCCGTGGGTTCTCCGTCCTGACCGACGATTCGATGAGAGGGCTGGGACTCCCGGCAAGAGCCATGGCTATGGCGATTGGCTGACTTGCCCGGCTTACGGTTCGCGTGACTTGGGAGCTATAAGTTGGCGCCAGGAAACCGGGAGCAGATTACCGCCCAGTCCAGTCAAGACAAAAACTCTTCTTTAAAATCAATGGTTAGTGGCGGAGCCGGAGGGATTCGAACCCTCGGTACGGGTTTAAGCCCGTACGCCGGTTTAGCAAACCAGTGCCTTCAGCCTCTCGGCCACAGCTCCGTTGCGAGTTGTCTAGAGATTCTGCGGCACTAGGTCAAGACCTGCCGGCGTCGTCCGACGGAAGCATTTTACCGCAAAACACGGCGGCGGTGGCCGGCCCTGGTCGGCTCGCAAAAGAAGTGGCGGAAATCATCGAGATTCCCGCCAACTCGATATGGCTACAGGCTTTCTTACCAGCGTTGGTGAACGTGCGGCGCAACCAGCCGAGCGTAGATTTCGCGCGTTGCCGCCATCACATCAGGCGGGATAACCGGAAGATCGGAGGCGGCTGCGTTGCCGCGCGCCTGCTCGGCGTTACGGGCGCCCGGGATAACGACGCTGACGGCATCGGCCATCAGGATCCAGCGCAGCGCAAAGGCGGCCATGCTCTGGCCGACCGGCACCAGTTGACGAATTTCCTCGACGGCTTGCAAGCCCACTTCGAAGGGCACGCCGCCAAAGGTCTCGCCGACATCGAAGGCTTCGCCATGACGGTTGAACAGGCGGTGATCGTCGGCGGCGAATTTCGTTTGCGCCGTGATTTTGCCGGAGAGCATACCGGAGGCGAGCGGCACGCGTACGATGACAGCGACGCCACGCTTCTTGGCTTCCTCGAAGAACAGCCGATCCGGCCGCTGGCGGAAGATGTTGTAGATGATCTGGATGGAGACGACGCCCGGATACTCGATGGCCTTCAGTGCTTCCTCGACCTTCTCGACCGAAACGCCGTAATTGCGGATCTTGCCCTTGGCCTTGATTGCTTCCAGTCCCTGGAACAGGGCAGGGGTGTAGAGCACCTCCGTCGGCGGGCAATGGAGCTGCACGAGGTCGAGCGTTTCGACGTCGAGATTGGCAAGGCTGCGGTCGATGAACGCCTCGATGTTCTCCGGCGTGTAGCCGGCGGCAACGTGCGGGTTGAGACGGCGGCCGGCCTTGGTGGCGACATAGGGCCGCTTGCCCTTCCACTCCTTCAACACCGAGGCAATGATTTTCTCTGAGCGACCATCGCCGTAGACATCGGCGGTGTCGATGAAGGTGACGCCCGCCTCGAGCGCTGCCTCAAGGGCAGTTCTGCCGTCGGCCTCGGTCACCTCGCCCCAAGCACCGCCGATTTGCCAGGCGCCGAAGCCGATGTCGGATACCTCGACCGGCAGACGGCCGAATTTGCGATAGTGCATGACTTTTCTCCCCGAATAATTGGCCTTTGGGCTTTGATTTCGAGGAGCGATTAATGCCGTTCGGGCTCTCTGGCGCAAATGGTTTCTGGCGATGGCCGGTATCGCTTCCGGAGATCACCGGCCGAACCGTGCACACAAACAAAAGGGCCGGCTTTCGCCGGCCCAGTTCCGCTTGCTTGGGAGGAGCGGGGATCAGACCTCGACGTACTGGATGCCGACGAGATCGCAATAGGCCTTCCACTTGGCGCGGGTGTCGCCGAGGTGCAGAACCTGATGGTGCGTGCCGCCGTTCTTCAGCCAGCCATTGAGGCACTCTTTCACACCGGTGACCGGCTTGAAGAAGAAGTAGGGCATCTCGACGGTGGGCAGTTCCTCGGTGTCGAGGATTTCGCCCTGCGACACGACGAGGCGATACTTGTCGGCGCCGAGCGAGACGAGGCTGACCAGCGTGGCCGGGCCGGGCTCGCCCTGGAACAGGACGGTCGGCGGGTTGTCGAGGCCACCGATGCCGAGCGGACGGTCGATGAGGCGGGGCTTCTTGTCCTTGCGGGCGATCTTCCAGTTGCCTTCACCCATGTGACTCTGCAGAGCTGCATCGAGCTCGAAGTCCATGGCGTACATTTCGGTGAACTGCGGATCGGCCTGCAGTGCGCGGGCGGCAACCATCAGTGAAGCGCAGTTGGTGTCGCCCTCGGCGGCATAACCGTAACCGTCGGCCATCAGGTTCGAAGCGGCCATCATGTGGGTCTGCTTGAAGCGACCGTCGAGGCCGATCTCGTTGAAGTAGAGCGAGAAGGCATCGTATTCGCCGGCTTCGAGCACCTTGGTGAGGGCAACCTGGATCTTGGCGGCTTCCTCAAGCTGCGGTTGGGTCAGCTTCGGATCCATGTCGAAGTTGGCCTTGCAGTAGGCGATGACGGCCTGGATCTCCTGGGTATTGACCTTGTCCATCTCGGCGGCCACCGGGCCCATGCCGATATGGTCGACCTGCGGGCCGATGACGCGCATGAAGGTGTGCGGGTCGGTCAGGATGTCGCCCATGCCCGGCATGCGGCCGAACACGGCGACCTTGGTCTTCTTCATGACGGCAACGGCGTGGGCCGACGAGGCAAACACGTCGAAAGCCTTGACGAATTCGGCGTCCTTCCAGTCGCCCGACCAGACCGAGAACTGCTTGCCGAGATGAATCAGCGAGTTGGCGGTGTCCTGAACGCCATGGACGCCCTGGTTATAAGTGAGATCGGCCATATCCCACGACTTGGTGACGCGGGGTTCCGGCTGAATATTGGCTAGGAACAGCGGCGTCGACACATCGCGGAAGGCATTGACGAGGCGCAGACCCGGACCGTAGGTCAGGTTGACGATCATGATGCCGTCGACCTGTTCGGCGGCGAAAATCTTCAGCACTTCCTCAATGTCTTCGCGACAGCGGGCGGCTTTCGGGAACAGCACGTCGGCAACGCCGGTCAGGCGGGCCGAAACCTCGCGGGCATAGCCCTCCTGCCGCTTGGTGATGCCGGGCAGCGTGTTGTCGTAGAGTTCCTGCATGATGCCGAGGAAACCGATCTTCGGCTTCCGCGTGATGTCCTTGAGCGACATTTCCTTGCCTCCTAGA
>JAGSYV010000185.1 GCA_018262505.1 Pseudomonadota bacterium
GCACTGTTTGATTCTGAAGTGCCCTGAATACGGCAAAGCGCCCGATCCGGTCAGGGAAATCGAGCGCTCGGCGTCGGCCGGGGGTGGACGGCCTGAGTTCGCAAGGACCACTCAGCAGCCGAAGGCTTGCTCGCGGCAGAGGCCGCGCGCTGCCTGGCGCTGGCGGGCCTCGAGATCGTAGCGATCGGTAGCGGCGGTGACGTAGATGAATTCGCGCTTGGCGGCGGCGGGGGCGCGGAAGGTCTTGGTGAGGTGCTTCGGGGTGCCGAACATGATCTTCTTCCTTTTTCCGTTCCGGCGGATCCCGGAACCCATTTTCGTTCTCTTCTTTGCACCCTGAATATAACGCCGCCGCCGTCCCTCTCCAATGGCTGGAGGGCGTCACCGAGAATCGTATTTTCTTTGGGGATGCTTCAGTTTTCCTGAGAGCTTTAGAATCCTTCCAGCACGATTTTGCCGCGCGCCCGGCCGCTCTCGATGATCGCATGGGCGCGGCGGAGATTGTCGGCATTGATCGGCCGCAGCACTTCGGTGACCGTCGTGCGCAACTGACCGGCATCGACGAGACGAGCGACCTCGTTGAGGAGCTTGCCCTGTTCTTCCATGTCCGGCGTTTCGAACAGCGAGCGCGTGAACATTAGCTCCCAGTGTACCGACACCGCCTTGCGCTTGAAGCCGGTGATGTCGAGGCTCTCGGGATCGTCGATCAGGCCGAAGCGTCCCTGTGGCGCGATCAGCTTGGCGATCTCGCCGAGGTGGCGATGCGTGTGGGTGGTGGAGAAAACAAAGGCCGGCGCGCCAAGGCCGAAGGCTGCGACCTCGTCAGCCAGCGGCCGCGAATGGTCGATGACATGATGGGCGCCAAGGTCCCGTGCCCAGGCCGCCGTCTCGGGGCGTGACGCCGTGGCGACGACGGTGAGATCGGTGAGCGCTCGGGCGAGCTGAATGGCGATCGAGCCGACGCCGCCAGCCCCGCCGATGATCAGAATGGCGTTAGCGGCGCCCGGCACGCTGCGCCGCACATCGAGACGATCGAATAGCATCTCCCAGGCGGTGATGGCGGTCAGCGGAAGGGCCGCTGCCTCGGCGTTGGTCAGCGATTTTGGCTTGCGACCAACGAGGCGCTCGTCCACGAGATGGAACTGACTGTTGGCGCCAGGGCGGGCGATCGAACCGGCATACCAGACCTCATCGCCTGGTCGGAAACCGTTTGCCTTGCTTCCAGTAGAGACAACACGGCCGACGACATCCCATCCCAGCACCTTCACGTCGCCGGATGCCGGGGCAGAGCCTGCACGCACTTTGGTATCGACGGGATTGACCGAGACGGCCGCTACCTCGACCAGAAGGTCGCGTCCGGTGGGGACCGGGGTCGGCAGATCGATATCGATGAGAGCGTCCGGACGATCGATGAAGCCGGCTTGGCGATAGGCGATGGCTTTCATGGCTGCTTCCTTTCTGATGGATATAGGCCATAATTGCGCCTATGCTCTCCTTGAGCCAATACGCACAACGAGCGTAGGTACTTTAAAAAAGGATAGTGTCATGGCCAAGGTGCGGCATTCCCGCTTCGACTGCACGCCCGGCTGCTCGGTCGAGGCTGCCGTGGGACTCATCGATGGCAAATGGAAATCGGTAATCCTGTTTCACCTTCTGGACCGGACGCTGCGCTTCGGCGAGTTGAGCCGCATCCTCGCCTCGGTCACGCCGCGCATGCTGACCAACCAGCTGCGTGAGCTTGAGGAGGATGGACTGGTGGTGCGTACCGTCTATCCGCAGGTGCCGCCCAAGGTGGAATATTCCCTATCGCCGCTCGGCCGCTCCATGGAACCTATCCTGATAGCTTTGAAAGCCTGGGGGGACGCCAACATCGGCCGTTTCGGCAAACCGAAAGGGCTTGATCCACGCGAAAAGCAAAACCCACCGACACCGACCGGCCAGACGGCCGGTGGGCACCAGTGGGCGAAGTTCGATCCTGTTCCGATCGAATGATCAGGCCCGCTTCGGACCGCGATCGAGCAGCGCGTAAAGCAGGATGGCGCCGAAGGTTGCCGTGCCGATGCCGCCCAGCGTGAAGCCGCCGATGTTGAGGGTGAGATCGCCTGCACCGGCGATCACGGCCGCTGCCGTGGTGATCAGGTTCTTGGTCTCGGAGAAGTCGACCTTGTTTTCCACCCAGATCCGGCCGGCAGTGGCGGTGATCAGGCCGAAGATGACGATGGAGAGGCCGCCGATCACCGGACCGGGGACGGTGCCGATCAGCGCGCCGAATTTCGGCGAAAAGCCGAGCAGGATGGCAATCACCGCCGCCACAACGAAGATCAGCGTCGAGTAGATCTTGGTCACCGCCATGACGCCCATGTTCTCGGCATAGGTGGTGACGCCGGTGCCACCGAAGGCGCCCGACAGCATGGTGGCGAGGCCATCGCCCAGGAAGGCTCTGCCCATGTAGGGATCGAGGCTGCGGCCGGTCATCGCGCCGATCGCCTTGATGTGTCCAAGGTTCTCGGCGACCAGGATAATGGCCACCGGTGCGATCAGCGCCATGGCGCTCAACGAGAATGTCGGGGCGGTGAAGGTTGGCAGGCCGAACCAGGGCGTGGCGTCGAGCTTGGAGAAGTCGATCGGTGCGTCCCCATACGAAGCGGCACCCAGCCAGTAGACGATGTAGCCGACGAGGCCGCCGATCAGCACCGGGATGCGACGCAACATGCCAGGCGCGTAGACGGCTGCGGCGCCCACGGCGACGATGGTGATCAGACCGACGGTCCGGTCGAAGCCGGTCGCCGAGATGCCCTTCACCGCAATTGGTGCCAGGTTGAGGCCGATGGCGGCAACGATGGCGCCGGTGACGACCGGTGGCATCAGCTTCTCGACCCAGCCATAACCGATCTTGATGACGATGAGGCCGATCAGCGCGTAGACGGCGCCGGCTGCAATGATGCCGCCGAGTGCCACGGAGATATTGGTGTTGGGGCCCGTGCCGGAATAGCCCGAAGCGGCGATCACCACGGCGATGAAGGCGAAGCTCGACCCGAGGTAGGACGGTACGCGGCCGCCGACCACCAGGAAGAAGATCAGCGTGCCGAGGCCGGAGAACAGCACCGCGACATTGGGGTCGAAGCCCATGATGATCGGCGCCAGCACCGTTGAGCCGAACATGGCGACCACGTGCTGGAAGCCGGCGATCAGGGTCTGCGGCCAGGGCAGGCGCTCTTCGGGCGCGACGCGATCGGCGGTGGTCAGCTTCCAGCGCGGAAACCAGCCTTCGGTTGGGCTTATCGTCATGATTGTCTCGTCTGTTGTCCCGAGGTCGTCCCCCGTGGGCGACCGCTTGGGAAAGGCGAGATGGTCACTATCTCCAAGACCGGCGAAGGCGAAAGAGCAGCCTTTTACGGTGGTTGCCGAGCGCGCGGTAGGCGAGACGCTGATTCTGAACGCGAAAACACACATTTTGACCATATGGTCAGAATTCAACCCATTGGTAATCCACAGAAAAATGGGCGTTTTGGGTGTCGTGGCCGGCATAGCGGCGTGATCGAATCGTCTTGACAGGGGCGACGGCTTGCCGTCACGTGAAGATGTGCAAGGTGTTCCGGCGGCATGCGGCTGCCGGGATGAAACGGGAACGGGAAAGGATCACGATCCGCAACCCCGGCCGCCCCCGCGACTGTACGTGGTGAGCCTCCGTCCTGAACGTCACTGGGTTTTTCTCGGGAAGGCGGACGACAGGCAGCGATCCATGAGCCAGGAGACCGGCCTTGCGCAAAATATCGGATTCCGTCGGGTGAGACGGAAAAGGAGACTGACATGCATATCGAACCCGGCCTAGTGGCCGACGGCAAATTGTGGCTCAGCTATCTGACGGCGACGGGCGCGGCTGGCTACGGTTTGAAGCTCGCCTGGGAGACGATCCGTGATCGCGGTATCCTGTCTTTCGGCCTGCGCAGTGTCGCCACCACGGCCCTGGTCTTTTCCTTCTTCGAACTGCTGCCGCATTATCCGGTCGGCGTTTCCGAGGTGCACCTCATCCTCGGCTCGACGCTGTTTCTGATCTTCGGCGCGGCGCCGGCCGCCATCGGCCTCGCCCTTGGCCTGTTGATCCAGGGCATGTTCTTTGCTCCCTTCGACCTGCCGCAATACGGCATGAACGTCACCACGCTCCTGGTGCCGCTGTTCGGACTTATGGCGCTTGCCCGGGGCGTCATTGCGCCGGCTACGCCTTATGTTGAACTGAAATATCGACAGGCGCTGGCCCTTTCCACGGTCTATCAGGCAGGCATCGTCGCCTGGGTGGGCTTCTGGGCCTTCTATGGGCAGGGCTTCACCGTCGACAACTTCGCTGCCATCGGCTCATTCGGCGGCGCCTACATGCTGGTGATCCTTGTCGAGCCGTTGGTCGATCTCGCGGTGCTTGCCGGCGCCAAGCTCCTGCATGGCCTGCGCGGCAGCTTCCTCGTCGAGCGCCGTCTTTACGACGCCGTCTGACTATAGCGCGTGATCCTTATCGCCGCGCCGCTTCGGGTACCCCGGAGTGGCGCGGTTTGCATTTGTGGACTGCCGCTGCGCTAGCTGTCCTGTTCCTGGCCGAGGCATGGATCCGTCATCGCGCGCGGTGGCCGACGTCTGGTGGTCTTGACAGTTGCGAGCCTTTCCGCATAACGTCGTAAACGTTTACGGGAGCGAACCGGCAGGGAGGAAAGTCCTGTCCGAATAGGCAGCCTTCGAGCGTCATGACCATGCCGGCCGGCATGGATGGCGAACGGTTGGGTGTGTCCATTTCGGGGCTGGACCAACTGCCGGACCGCCATCCACCGTTATCGGTCCCGTCCGGACGCCATCGAGCCGGAACCGGTCGGCCAACTGGAGGAGTAGGGAGCATGAAGACATCGGCAATCCTGGGGGCGGTGCTCTACGCCGGCGCTGCGACGCTCGGCATGGCGGCGCATGCCGCCGACCCCGTCACCATCACCATCTGGTGCCAGGACAGCGAGACGCAGCCGGGCCTCAACCTCGCCAAGGAGTTCGGCGAGAAGAATCCCGACATCAAGGTCGTCTACCGTCAGATCCATTTCGACGACGTGACCTCGGAGGCTATGCGCGCCTACTCGACAGGCCAGGCACCCGACATCATCGCCATCGACAATCCCGAGCACGCGCTGTTTGCCTCGCACGGCGTCTTCCTCGACCTGACCGACCGCATCGCCAAGTCGGCCGTGATCCACAAGGAAGACTATTTCCCTGGTCCGCTCGCCTCCGTTACCTGGGATGGCAAGCTCTACGGCGTGCCGAAGGCCACCAACACCATCGCCCTCTACTACAACGCCGACATGTTCAAGGCGAAGGGCCTTGATCCCGACAAGCCGCCGCAGACCTGGGACGAGATGGTCGACGCCGCGCGCAAGCTCAACGACCCGGCCAAGAACGTCTACGGCATCGCCTTCTCGGCCAAGGCCTCGGAAGAAGGTACCTTCCAGTTCCTGCCCTGGGCGCAGATGACCGGCGGCGGCTACGACAAGATCAACACCGATGGCGCCGTCCGCGCGCTGACCATCTGGAAGACGCTGCTCGACGACAAGCTCGCCTCGCCCGACACGCTGACCCGCGGCCAGTGGGATTCCACTGGTACCTTCAACTCCGGCAACGCCGCCATGGTCATCTCCGGACCGTGGGAACTCAATCGCATGTCGCAGGAAGCCAAGTTCGATTGGCGCGTGACGCTCATGCCGGTCCCGGAAGTCGGTGCGCCGCGCTCGTCGGCCATGGGCGACTTCAACTGGGCTATTTTCAAGAGCTCCAAGCATCCCGACGAGGCCTTCAAGGCGCTTGAGTATTTCGTGTCGCAGGATCCGCGCGTCTTCCCCGACTGGGGCCAGCTCGCCGCCCGCGCCAATATCGAGATACCGCCGACCGGCGACGCCAAGAAGGACGCGGCCGTCAAGGTGTTTATGGAACAGCTGAAATACGCTCAGCCGCGTGGCCCGCATCCCGACTGGATGAAGATCTCCAAGGCCATCCAGGACGCCATCCAGTCGGCGTTGACCGGCCAGGCTAGCCCGAAGGACGCGCTCGACCAAGCCGCAGCCAACATCAAGGGCATTCTCGGCTGATCCCAGTGAAGGGCGCCTCGGCTCTGGCCGAGGCGCCAACCATTCTGTTGACCGCACCGCCCGGCAAGGGCGATGCTCCGTGCCGGCCGCGGCACGGATGCGGGGAGGACCGATGCGACGCCTCTATTCCAGCCTCGTCGATGGCCGAGGATTTGATCTCTGCCTGATCGGCATCCCACTTGCCTTTCTCATTGTGCTGTCGGGCGTGCCGCTCGTCTACAACGTGGTGATGAGCTTTCAGGCCGTCGACATGTTCAGCCTCGGCAGCTTCATCCGCCCCTGGGTCGGCTTTGACAACTATCGCCAGTTGATCGCCCAGCCGGAATTCTGGCCGATCATGGGCCACACGGCAACCTTCCTCGCCGCCTCGATCGCCGGACAGTTCCTGCTCGGTTTCGCTCTTGCCCTATTCTTCTGGCTGAACTTTCCCGGCGCCTCCTGGCTGCGCGGCCTGTTCCTGGTGTCCTGGGTGATGCCGGGCCTGGTGGTCGGCGCCGTCTGGAACTGGCTGCTGTCGGGCGACTTATTGCCAATATCTGGCTCGGCACGTCCTTCAACATGATCATGCTGTCGGTCGGCCTGTCATCTATCCCCGCCGATCTCTACGAGGCGGCCGAACTCGACGGGGCCGGCGCGCTCACCCGATTCTGGACCATCACCCTGCCGATGATGCGCTCGAGCATTGGTGCGCTGGTCTCGCTGGGCCTCATCTTCACGCTGCAGCAGTTCGACCTGTTCGCCGCCATCACGGCTGGCGGGCCGAACAATTCCTCCAACGTCGCGCAATACTGGGCCTGGGACCTCTCCTTCAAACAGTACGACTTCGCCAAGGGCGCTGCCATTTCGGTGATCATGATCGTCGTGGTGATGCTGGCCTCCGTCTACTATGTCCGGTCGACCCGCCATGAGGTGAGAGGATGAGCGAGACCACCAAGAACCGGCTGCTGCTCGTCTTCGCGCTGCTGCTCGCCGCCGTCTATCTCTTCCCGCTCTACTGGATGTACATCACCGCGCTGAAGACCGGTTCGGAGATGTTCGCAACGCCGCCCTCCTTCTGGCCGGACGATCCGCAGTGGTCGATCTTCCCCTTCGTTTTCCAGCTGAAGGGCATGGGCCAGTTTCTGTGGAACTCGACGGTGATCGCCACCGGCTCGGTGGCGCTGATCGCCGTCCTCGGCACTGGCGCCTCCTATGTGCTGGCCCGCTATCGCAACGTCTGGATCGACGTCGGCCTGTTCCTCGTTCTGATGTTGCAGGTTCTGCCAGCCTCGCTGATGATCACGCCGATCTTCGTGCTGTTTACCCTCACCGGTATTCTCGATTTTCCGCGCACGGCGGTGATCCTCGCCATCGCGGCGAAAAGCATGCCGTTCTTCATCGTGCTGGTGCGGGCCACCTTCATGAGCGTGCCGATGGAACTTGAGGAAGCGGCGCTGGTTGACGGCAATTCGCGCGTCGGTGCTTTCTGGTCGATCGTGCTGCCGCTCGCCCGCAACGGCATCCTCGTTGCCGCCATTCTGATCTTCATGCAGGCCTTCGGCGAGTTCGTCTATTCGAAGTCGCTGATCCAGGAAATCGAGCTGCAGCCCAGCTCGGTCGGCCTCAACGCATTCATGGGCCCGAACACCAACGAATGGAACCGGATCATGGCCTTCGCCTCGATCTACGTGACGCCCATTCTGGCGACCTTCGTGCTGCTGCAGCGGCGCATCGTCTCTGGCCTGACCTCCGGAGCCCTGAAATGACCAAGCAGATCGAATTCACCGGCGTCAACAAGCACTACGGCGCCTACCACGCCCTCAAAGACATCGATCTATCGATCGACAAGGGCAGCTTTGTTGCCCTGGTTGGTCCGTCCGGTTGCGGCAAGTCGACGCTGCTGCGCTCGCTGGCCGGCCTGGAAAAGATCACCGGCGGCGACATCTCCATCGCCGGTGAGGTGGTGACGACCCTGCCGCCGCGTAAGCGCGACGTCGCCATGGTGTTCCAGTCCTACGCCCTCTATCCGCATATGACGGTGGAGGAGAACCTCACCTATTCGCTGAGGGTGCATGGCGTTTCGAAGTCCGAGCGGAAGAAGGCCGCCGCCGAGGTGGCCGTGACGACTGGCCTCACCGGCCTCCTCCACCGCTATCCGCGCGAACTCTCCGGCGGCCAGCGGCAGCGTGTGGCCATGAGCCGGGCGATCATCCGCAACCCCAAGGCCTTCCTGTTCGACGAACCGCTCAGCAATCTCGATGCCGCCCTGCGCGTTCACATGCGCAAGGAAATCCGCGCCTTG
>JAGSYV010000186.1 GCA_018262505.1 Pseudomonadota bacterium
GAGGCCTCCGGCATTCGCATGCCGTCCTTCTTCGGCTACATGGCCTGGTCAGCCGGCATCCTGCTGCCGCTGTTCCTCATCATGACGTTGATCTTCTTCTGAAAACGGGAAGTCGCTGGGTCGCCCCCAAGCCTGACGGTTTTGTGGCCGCCGATTCGATTCCGCTTCAACCCAACACATCGTCCTTTGCAACGTCGGCGCGACGCACGTAGATTGCTGCATCATCCCGCCGCTAAAGAACGAGCCGCCCCGCATGGCCTCCGACCTCACTGAAATCTCCAATACCTTGTGGAGCTCCGCCGAGAAGCTCCGTGCCAATTCCGGGGTCCGCCCCGCCGACTATGCGCGGCCGGTCATGGGGCTTCTCTTCCTGCGTCATGCCGAGGAACGCTTCGCCGAGGTGGAGGCGAAGCTCGCACCCAAGGCCGGCTCGCGTGTCCGCCCCGGTCCCGAGGTCTACAAGGCGGAAGGGGCAATCTTTCTGCCGCCCGAAGCCCGCTTCTCGTTCTTGCTCGCCTTGCCGGAAGGCTCCAACCTCGGGCGGGCGCTCACCACCGCCATGCGCGAGATCGAAGACAAGAACCCTGAGCTCGCCGACGTGCTGCCCAAGACCTACCAGACGATCCCCGACGACGTTCTTGTCGAACTGTTGCGGGCGCTGAAGCCGCTGAAGATCGACGGCGACGCCTTCGGCCACGTCTACGAGTATTTCATGGGCGCCTTCGCCAAGGAAACGATGCAGAAGGGCGGCGAATTCTACACGCCCTCGTCGATCGTCCGCCTGATCGTCGAAATTCTGGAGCCGTTCAAGGGGCGCATCCTCGACCCGGCTTGCGGTTCGGGCGGCATGTTCGTCCACTCCGCCGACTTCGTGAAGCGCCACCAGAAGGCGCCGGAGAAGGAACTGTCGATCTATGGCGTCGAGCGGACGCGTGAGACCTGGCGCCTGGCCCAGATGAACCTCGCGGTCCATGGCCTCTCAGCCAAGATCCTCGACGCCGACAGCTATCGCGACCCGGTCTTCGAGGAGGTGATGGCCGAGGCGGAGGGCTTCGACTTCGTCATGGCCAATCCGCCCTTCAACGTGAAGGAGCTCGACAAGTCCAAGCTCTTCGACGAGGCGGGCCGCTTCCCCTTCGGCGTGCCGACCGCCGACAACGCCAATTACCTGTGGATTCAATTGTTCTGGTCGCGCCTCAACGGTACCGGTCGCGCCGGCTTCGTCATGGCCAATTCCGCCGCCGATGCGCGCGGCAAGGAACAGGAGATCCGCCGCAAGCTGATCGAGAGCGGCAGCGTCGACGTCATCGTCTCCGTCGGGCCGAACTTCTTCCTCACCGTCACGCTGCCCTGCACCCTGTGGTTCTTCGACAAGGGTAAGGCCAAAGGCCCCCGCGCCGACCGGGTGCTGTTCCTCGACGCTCGCCACCTCTTCCGCCAAGTCGACCGCGCCCACCGCGACTTCACCGACGATCAGATCGAAGCTCTGGCGAATATCGTGCGCATGTGGCGCGGCGAGACGCCCGAACTCTTCGCCGGTTCGACCGCTTGGCTCAAGGAACGCTTCCCCGGTTTCGCTTTCGCCGATGTGCCCGGTCTCTGCCGATCCGCGACCCGCGCCGAGATCGAAGCGCAGGGCTGGTCGCTCAACCCCGGCCGTTATGTCGGCGTGGCGCCGGGTGTGGCGGACGACGAGGACTTCCGCGACAGGCTGGAGCTCTTGCACGAGGAACTGGAGGCACTCAACGTAGAGGCCGGTCGCTTGCAGGCGGTCATCGCGCAAAACCTCGCCGAGGTGCTGGGATGACGGGGCTTGATCGAGATTGGCGGTCTTTGCCGATTGAAGCACTTGGGATGTTGGCCAGAGGAAAGTCGAGACATCGCCCTCGCAATGATCCTCGCCTTTACGGTGGTCCATATCCCTTTGTCCAGACGGGCGACGTGACCCACGCCGAGTTTCGGCTATCCAACTACACGCAAACTTACAGCGAGTTAGGGCTGGCGCAGAGTAAGATCTGGCCGGCAGGAACGCTCTGCATAACCATTGCCGCCAACATTGCAGAGACCGCAATTTTGGCGATGGATGCTTGCTTTCCTGATAGCGTCGTCGGGTTCATCCCAGATGATGACAAGGCAGACGTGGCCTTTGTGAAATATAGCATTGACCTCTTTAAGTATAAATACAAGGCGATTTCAAGGGGCACGACACAAGATAATCTGAGCGTCGATAAGCTGAATTCCATTGAAATCATGGTTCCGGGTATCACTGCCCAGCGCCGCATCGCCGAGATCCTCTCCGCCTACGACGATCTGATCGAAGTGAACCAGCGGCGCATTGCGGTCCTGGAGGAGATGGCGCGGCGGCTCTTCGACGAATGGTTCGTCCGCTTCCGCTATCCTGGCCACGAGACGGTGCCTTTGGTCGAGACGGAACTCGGGAACGTGCCGGAGGGGTGGCGTCCCATCCGCGCCGACCAACTCATCACCTTCGATCCTAAAACCAAGGTTCCCAAAGAAGGAGAGAAGCTCTTCGTCCCGATGTCCGCCTTGGACACGGCGAGTTCGGTGATCTCGGGGTGGGAAAAGAGGAGCGGGAATTCCGGGGCGAAGTTTGTGAAGGGAGATACGCTCATGGCGCGGATCACACCGTGCCTTGAGAATGGCAAGACGGGGTTGGTGAATTTCTTACCTAAGGGAGAGGCAGGCTTCGGTTCGACAGAGTTCACAGTGATGCGAGGCCTTCGTGTGCCCCCGTCGTTCGTTTATCTGTTGGCGCGATCGGAAGCCTTCCGAGCGACCGCGATAAAATCCATGGGTGGAGCGGATGGTCGACAGCGGGTTCGAACAGAAGCGCTGGAAGGGTTCGAGCTCGCATGCCCTTCGGCTGATTTGCTTGATAAGTTCGCGCAGTCGACCGAACCTTTCTTTGCTAACATTCGTATCCTTGCCGACAAGAACATCCGCCTCCGCGCCGCCCGTGACCTACTCCTCCCCAAGCTGATCTCCGGCGAGATCGATGTCGGTCGGGCCGAAGAGACCCTCGCCGAAGCGGCGGAGTAGATCATGGCGCTGGAGCCGAAGGACGTCCTCTATGGTCTGCCGCAAGGCACCCGGGCGACGCTCTCGGGCTTCTCGGAAGATTCACTCGTCGAGAAGCCGGCGATCGAGCTGTTCGAAAGCCTCGGCTGGCGCCACCTCGATCTCTATGAGGAGACCTTCGGCCCCGATGGCTCACCCTGGCGCGAGAGCCGCCGCGATGCCTTCCTGACGAAGCCGCTCAGGGCTGCGCTCGCCCGCCTCAATCCGGCTCTCCCGTCCGACGCCCTCGACCTCGCCTTCGACACGCTCACCCGCGACCGCGCCGCTATGGTGCCCAACGCCGCCAACCGCGAGGTGCTGGAGCTCGTCCGGGACGGCATCGATGTCGAGTTCCGCGAAGACGGCGGCATGGTGCGGGAGCGCGTCCGCGTCATCGATTGGCGCGACTTCCAGGCCAACGACTTTACCCTGGTTGCTCAGGTCTGGATCTCCGGCGAGCTCCACACCCGCCGCACCGATCTCGTTGGCTTCGTCAACGGGGTGCCGCTGCTGTTCGTCGAGCTGAAGGCTGGTCACCGCCGCGTCGAGGATGCCTATCGCGACAACATCCGCGACTACCGCGACACCATCCCCCAGCTCTTTCGCCCCAACGGCTTCGTCCTGGTCTCCAACGGTCTCGACACGCGGCTCGGTGCTTCGGTTCATGCCCCTTGGGACACCTACAAGGAATGGAAGCGCATCGACGACGAGACCGAGCCGGGCCGCGTGTCGCTGGAAACGGCCATCCGCGCCGCTGCCACGCCGGAGCGCCTCGCCGATATCGTCGAGAACTTCCTGATTTTCGAGGCGACCAAGGATGGCCTCGTCAAGAAGATAGCCCAGAACCACCAGTTCCTTGGCGTCAACAAGGCGGTGGCGGCGGTCGGCCGCCTCGGCGAGAATCGGGGAAAGCTCGGCGTCTTCTGGCACACGCAAGGGTCGGGCAAGAGCCTGTCGATGCTCACCTTCGCCCGCAAGGTGCTCCGCACCATGCCCGGCGCCTGGACTTTCGTGATCGTCACCGATCGCGAGGAGCTCGACAAGCAGATCTCCGAGACCTTCTCCGCCTGCGGGGCCGTCACCAAGGGCCTCGACGAGGTGCGGGCTGGCTCGAAGGAACACCTGAAGGCCCTGTTGCGCGGCAACGAGCGCTTTGTCTTTACGCTGATCCACAAGTTCGGCACCGCCAAGGGCGAGACCTTCCCGGTTCTCTCCGAGCGCTCCGACATCATCGTTATCGCCGACGAGGCCCATCGTTCGCAGTACGACACCCTCGCTGCCAACATGCGCCGTGCCTTGCCCAATGCCGCCTTCATCGGCTTCACCGGCACCCCTCTGATGGCTGGCGAGGAGAAGACCCGCGACGTCTTCGGCGACTACGTCTCGACCTACACCTATCAGCAGTCGACCGAGGATGGGGCGACGGTGCCCCTCTATTACGAGAACCGCATCCCCGAGCTGGAATTCGCCAACGAGAGCTTCTCCGAGGAACTCGAAGCGGTGATCGAGGAGGCAGATCTCGACGAGGATCAGGAGCGCGAACTCGAACGCCGGCTCGGGACGCAATATCACCTCATCACCCGCGAGGATCGGCTCGACCGCATCGCCGAGGATCTTGTCCGCCACTTTGTCGGCCGTGGCTATCGCGGCAAGGCGATGTTCGTGGCGATCGACAAGGCGACGGCCCTGCGGATGCACGACAAGGTGCGTCGGGCTTGGGATGTGGAGATCGCCCGCCGAGAAGCCGCGCTGGCCATTGCCTCCGAGGATCAACGACCGGGGCTCGCGGCCGTCATCGCCTTCATGCGCGAAACCGACATGGCCGTCATCGTCAGCCAAGGTCAGAACGAGATCGCCGACATGGCGGCCAAGGGGCTCGACATCCGTCCGCATCGCAAACGGATGAACGAAGGTGAGCTCGACGAACACTTCAAGAAGGCCGAGGACCCGCTCCGTCTGGTCTTCGTCTGCGCCATGTGGATCACCGGCTTCGACGTGCCGACCTGCTCGACGATCTACCTCGACAAGCCGATGAAGAACCACACGCTGATGCAGACCATCGCCCGCGCCAATCGCAATGCGCCGGGCAAGAAGGCGGGACTCATCGTCGATTACGTCGGCGTCTTCCGCAATCTCCAGCGAGCCTTGGCGATCTACGCGATCGGAGGCGCTACCACACGGCGTCCAATCGAGGACAAGGGGGTTCTGGTCGAGGAACTCGCCGCAGCCGTTACCGAGGCACAGGCGTTTTGCCGTGCCCGTGGCGTCGAGCCTGAGAGCATCCTGGAGGTGTCCGGCTTCGAGCGGCTCCGTCGGCTCGGCGATGCGGTGGAAGCGTTGAACGGCACCGACCCCGAGCGACGGGCCTTCCTGGCGCTGGCGTCGAACGTCTGGTCGACCTTCAAGGCGGTCCTTCCCGATGCCCGCGCCGAGCCCTGGCGGCGGATATCAGCAGCGATCGAAGTGATTGCCCAGCGCATCCGAGCCCTCACCGAGCGACCCGACATCTCGGAGGTCGCCGGCCGCATCGAGGCCCTGCTCGACGAGTCCATCGCTGGCGTGGAAATCACGGCACCGATTCGTCTCGACGGCGATACCAATGGGCTGTTCGACCTCTCACGCCTCGACGTCGAGCGCCTTCGCGCGATGTTCGAAACCGGCAACCGCCATCGCACAGAGACGCAACGCCTTCGCCGCGCCGTCGAGGCCCGACTCGAGGAGATGGCGGCTCGCAATCCCACCCGCCTCGGTCTCGTGGAACGCTTCGAGGCGCTGATCGACCAGTACAACGCCGGGAGTCTGACGGCTGAGGCCCTCTTCGAAGAGCTGCTTGCGCTGCTCGGCGACCTCCACACCGAGGACCACCGCGCCATTCGTGAGGGGCTGACCGAAGAGGAGCTCGCCATCTTCGACATCCTCACCCAGCCGGAGCCGAAGCTCGGGCCGGAAGACGAGGATCTCGTGAAGCGGGTAGCAAAATCGCTCTTGGAGAAGTTGAAGACCGAGAAGCTAATCCTCGATTGGCGCCTCAAGGAACGAGCCAAGGCGGCTGTCAAGGCGACGATTGCCACGATCTTCGACGAGGGGCTGCCGCCAGCCTACGACCAAGGCATTTTCGACGACAAGGTCGAGCGTACCTATCAATGGATCTTTGAGAAGTACCCTGCCGAACGCCCAGTGTGGGTGAATTGAGGCGGAGGGTTCCCACATGCCGGGGGTACGCGGCGGGATACGCACGCAACCTAACCTTCGGCCTAAGGCCTTGATTTAGCTTCTGTATTGTCGACGAAAAAGAAAATTGGTGGAGCTAAGCGGGATCGAACCGCTGACCTCCTGCATGCCATGCAGGCGCTCTCCCAGCTGAGCTATAGCCCCATCAGGCGTCGTTTCCGATTTTGGAAGAAGCCGTCCAGCTTTCGCTTTCGGGCAGCGCCGGTGTGGGTTCCGGCTCGACGAGGCGGGATATACTCAGCATTCCCTCGCCGATCAAGAGGTTTTTCGGATCGCGGCGATTTTTCCGTCATCTTTTCGAAGAAAGGCCGGCTGGGAATGCCAGCCGGCCGTAATTTTTCCGAGACGGGTCTGGAGCTCAGTGCTCTTCCTCGTCGCCAACGTCGCCGATGATGTCGGACATGTCGCCGCCATCTTCGTCTTCCTCTTCAAGGAACACGTCGTCTTCCGGCGCTTCGTCCTCGATGTCGGGATCTTCGATGTCGGGCACGTCGTCGCCGTCGGCATCCTCGGCATCCTCAAGGCTGACGAACTCCGGAGTGAGCGCGCCAACCTCGACGATCTCCTCCTCGGTGTCCTCTTCGTCTTCGACAGCGGTTGCTGGCCGCGCCCGTGCCGCCAGCCCGGCGTCGAACTGGGCGCCGCATTTCGGGCAGAGGATCGGAGAGCGGTTGAGGTCGTAATACTTCGCGCCACAGTTGGGGCAAAGACGCTTCAGCCCAAGTTCAGGTTTCGCCACGGGTCGGCCTCGCGTTTGTCTAGGGAATCGGGCAGGCACATATAGGCAAACCGGGGGCTCTGTCAAAGGTGAATTGGTGGCGGCGGCCGGACAAGCCACTAACCGCGCCTTGCCGAAGGCCGCGCTGGGCAAGTGACGCGGCCATCGGGCCGTGCTAGAGCGGCCGCAGCGCTCGCGGCGTCCTGCCAGGGCGAGAGTTGTCATGCCGAAGTGCGTTGAAAAATGCGCCCCGGTATTCCGTTCGCGGATTTCTCATGCCATGGAGGGTGCTGAGAAATCCATGATTGGCTCAACGAGCGGATGCGTCAGCATCTTCGCGAGTTCGTATCAGGTGACCTGCTCCATGGCTTCCCACACGACCGCCCGTCCGCTGACAGCCCTGAAATCCGGCCCGCTTCGGGGGCGCGTCCGGGTTCCCGGCGACAAGTCGATCTCGCACCGCGCGCTGATGCTCGGTGCGCTGGCCATTGGTGAGACGGTCATCACCGGCCTTCTCGAAGCCGAGGACGTCATGAATACCGCGGCGGCCATGCGCGCTTTCGGCGCCATGGTGACCCACGACGGTGATGTCTGGCGGGTGCGCGGTCTCGGCGTCGGCGGTCTGCTGGAGCCGGCCGGGATCGTCGACTTCGGCAATGCCGGCACCGGCGTGCGACTCACCATGGGCCTTGCCGCCGCCCAGCCGATCGCGGTCACCTTCACAGGTGACGCCTCCCTCATCAAGCGGCCGATGGGCCGGGTGCTGGAACCGCTGTCGGAGATGGGGGTCGAAGTGATTGCCCGCTCCGGCGCCCGTCTGCCGCTGACCATGCGTGGACCGCGCCTGCCGCTACCCATCACTTATCGGCTGCCGGTGCCTTCGGCGCAGGTGAAGTCGGCGGTGCTGCTGGCCGGCCTCGGAACGCCCGGTATCACCACGGTGATCGAACCGGTGTTCACCCGCGACCATACCGAGCGCATGCTGAAAGGCTTTGGTGCCGACATCGATATTTCCGACGAGCCGGGCGGTGGCCGTCGCATCGCGCTCGTCGGCCGGCCCGAGCTGAAGCCGCAGACGATCGATGTGCCGTCCGACCCATCGTCGGCCGCCTTCCCGATCGTGGCGGCAACGCTGGTGGAAGGCTCCGACGTCACCGTCGAGGGCGTGCTGATGAACCCGGCGCGCATTGGCCTCATCGAGACGCTTCTCGAAATGGGCGCCGACATCGAGATCACCGCCGAGCGGACGACCGGTGGCGAGCGCCTCGCCGATCTCCGGGTGCGCCACGCCGAACTCAAGGGCGTGACGGTCCCGGCCGAGCGGGCACCGTCGATGATCGATGAATATCCCATCCTCGCCGTCGCCGCGGCGGCGGCCAGCGGCGAAACGCGCATGCTCGGCATCGGCGAGATGCGGGTCAAGGAATCCGACCGTCTCGCCGCCGTTGCCGCCGGCCTCAGAGCCAACGGCGTCATCTGTTCGGAAGGCCCCGACTGGCTCTCGGTGCGCGGCGGCAGGATTACTGGCGGCGGCAAGGTCGTCACCCACCTTGACCACCGCATCGCCATGAGTTTTTTGATTCTGGGCTTGGTGGCCGGCAACCCGGTGAGCGTCGATGACGCGTCGATGATCGCCACCTCCTTTCCGACCTTCGAGGCGTTGATGTCACGCCTCGGTGCCTCCTTCGAGGCAGTAGACGAGGCGGCCGTCTGAGATGCCGAAAGTTTCGCTGAAAAGACCGCTCCTTGTTGCCATCGACGGCCCGGCTGCTGCCGGCAAGGGCACGCTGGCCCAGAGCCTGGCCGCTCGTCTCGACCTGCCCTATCTCGATACCGGGCTTCTCTATCGGGCCATCGGCAAGCTCATGCAGGTTGCCGGGCTGGATCTCGATGACGCCCAGGCAGCGACCGTCATGGCCAAGAATCTGATGCCCGCCGACCTTCAGCGCACGGATCTCCGAGGTCGTGAGGCGGGGGAACTCGCCTCGCGCGTCGCCGTCCATCCCGGCGTCCGCGCCGCCCTCATCGCTTTCCAGCGCGATTTCGCCCATGGCTCGCGTGGCGCCGTGCTTGACGGCCGCGACATCGGCACGGTCATCTGCCCCGATGCCGACGTGAAGCTCTTCGTCACCGCCAGCGCCGAGGTGCGGGCCCGCCGCCGTACCGACGAACTTCTCGCCAAGGGCAGGTCGGTCGATTACCAGGCGATTCTCGCCGAGGTGCAGGCTCGCGACGCCCGCGACAGCGGTCGCGTCGAGGCGCCTCTCCGGCCGGCGGACGATGCAATCGTCATCGATACATCGTCGCTGGGGCCGGCTGAGGTACTGGCGACCGCGCTGTCCATCGTCGAAAATTGGCACAAGACGCATTGAGCACTCGTTGTCTGGCATAAAAAGGCGCGAAATTCCGCCTTTTTATGCCTTGATGCGGCGGACAACCTCCGCTATAGAAGCCCAACTTTCGGGTGGAGCCACCGGCCCCGCCCGCGAAGCCGTTTATCCTCGTCCGTCTGGTCGAAGTCGCGTCGGCACCCGCCTTTGGCGTGGGTCAGGTGGTTCACCGGATCGGAGGGACGGGGCAACTCTTACCCGCCGACGCCGCCGGCCTTGCCGGCACCCCAGGAGTTTCAATGTCTCAACTCAATCCCACCCGTGAGGACTTCGCCGCACTGCTCGCCGAGAGCCTCACCGCTTCGGACGTGGCCGAGGGCACTGTCGTCAAGGGCACCATCGTCGCCATCGAGAAGGACCTTGCCGTCATCGACGTCGGCCTGAAGGTCGAGGGGCGCGTGCCGCTCAAGGAATTTGGCGCCCGGGCTCGCGACGGCGAGCTGAAGGTCGGCGATACGGTGGAAGTCTACCTGGAGCGCGTCGAGAATGCGCTCGGTGAAGCGGTTCTGTCGCGCGACAAGGCTCGCCGCGAAGAGAGCTGGGTCCGTCTCGAGGTCGCCTTCGAGAAGAACGAGAAGGTGGTCGGCCAGATCTCCAACCAGGTCAAGGGTGGCTTCACCGTCGATCTCGACGGCGCCATGGCCTTCCTGCCGCGTTCGCAGGTCGACATCCGCCCGGTGCGCGACGTTGCCCCGCTGATGCACACGCCGCAGCCCTTCCAGATCCTGAAGATGGACAAGCGCCGCGGCAACATCGTCGTGTCGCGTCGTGTCGTCCTCGAAGAGACCCGCGCCGAGCAGCGTTCGGAGCTGGTGTCGAGCCTCGAGGAAGGCCAGATCGTCGACGGCGTCGTCAAGAACATCACCGATTACGGTGCGTTCGTTGACCTCGGCGGCATCGACGGCCTG
>JAGSYV010000064.1 GCA_018262505.1 Pseudomonadota bacterium
ATGTCCCAGAGTTTGCCAAGTTTCACGCGCTGGCTCATTTGCCGTCCCTCATTGCGACGCTCAGAATGGACTCCTCGGTTGCCGTGGCACCGTCGAGGACGTCCATGATGCGGCCGTTGCGGAATACCGCGACGCGATCGCAGACGGCCAGGATTTCGGGGAGTTCGGACGACACCATGATCACCGCCTTGCCGGCGTTGGCGAGTGCCCGGATGATTTCGTGGATCTGCGACTTGGCGCCGACGTCGATGCCGCGCGTCGGTTCGTCGAAGATGATGACGGACGGAGCGATCGACATCCACTTGCCGACCAGCACCTTCTGCTGATTGCCGCCGGAGAGTTCGAGGATGCTCTGGTCGATGCCGGCGCAGCGGATCGACAGTTGCTTGCGCTGCTCTTCGGCGATGGCGCGCTCTGCCTTGCGGTCGACAAGGCCCCAGGTACCACGCAGCGGGGCGTCCTTCACCGACTTGGTAACGGCAATGTTGCCTTCGATGGTGAAGTTCGGCGTGAATCCGGTCTGACGGCGGTTCTCGGTGAGATAGGCCATGCCCGACTTCACCGCCTCTACAGGGTTCTTCGGCGTGATGTCGGCACCATTGAGGATGATCTTGCCGGCGGCGCGCGGTTCGGCGCCGAACAGGCAGTTCATCAGGTCGGTGCGGCCTGAACCGACAAGCCCGGCAAAGCCCAGCACTTCGCCGTGATGCACTTCGAAGCTGACGTCACGCACGCGCTTGCGGTCGGCGCTGGTGACGTTTTCGACCTTCAGCACCGGCGTCGCCGTGCGGTCGATCGTCCCTTCCGCCAGGAAGCGCTGCTTGACCACGCGTCCGACCATCATGCGGACGAGGTCGTCATTGGTGAAGTCGGCGATACGGCCATGGCCGGTGGAAACGCCGTCCTTCAGCACCGAGAAGCTGTCGCCGATTTCGCGCACTTCATCGAGCTTGTGGGAAATGAACAGAACGGCTGTGCCTTCGGCCTTGAGCTGGCGGACGAGCGCGAACAACCGCTCCGTCTCCACCGAAGTCAGCGAAGACGTCGGCTCGTCCATGACGAGCACGCGGACGTTCTTCATCAGCGACTTGGCGATCTCGATGATCTGTCGATGGGCGATCGGCATTTCGCCGACCGGCTTGTGGAGATCCAGGCTGCCGAGACCGAGTCGGCCGACGATCGACCGTGCCTCCGCTTCCATCAGCTTCCAGTCGACGACCGGTATGCCGAGGCGGCGCTTCACCGGCAGACGGCCGACGAACAGGTTTTCGAGCGCCGACAGCTCGTTGATGACGGAAAGTTCCTGATAGATGATCGAGATGCCGGCATCACTCGCCTGGCGCGGCGTCACTAGCGCATGCGACACGCCGTCGAGCACGATCTCGCCGCCGGTCGGCTCGTGAATGCCGGTGAGGATCTTCATCAGCGTCGACTTGCCGGCACCGTTCTCACCCAGGAGGACGTGTACTTCGCCGGGACGGATGTCGAGGTTGACGCCCTTAAGTACCGCGACGTTGTTGAAGTGTTTTTCGATGCCGACCATGCGGACGATCGGGGCGACCGCTTCGGTGCCGGCCGGACCGGCGGTGTTCGGAGCCAGGTTTGACATGTCGATCTCGCTTAGGTCGTCCGATCGGAAGCATCCGCCCGAGCGCCTGCTCGGCACTTTGAATGAGGCGGGTGCGTGAAAGCGAAGGGAGACAGCAAAAGCTCGGTTCAGGTCGATCGGCTCTTGCTCAAGAAATCGTCCGGCGCGCCGGGGGAGTGACACGCCGGACGGAGGAGGAGGGAGGCGGCCGTATGCGCAACGGCTGCCTCGCCTCGGTCAAGGCATCACTTGGTGACGAGAACCGAGTCTACCGCGATCTGCTTGGGTTCGGTGCCGACCGGGGTCAGCTTGCCGGCCTTGACGGCATTGACCAGCAGCTCGAGGCTGGTGGCGCCGATCTTGGCCGGGTCCTGGGCCACGGTGGCGGTCAGGCGACCGGCGGCCACCATCTCACGGGCTTCCGGGGCGCCGTCAGTACCGACGACCAGCACCTTGCCAGCCTTGCCGGCGTTCTGCACGGCCTGCATGACGCCGAGCGCCATGGTGTCGTTGGCGCAGTAGAAGGCCTTGAGATCGGGCGACGACTGCAGGATGTTGGTGGCGACGTCGAGCGCCTTCAGGCGATCCCAATCAGCCGGCTGGCTGGCGACGAGCTTAACGTTCGAAGTGGCTTCGAAGGCCGCCTTGGCGCCGTCATGACGGGCCAGGCCCGAGGCATTGCCAGCCTTGCCTTCGACGATGGCGACTTCGCCACCCTCGGCGCCGAGCTTGTCGATGATGAACTTGGCACCCTTCTCGCCAACCTTGACGTTGTCGGTGGTGACGAAAGCTTCGACGTTGGCACCGGCGGCCTCCAGGGCCTTCATGTCGACCTTCTCGTCGATGTTGACGATCGGCTTGCCCTTCTTGTAGGCGGCGGCGGCCGGGTTGACCAGGTTGACCGGCGACAGCGGCGCGAAGCCGAAGCCCTTGTAGTCGCGGTTCAGCATGTCTTCGAATAGCTGCAACTGGGCCTGGAAGTCCTCTTCCGACGGCGAGGCGACGATGTCGACCTCAACGCCCAGTTCCTTGGCCTTGGCCTCGATGCCGTCCTTCATCTGCACCCAGAAGGGGTTGGACAGCGTCTTGAGGACGATGGCGTAGTCGGCGGCCATGGCGCTGGCGGAAAAGCCAAGCATGCCGGCGGCGGCGACGGTCGCGATGAGCAAGCCTCTGATTTTCATAACTCCACCCTTTTCCTTGCGGTTTCCTTCGCCGGCTGAACGCCGTCCGGCGAGTTTTTGTCAGCGCGGGGCGTGCCGCGTCTTTCGGTCCGGCCACGGTCGTTCGTCGAATAGACGGCGACCGAGGTCAGCACCTTGTTCAGGTTCCGCTCGGCGGTTTCGTAGTCCTCGCGCGCCAGGCAGATGAACATCGTGTCGAGGATGGCGAGCTGGGCTCTTTTGCCGGGGCGCACAGCACGACATCCGAGTTGCGGGCCAGCGTCGAAGCGATCGAATTGGTGATGGTGATCACCTTGGCGCCGGAGGCGCGAGCGATTTCTGCGCCGAGGATCACGTCCTTGGATTCACCTGAGTGCGACACCACAAGCGCCGCGTCTCCCTCTTCCAGAAGGCTGGCCGACATGGCGATCAGATGGGCGTCGGAAAAGACGCTTGAGCGTATTCCGATCCTCAGGAACTTGTGCGAGGCGTCGGCGCAGACGGTGGCCGAGCCGCCGACACCATAGAGGTCGCGATGACGCGCCTTGATGAAGATGCGTGCCGCCTCGGCGATCGCATCGATGTCGAGAATACTCTCCACTTCCTCGAGCGCCGATCGTTCGGTGGCAAACACTTTGCGGACGATCTGGGAGACCGAATCTTCGCGCGACAGTTCCTCGTCGATCTCCACCCGAAGGTTGGCGTAATAGGCCATGAGGTCGGCGCGCAGCTCCTTGAAGCCGCCATAGCCCAGTCGGCGCGCCACCTTGACGACCATGGCTTCCGAAATACCCAGTGCGGCAGCGACTTCACCGATCTTTGGGCTATTCGTTAAATTTCCGCGTTCCAGCAACCAGAGGGCAACATTCTGCTCCCCCTGAGATAGCGCAGGTAGCAACATGCGGATATGCGCCGCGGCCGCTGTATGGTCACGGGTTCCGCTCTCTTTGTGGTGGCTGGCTCGCTCTCTGCCTGTCATGCCGCCGCAACCTCACTCGACTGCCGTCACCGTGCGTGATGGCCAAAACTTTACGAAAGTGATGTCGAGATGTAAAGTACAAACCGACCGCCCTCTTTTGATGAGGTATTTTTACGTATGGCCGATGGAGGCGTGATGATGCCCCGGTGTCGGCCAATTTCTGGCTGCATCCGCAAAATGTCGGTTCGCCAATTGCTTGAGAGTGATCGCGTCGGTTGGACGATATCCCGGGAGGTCGCCTTCAGCCGATGACGCGACTAATTCGGACAGGCACAGCGCTTGGTACCGTTCGCCTGTGCCGTACCGGCTCTCGCGATCGGCACCGCAGCCGATCTAGCCGACAGCCCGGTTTTCCGGCCGGTTGCCGAAGACGAGTCGGCGGCCGGCCCCAGGGAGTGTCGCCCGGGGCCGGTTTGCCGCCCTTAACGGAGGTCGAAGCGATCGGCGTTCATCACCTTGGTCCACGCCTTGGCGAAATCGCGCGCGAACTTCTCACCGGCATCATCCTGGGCGTAGGCCTCGGCCAGCGCCCGGAGCTGTGAATTGGCGCCGAACACCAGATCGACGCGGGTGGCGGTCCACTTCGCTTCACCATTCGCCCGATTGCGTCCCTCAAATAACGCTTCCTCTCCCTCGGAGATCGGCCGCCATTCGGTACCCATGTCCAGGAGATTGACGAAGAAATCGTTGCTGAGCACACCGGGTCGCTCGGTGAACACGCCATGCTGGGTTCCACCCCAGTTGGTGCCGAGTACACGCAACCCACCGACCAGAACGGTCATCTCCGGCGCGGTCAGCGTCAGGAGCTGCGCCTGGTCGATCATCAGCTCTTCCGTCGCCACCGGGCGGCCCGCCTTGGCGTAGTTGCGGAAAGCATCGGCCTTCGGTTCCATCACGACGAAAGACGGCACGTCCGTCTGTTCCTGTGTCGCGTCGGTGCGCCCCGGCGTGAACGGCACATCGACGGTGTGGCCGGCTTTCTTTGCCGCTTCCTCGATGGCCGCTGTGCCGGCGAGAACGATCAGGTCGGCCAGCGATATCGGTCGAGGCGTCGAAGCATTGAAGGCCAGTTGAACGCCTTCCAGCACAGACAGCGCGTGGGCAAGCCGGGCCGGTTCGTTCACCTCCCAGTCCTTCTGAGGCGCAAGGCGGATGCGGGCGCCGTTGGCGCCGCCACGCTTGTCGGAGCCACGGAAGGTCGACGCCGACGCCCAGGCGGTCGACACCAGCTCCGCGATGGTGAGACCCGAGGCAAGGATCCTGGTCTTGAGGGCCGCGACATCGCCGGCGTCGACCAACTCATGATCGACGGGCGGCACCGGGTCCTGCCAGACAAGGTCTTCGGCCGGCACTTCCGGCCCGAGATAGCGTACCTTCGGACCCATGTCGCGATGGGTCAGCTTGAACCAGGCGCGCGCGAAGGCATCGGCGAATGCGGCCGGATCGCCGCGGAACCGCCGGGCGATCGGCGCGTAGATCGAGTCGAAACGCAGCGACAGGTCGGCGGTGGTCATCATCGGCCGATGCTTGCGCATGGGATCATGAGCATCGGGAATCAGATCCGCCTCGGCAACATCCTTGGCCTGCCATTGATAGGCGCCGGCCGGACTTCTGACGAGTTCCCACTCGTAGCCGAACAGGGTGTTGAGATAACCCATGTCCCATTTGGTCGGGTTCTTCTTCCAGGCGCCTTCAATGCCGCTGCTGGTGGTGTATACGCCCGAACCCGATCCAAACGCGTTTCTCCAGCCAAGTCCCATCGCCTCGAGCGGCGCCGCCTCCGGCTCGGGGCCGACCAACGTTGGGTCGCCGGCGCCATGGCACTTGCCGAACGTGTGGCCACCAGCGATCAGCGCCACCGTCTCCTCGTCGTTCATCGCCATGCGGGCAAAGGTCTCGCGCACGTCGCGGCCCGAAGCCACCGGGTCCGGATTGCCGTTGGGTCCCTCGGGATTGACGTAGATGAGGCCCATCTGCACGGCGGCCAGCGGATTCTCGAGATCACGCTCGCCGCTATAGCGCTTGTCGCCGAGCCATTCGGTCTCGGCGCCCCAGTAGACGTCTTCCTCCGGCTCCCAGATGTCAGCCCGGCCGCCGCCAAAGCCGAAGGTCGCAAAGCCCATCGATTCGAGGGCGCAGTTGCCGGCCAGGATCATCAGATCGGCCCAGGACAGGCTGTTGCCGTACTTGCGCTTGATCGGCCACAGCAGCCGTCGCGCCTTGTCGAGATTGACGTTATCGGGCCAGCTGTTGAGCGGAGCAAAACGCTGGTTGCCCGTGCCGCCGCCGCCCCGGCCATCCATCAGCCGATAGGTGCCGGCGCTATGCCAAGCCATGCGGATGAACAGCGGCCCGTAGTGGCCCCAGTCGGCCGGCCACCAGGGCTGGCTGTCGGTCATCAGCGCATAAAGATCGGCTTTCACCGCCTTGAGGTCCAACTTGCTGAATTCGTTCGCGTAATCGAAGCCCGGCCCCATTGGGTCGGAAAGGTTCGAGTGCTGATGGAGAATGCGGAGATTGAGTTGGTTCGGCCACCAGTCCCGGTTGGAGCGGCCGGCGGAAATCGCGTTGGGACTAACCCCATGCATGACCGGACATTTGCCGGCGCCCTGACGATCAACCTTGTCCATGTTCCCCTCCGTCTTCTGCAAGCCGCTTCGGCGCCTCCGCGCATCGCTCGTCCTCGGAGGTCCTCGCAACCGTTCCGATCATAGGCGTCCTGTCTCCGTTCACCAATCCGCTTTGAGGAGTGGCGGCGGAAGTCTGCGCTTTATGACGATCATTCGCTCAGCCGCTGCGACGATATCCCGGCACTGGATAAGCGCCACCATTTCAGCCATAGAGAAAGGAACGGATCGGCGGAGGGCGTGTGGTTGGTTTGGACCGAACATCTGGCGCTCATCTATCTGCTGGTCGAATGGTCGATCCGCCTCATCATGTTGGTGATCGTACCGTTGCGGCGCCCGCCCGAAGCGGCCCGCAGCTGGCTGCTCCTGGTGTTCTTCCTGCCGGTACCGGCGCTCGTGCTCTATCGGCTGATCGGTCGGTCGCGCTTTCCCGCCTGGCGACAACAGCGGTTCGCGGAGGCGGCCACGCTCCGGCGGCGCGTGGCAACGTCGCTGCCTCGGCCCGAGGGGGCGGCGACCGCCATTACCGAGCTTGCAGAACGGCTCGGCGAGTTTCCGGTGACCGGCGCCTCCGGCCTCACGTTGATGTCGGATTATGAGCTGTCGATCGACAATCTCGCGGCGGACATCGACGCGGCCGAGGCCAGCGTGCACCTCTTGACTTACATCTTTGCGGACGATGCCACCGGCCAGAAGGTCGCGGCCGCTCTCGGCCGGGCTGTCCGCCGCGGCGTCGATGCCCGCGTGCTGATCGACGCCGTCGGCTCGCGTCCCTGGAAGCGAGGAACGCTTGCCCTCCTCGCCGCCGAGGGCGTTCCTTGTAAATTGGCCCTACCGGTGCGCTGGTGGACGACGGTGCGAAGAGCGCGAGCTGACCTGCGCAACCATCGCAAGATCGCCGTCATCGACGGCCGCCTCGCCTACGTCGGTTCGCAGAACATCGTCGACCGGAATTTCCGCCGCCGCGTCGTCAACGATGAGTTGGTTGCCCGCGTCGAGGGGCCGGTTGCCGCGGCCGTGGCCGCTGTCTTTGCCAGCGACTGGTACCTCGAGACCCGAGAGACGCTCCCCGTGTTGCCCATGCCCGCGGCGGCCACCGCCCCGGTACAGGTGATGCCGAGCGGCCCCGACTACGGCGTGCCGGGTTTCGAGCGCCTGCTGGTGGCGCTCATCCATGCCGCCGAAACCCAGGTGACGCTGGTCAGCCCCTATCTCATTCCGGATGAGGCGCTGCTGGCCGCCCTGCAGACGGCCGCCTACCGCGGCGTGACCATCGACCTTGTCGTCTCCCGTGTGGTCGACCAGCAGTTGATCCGCCTGGCACAGCGCTCCTTCTACGATGAGCTGATGTCGATGGGGGTGCGTATCCACCGCTATCGTAGCCATCTCTTGCACGCCAAGCACGTTTCCATTGACGGACGGATCGGCGTCATTGGTTCGGGCAACGCCGATCTCAGGTCCTTCATGCTCAACGCCGAGATCAGTATGCTGCTCTACGAGCCGGAGCATGTGGCGAACCTGATCGCCCAGCAGGCCCAATGCATGGCCTTGAGCGACCGTCTGGATCTCCTGCAGTGGCGACGCCGGCCGATGGCGATGCGGCTTGCTGAAAACCTTGCCCGGCTGGTAGGGCCGCTGCTCTGACCGGCGGGTGAGGTTTCCAAACGGTCCTCGGCGGGCGTCTGCCCGTTGCCTACAGCACCTCGTTGAGGAAGCGCTTGAGGCGCGGGCTGTTTGGCCGGTCGAAAATGTCGTCGGGCGTGCCGGCCTCGACGATACGCCCCTCGTCCATGAAGATCACCTGATCGGCAACCTTGCGGGCAAAGCCCATCTCGTGAGTGACCACGACCATGGTCATGCCGCGACGGCCGAGGTCGGACATCAGGTTGAGGACGCCCTTGACCAGTTCCGGATCGAGGGCGCTGGTTACCTCATCGAACAGGATAACCTCCGGCGCCATGGCCAACGCTCTTGCAATGGCAACGCGCTGCTGCTGGCCGCCGGAAAGGCTGCTGGGACGGTGGTCCATGCGGCTCGCCAGTCCGACATCGGAAAGCCGCGCCTCGGCGATCCGCCGCGCTTCGGCCAGCGGCATCTTCTTCACCTTGGTGAGCGCCAGCATGACGTTGTCGAGCGCGGTATGGTCGGGGAACAGATTGAACTGCTGGAACACCATGCCAACGCGTCGGCGCAGCGTTTCCGGCTTCATGGCAAGGATCGACGCACCGTCGATCATCACATCTCCGGTTTTCAGTTCCACCAGCCGGTTGAGGCAGCGCAGGAGCGTCGACTTGCCCGAACCCGACGGACCGATGACGCAGGTCACAGTCCCTGCCTTCACATCGAGATCGATATCTTTCAGGACTTCGAGGTCGCCATAGGCCATGCCGAGCCCCCGCACGCTGAGGCTGCCGCCCTTGAAGGCCGGCAGCTTCTCGGCAGAATCGTTGGTCGTCGCTATGCTGCCTTGCAGTTCGCCGACCTCCTCGAGACCCGAGACCAGCGACGTCGGCCGCCGACCGGTCCGAAGCCGGTTGTCAATATAGTTGACAAGGTGGGTGAGCGGCACGGTGATGACGAGGTAGAAGATACCGGCAAGTAGCAGTGGCGACAGGTTACCCGTCACGACGGACTGATCCTGTCCGACACGAAAGATCTCGCGCTCGGAGGCGAGCAGGCCGAGGAAGTAGACGAGGCTCGAATCTTTGACGTTGCCAATGAACTGGTTCACCATCGCCGGCAGCACACGACGAATGCCTTGGGGAATGACGATGAGGCGCATCCCCTGTCCGTAGCTCATGGACAGCGCCCGGCAGGCCTCCATCTGACCGCGCTCCACACTCTGGATACCGGAACGGAAGATTTCGCCGATGTAGGCGGCGGCAATCAGGCTGAGCGCGATGATGCCGAGTGGATAGGGGGAGGGGCCGAAGATCTGTCGACCGATGCGGGCAAAACCCTGGCCAATGATCAGAATGGTCAGAATGGCCGGCAGGCCGCGAAAGATGTCGGTGTAGAGGCGGGCCGGCAGCCGCACCCAGGTCGATCGGGAGATGCCCATCACCGCGAGAACGATACCGACCAGCACGCCGAGAATCGTCGAGGCAAAGGCAAGAATGAGCGTATTCTTGAGGCCGATGAACAGCATGTTCGGCAACACGGCCGCCATCGCATCGAAGTCCAGAAAGCTGCGACGAACGTTCTCGAACCATTCCATTGGGAAAGACTTTCCAAGTCGGCTGAGCGGGACAAAAAGAAACCGGGCGCGATGGAGCGTCCCGGTCAAGGGGACCGTCCGGCAGGGGGTGCCCAGACGGCTTTCGCGAGGACCGGTCGCCGCGCCCGGAGCGAGGTCCGGGCGCGGATGGCCGTCTTACTTCTTCGGCGGCAGGTACTGGTCGGGCATTGGCGAGCCCGGGAACCACTTCTGGTAAAGATCCCGCCACGTGCCGTCTTCCATCGCGGCATGCAGGTTTTCGTTGAGCGCCTTCCGGAAGGCATCATTGCCCTTGCGAACGACGAAGCCGGCGGGCGCGTCGAAAGAGGGGATATTCACGGCAAGCTTCAATGCCGGATAAGTCACGCCATACTGTTTGGCCGCCTCGTAGTCGAGGAAGTGGGCATCCACCGTGCCGTTGTTGAGGCCGGACACGGCCGAGTTGTTGTCGGGGAACTTGACGATGTCCGAGCTGGTGAAGTTTTTCTCGGCATAGATTTCCTGAAGCGTTCCCTGCACGACGCCGAGGCGTTTGCCCTTGAGGCCCTCGGCTGTGGTGATCGAAGCGTCGGGCGTCAGTACGGTCAGGTAGCCGGCGAGATAGCCGTCCGAGAAATCGACGTTCTTCTTGCGGGCCTCGGTGGTGCCGATGGCAGCCACCGCCACGTCGAAGCGACCATTGGCCACCGACGGCATCAGGGCCGAGAAGTCCTGGCCGGTGAAGGTGACGTGATCCTTGTCGAAGCCCATGCGCGAGACGACGTTGAGGAAGAATTCGATGTCGAAGCCGCTGAACTGGCCGTTGGCGTCGACAAAGGCGTAAGGCTTGGAGTCGCCCATGGTGCCGACACTGATCGTGGCGGGGTCAATCAGACCATAGGGATTGTCGCTGGCGGCCGTGGCGGCCGAAACACCGGTGCTGGCAAGAACGGCCATCAGGCCCATGGTGCGGATGTGACGGCCCATTCCTTTAAGTGCACTGATCATGTGCTGTTCTCCTTGTTTTTGGTCTTCTGTCGTCTGTTTTCGCCGCGCCCGTCCTTGGTGGCGGCAACGATTGTTCCGAACGGACGTCCCGCTGGACTTCTGTTCGGATTTCTTCGAATGGCGAAGTAAAAAGGACTTACCTTCGCGCAAACAAGCTTCCATTCGCGTCGTATCCCTGCGACACGGTGATAAAACCTATGATTGTCCATCATCGGCGAGCGATGTTGGTTGTGCCATGTTCAGCACGCTTATTTTCGACATTGGTACCGGTTCAGATGTAGTGTGAGACCGGTCTCAATTCGGAGGTTATTGCGACATTGACGTGACGTCAATCGCTATGTAGTGCTACAGCCCATGGACAGAAAAACTTCTCCCTTTCGCCCCGTGACGGTGGCCGACGTGGCGCGACGCGCCGAGGTCTCCAAGGCCACCGCGGCCCGTGTGCTCGGCGGTTACGGCCCGGTCAGCGAAGAGGTGAAGCTGCGTGTCCAGGCGGCCGCCAAGGCGCTCGATTACCGGCCCAACGAACTGGCGCGCTCGATGAGCACCGGCAAGTCCGGCACCATCGGCATCGTGGTTGGCGATATCGAAAACGCCTTCTTCGGCATTGCGGTGCGCAGCATCTCCGATACCGCTCATCGACACGGCTTCAATGTCATTCTCGCCAATTCGGGCGAGGAGGTGGAAGCGGAAAAGGCGGCGCTCAAGGTGCTGGTCGGCAAGCGGGTCGACGGCCTGATCGTCACGCCGGCCGACAACCGCAACGTTGCTCATCTCCGGGATATCGTCCGGTCGCGGCGCCCGCTGGTGCTGTTCGACAGACCGATCGAAGGGCTTGCCGCCGATGTGGTGGCCAGCGATGATCGCGATGCGGCGTTCGCGGCTACAATGCGTCTTGTCGAGGCCGGTCATCGGCGACTGGCCTACGTTACGGCGCTCAATGCCGAGCCCCCGGTCTTCACCGGCCCGGAGCAGCTCTACACGTCCTCGGTCAAGGCGCGCATCGACGGCTTTCTCGCCGCCTGTCGCGCTGCCGGCATCGAAGAACCCGAGTGTGGTGTCTGTCTTGCCGGCGGCACCGTCGGCGGTCAGCAAAGAGCATCGGTCGAGCGCCTGCTGCTGGCTGCCGAGCCGCCGACTGCCATTCTGGCGTCGGACAGTCTGGTCGCCTTCGAAATCTTCAAGGTGATGCAGGCGCGTGGTCTGCGCATTCCCGACGAGCTGTCGCTGGTGTCCTTCTACGACGCCGAATGGACGTCGGTAACGACGCCGCCGATCAGCGTCATCGATCAGCCGGTCTATGACATGGGCACTCAGGCGGCCGAACTGTTGATCGCCCGTATCAACGGCGACTCGCCACCCGTCCGCCACTGTGTCCTGCCAACCCGCTTCATCGAACGCGGCTCGATCGGCGCACCGCGCCGGCTGATGGCGGCCATCTGACCGCCGCCGGGCCGCGGCCGGGTTGGGTCGATGACGCATTCCGATGCCTCAGTCGCTAGCGGGATGGGGGTAACCGAAGGCGCCGAAATAGCCACAGGTGGCGGACGCGCATTCGGCTGCGAAATCCAAGGTGGCTTCGATCGATCGTCCGGTCAGGATACCAGTGAGATAGCCGGCAAGGAATGAATCGCCGGCGCCCAGCGTATCCACGACGTTCGCCGGCTTGATGCCCTGGCGATAGCGCCGACCGTTGGCCAGCCAGAAGGCGCCGTCACTGCCGCGCGTCACGCCGACCGTGGTAACGCCGAAGCCGGCAACATAGCCGATGAGATCGTTGACCTCGCCATCCGAAAGCCCCGATCCCGACAGGAAGGCGCCGGTGATATGCGGTGCGACCGAAGCGATATAGGTGGCATCGCGGTGGGTCGAAAAATCGAAGGTCAGCGTTTGCGCATGCGCCCGGATCTTCGGCAGCTCGGGTTCGAGATAGCTGAACACCGAGGTGTGGACGTTGCCGAAGCTCTCGATGGCCTCGATGTCTTCGGCGTCCATGCGCAAGGACAGCGCACGCTGGATGCCGCCCTTGTTGGAGCCCAGGAACACGCGATCGCCCTTATCGTCGAGCGACACGACGGCCTTGCCATTCGGGCCAAACGCCTGCCGGAGGCGGTCGATCCAGATGCCCTCGCGCATGAGGCTGTCGCGAACGTGGGCGCCCTCCGCGTCGTTGCCGATCAGGCCGATGTAGCCCGCACGGGCGAGGCCATAGCGCTTGGCAAGCACCGGCACGTTGAGGGCGTTGCCGCCGGGGAAGAATTCGCCGCGGTCCCGGTAGAAGTCGACCACATTATCGCCGATGCCGAGCAGGGCCGGCGAGGACACCGAAGCAGCCATCACTCATCCTTTCGGCCGTCGCGGCACGGCCAACTCCACGCGGAAACGTGGGGCAGGGCGGCATTCCGCCCCACCCTCGCAAGCTATCAGTATTCCATGCGCCACATGTAGCGGCGAACGGTCAACGGATGGCCGCGGCTGTCGGCAAGCGCCACCGCATAGGCACGCAACAGCGCTGTGAACAGCATCGGCGTCAAATATTCGGCCGCATCGCCCGCCTGTGCTTCGAGGCCGAACTCGGCTGCGTCGAGCACGAGCAGGCGCTTGGAGTATTTTTCAGCGAAGGCGAGCGCCCGCTCGTCCATCTTGCGGGCGTTACCGAGGCCCTTGAGAATGATGAAGGGCACGTCGAAGTCGGTCACCTCGAAGGGGCCATGGAAATATTCGCCGGCGTTAATGGCCGCCGAATGCACCCACTGCATCTCCTGCAGGATGCAGATGGCGAAGGAATAGGCCGAGCCCCAGTTGGCGCCCGAACCCATGGTGTAGATAACCGGCTCGCGCTTGTAGCTCTCGGCCCAGGCAGCGATCGACGGCTTGTGGTGAGCAATGACGCCCTCGATGGTCTTTGCCATGCCGGCCAGCGCCTTCTCGACTTTGGCGAGCTTACCGTTGCCTTCGCGAGCGGCCAGAATGCCGAACACGAGACGCATCAGCATGGGCGCCGCATGATCTTCGGACACGGCCAGCGGATTGTACTGGTAGAGAATGGCCGCCTCGGATGCTTGGTCGAGCGGCGAATTTTCGACATTTGTGAAGGAGATGGTCAGTGCGCCGGCTTCGCGGGCATACTTGGCGGCGGCCACCGTCTCCGGCGTGTTGCCCGAGTGCGAGCAGAGGATGACGATCGAACCCTTGCCGAGGCGCTTCGGCGCCCGCGCCAGAAACTCGGCCGAGCTGTAGGAGAAGCTGGCGATCTTCCCGGCCTCGCGTTCGACCGCGTAATGGCCGGACATGAGCAGGGCGTTGGAGCCGCCGCAGGCCACGAAGAAGATGTCCGTCACCGCCGCGCGCGCGGCTGCTGCCTTCACCGCCGCCTCGACGTTCTTCACCACTTCTGTCATGATTGATTCCTTGATAACGTCCTATGACGTCATATAAGCTAATATGGCTTGTCGAGGTCTGTCAACGCCGTTTTCAAGGCTGCGCTAACCAACCGGCATCAGCGACGCGTGTCACCAGCGGCAACGGTGACTTGGCGGATGTTCTGTGGCACGGTCACCGTCACGTTCGACCAACGTCTCCATTCGGAATCGAGGAGAAAAGTCGTCTTGTCCCAGTCCGCCGACAGCCTCGCGAGGCAGGATGTCTCGCCGCTGTATCTCCAGCTCAAGAACAGCCTGACGGAGGCGATCCAGAGCGGACGCTATGCGCCCGGCGAGCCGGTGCCGACCGAAACGCAGCTCTGCGAGCAATATGCGGTGAGCCGCATCACCGTGCGGCGAGCGATCAGCGAATTGCAGGAGGAAGGGCTTCTGGAGAAAAGGCACGGTAAGGGCACCTTCGTATCCTTCCGCCGCATGGAGACCAGCCTCGTCGATCTCGCCGGCTTCTCGGAAACCTATTCGCTGCAAGGCTATAAGGTGAGCAAGGTGTTGCTCGGGGTCAGCGAAGGCGCCGCCGACGGCGCCCTCGCCCAGAAGCTCGCCATTGCCAAGGACGCTCCGATCCTGACCATCAGGCGGCTGATCATGGCCGCCGAAGCGCCGATGACCATCGAGATCTCGGATTTTCCCCTGGCACTGTTTCCCGACCTTGCCACCGAAATCGTCGGCGCCAGTTCGATTTATCACTTGCTGAAGACCCGCTATGGTCGCGAGGTTCGCCACGCGCGCCGGGTCATCAACGTGCGCCTCGCTGGTCCCGACGAACGCGAGCATCTCCATTGCCGCAGCGGTGAGCCCTTGTTCGAGGTGGAGAAGATCGTGTTCGACGAAGCGGCGACGCCGCTGCAACGCTCGCTGCTCTTGACGCCCAGCAACCGGGTCAATTTCGTCATTCAGGTGTGAGCTGGTGCCTAGTAACGCCAGCCGCCAAATCAGAACCGATAGCTTGCCAGACCGAACGGGCGGGATCGTATCCCCGGTGGTGGTGTAGCTGAGTGTTGGCCAGCGGGGCGCGCCGATATGGGCGGCGAACTCAGGCCACCATGTTCGGCAGCCCAGGGACAACGGGATCATCGCCGATAGCAGCAATGGTTTCCAGATGCTATGGGGCACGCGCCGGTCTGTGGCAAGCTGGCGCTCTTCGAGATATTGGAGACGTCTCATGCCGCATCAATTTACTGCCAGCCGCGCGATAACGGCCTTCGATCAGGATTGCACTCTCATCGTTGTTATCGAGATGAGTCAATCGACATGGCTCGTCACCGGATTGCTTCTAGGCGTTGAACGCCAGCCGTTGAAGAAGGTGGAACCTAATCCCGAGAGTCTATTTGCTCTGATCGATCGTTGGCGTCTGGAATGCTGCCGATCTGGGCGGGAGATCGAGCGCCTGGTCGTTGCTTATGAGGCTGGGCGGGACGGGTTCTGGCTGGCGCGATAGCTTAGCGGCCGCGGTGTCGAGGCGCACGTCATCCATTCAAGCAGCGTGGCTGTGTCCCGAGATCGCCGACGCGCGAAGACAGATCGTCTCGACGCGGCCCTGCTCCTGCGGGTGGTACTTGGTTGGCTTCGCGGCGAATCTGGCCATTGCAGCATGGCAGCAACGCCTTCAATTGAGGACGAGGACGCGAAGCGTCCGACGCGCGAACGCGAAAATCTCATCGGCGAGCGGACTCGGATAATCAATCGAATGAAGGCGGCGTTTGCCCGTCTCGGCATCCGAGATATCAATCCCGCCCTACGGAAAGCTGCTGCTCGGCTCGATGGCCTGCGCACGCCGGAAGGCGGCGTCATTCCGCCCCTTGCAAGGGCGGAACTGCGCCGCGACATGGCTCGCCTGCGGTTCGTCGAGGATCAAATCAAAGAAATTGAACAGCAGCGAATGGCCCGTCTCAACGAAGATAAGCCCGATGAAGAGAAAGCGAACGGCATGGTTCGCTTGCTGACGCGCGTCGTCGGCGTCGGCGTGGAGACCGCTGACATGCTCGCCCACGAAATCTTTCTGCGCGACTTGCGGGATAGACGAGCGGTCGCCCGCTATGCCGGATTAACCGGCTCGCCGGATGAGAGCGGATCAAAGCGACGCGAGCGAGGTCTGTCGCGGGCCGGCAATCCCCGCGTTCGGCGTGGCATGGTCCAACTGGCATGGCGTTTCTTGGTCTTTCAGAAAGAAAGTGGCCTTGTCCGCTGGTTTCGGGCGCGCACCGCAGATGCGAACGGTCGTAAGCGGATGTCGCCGATCGTGGCGTTTGCACGCAAGCTGCTGATCGCACTGTGGCGCTTGGCAATTGGCGCAGAGGCGCCGGAAGGACTCAAGATGCGGCCGGCGCAATAAATGTTCTGATTGGGTCCTGTAATGGGCCTGACGTGTCCGAGGCAGCGGCAACCCGTTACATGACGTGGCCTTCACGCCGTTTTCCAGATAGGGACCGCCGCCCCGGAGCCTGGCGTAGATGCGAATGGCGCATCATGGTTTGGGTTCAAACGAGCCCACCGAATACAAGGTCGCGGCACGGCTCCGTGCGCCGCCGAAGGGCTCCCCCTCGAACTCGTAAATTGCCGCCCACTTCTCGTCATGACGGAAAGGATCGAAAAATTGGCTTGACGGAGAAAGCCCCATACAAGCGTCATGTATCGAGAACGCTGGACAGCCCATTCGTCGTTCTGTTCCAGGAGGATAGCGCCTACCAGACGAACGATGGCCTCTTCGTTCGGAAAGATGCCGACGACCTCGGTGCGGCGTTTGATCTCACCGTTGAGTCGTTCGAGCGGGTTGGTGCTGTGCAGTTTGGCCCGGTGTTGGGTGGGGAAGCTCATGTAGGCGAGGACGTCAGCCTCGGCATCATCCATGAAGGTGGCGAGCTTGGTCATCCTGGGCCGGAGCTGGTCGGCAACGGCGCGCCACTGCCTCCGGGCGGCCTCGGCGTCGTCCTGGGCAAACGCTGTGGCGATGAAAGCGGAAACGACCCTGCGGCCGTTCTTGCCGGCATGGGCCAGGGCGTTGCGCATGAAATGGACGCTGCAGCGTTGCCATGTTGCCGTCAAAACCTTTGCGACCGAAGCCTTGATGCCCTCATGGGCGTCGGAGATCACCAGCTTGACGCCGCGCAGACCACGACGGGCGAGCTTGCGAAGGAATCCGGTCCAGAAGGTCTCGGCCTCCGACGGACCGATATCCATGCCGAGTGCCTCGCGGCGACCGTCAGTGTTGACGCCAACGGCGACGATGACCGCCACCGACACGATCCGGCCATTCTGGCGGACCTTCAGATAAGTGGCGTCGATCCACAGGTAGGGCCAATCGCCTTCGATCGGGCGATCGAGGAAGGCCTTCACCCGCTCGTCAATCTCTTCGCACAAACGGCTGACCTGGCTCTTGGAGATGCCGCTCATCCCCAGCGACTTCACGAGATCGTCGACCGAGCGCGTCGAGATGCCCTGGATGTAGGCCTCTTGGATGACGGCGGTCAGAGCCTTCTCGGCCATCCGCCGTGGCTCCAGAAAGCTCGGGAAGTAGCTGCCACTACGCAAACGCGGGATGCGCAGTTCGACGGTTCCCGCCCGCGTCTCCCAGTCGCGTTCCCGGTAGCCGTTGCGCTGGGCCGGTCGATCCTTGCTCTTCTCGCCCCACTCGGCGCCGGTTCTGGCGCCGATCTCAAGTTCCATCAGCTTCTCGGCGGCAAAGCCAATCATCTCTCTGAGGACATCAGTGTCGGGGCTCTTCTCCACAAGCGCCCGCAGGCTCATCATAACGTCGGTCATCGGTGGTTCCTCGGTCGGGTTGGTTCTCGCAACTCCGACCATACCGGAGTTCCGCCGATGACCACCTCATTCACTCAGCTACACCACGCAATGGGACACGATCACGGGCGGCCGAGGGCGTTATCCTCAGGCGCCCCTCGTTCGAGCGCATCCACCGGCCTCGCAGTCTTTCCGTCCGGTAAAACAAGTGAGAAGGGACCGCGCCTCCCGGCCGACTCCGACAGGCGCACCACATATCCAATGCCATCTTCGGCCGGTTTCAGTGCGTGCAGGCGCACCTGCTGGCCGGCAACACCAACCGGCGCGATGTCGTAATCGGCTTCGCCGCTCGCCGGCACAAAGACCGGTGGCGTGGCAAGAAGGTCGGCCTCGGCCTGTACCGCATCGCTCCACCAGCGACCGTCGTGTGGCAGAAGGGCGTAGACGAAATGGTGATGACCTTCGTCGGCCAGCATGTCCGGATACATCGGCCCGCGAATGAGACTTAACGTCAGCCGGTTGCCCTTGGCCGAGAAACCATACTTGTCGGCTGAGAGCAGCGCCGCACCCCAGTCGGTCTCCGAAAGCGAGGCGAAGCGATGACCGCAGGTTTCGAACTGGGCGCGCTGCCAGGTGGTGTTGTCATGGGTCGGACGGCGAGTGACGCCGATCGCCTGGTCGAATACCGCTTCCTCGGCCAGCACGGTGACTGGGAACCGAGCGCGCAGGTAGGTGCGGCGGTCGTGCCAGTCGAGATCGGTAACCACTTCAAGGCGCGGGCTGTTGGCCCATAGGCGCAGCTTCTGACGGATGGTGCTGGCCGAATGCCGACGAACGATCTCGATTTCGGCGAGATGCGGCCCCTCTGCCGTCACCCGTCGGCTCTCGACCGACAGCCATTCTTCCTCGCCCAGCTCGAAACCGGCTTCTATATCCCAGGCGTCATACTGCCGTGGCAGGTCGTTGCGGTAGAGCATCAGCCGATTGCCGGGCCCGTCGAGCAACTCGCGACCGCAACGCTTGTCGAAGAGGCTGGCAAGGCGGCCGAATTCATCAAGCGTTGCCCGGACGAAGTCATTCTCCAGGACGTTGCCATCCGTGGTGACGGTTCGGGTGCTTGCTGACCCGACAAAGGCCAGCGACAGCGGCGCGACAGGGCGACTGATAGTCGCGACATAGCCACCATCAATCCGCTGCGGCCTGAGCGTCATTGGCAGTGGATCGGGGCTTTCGAGCTGGAGCGCCGTCTTGGCGGATCCAGAAACGTTGGCGACGAGCACCCCCTCGTGCGTGCCTGTCCGCCGGGCGGCGATCGTGGCGAGGCGCTGTCCGCTGATGGCGGAAGCGTGTTCGACGACACCAGAAAGCTCCGTCTCGGTCTGTTCGTAGACCTCGCGCACCGATGAACCCGGCAGGATATCGTGGAACTGGTTGCGCAACAGCAGCGTCCAGTCGGCGGCAAGATTGGGCATCTCGGACGATCCGCCGTCGAGCGCGTCGATCACCGACAGAGCTTCCGCTGCAACTAGGCCGGCTTCGGCGCGCCGGTTGAGCTGCTTGACGCGCGCCTGCGTCGTCAATGTGGCGCGGTGGTATTCGAGATAGAGTTCGCCCTGCCAGACCGGCAATGCCGCGCCTTCCAGGCTCTTGGCCAGGTTGAGCACATGCGGTTCGAGCGCGCCATGGCTGACGGTGGGAATAGCCGGCACGGCATTGAGAAGTGGTAGGGATTCGATCTGGTCCGGATCCGGCCCACCGCCGCCGTCGCCCCAGCCGTAGGAGGCGATCACCGTGTCGGACAGATCCTTGCCGCCGTGGTTGCGCCATACCTCCAGGAGGGCAGGCGGCGAGATGGTCATGTTGTAGCCCTCGTGCTCCGACGCGTCGAAGGTATGGACGAACACCCGCGATCCGTCGTTGCCCTGCCAGCGGAACAGGTTGTCGGTCAGGCGATTGGTTTCGTTCCAGGTTACCTTGATGGTGACTAGCGCCTCGACGCCGGCGTGCCGCATGATCTGCGGCATGGCGCCAGTGAAGCCGAAGGTATCCGGCAGCCCACCGTACACGACTCTTCAAATTTTGGGTTTGGGTTGAGGTTTGTTTTGGGCATTTTGTAGCCATGCGTCAGCGGCTTTTTGCGGAGCGTTGATGAT
>JAGSYV010000065.1 GCA_018262505.1 Pseudomonadota bacterium
CCGCGCTAGCGGGGCAATGACGACCAGAACGACTGCCGCCGCCATCAATGCCAACAAGACCCAGAAAACCATCCTTAGCTCTTTCCCGAGCCATCGGCCTCGCGTCAGCGCACCGATGCCCCATGCCGAATAGGGCAATGCCGGCGGTTTCTCAATGGACTTCTGAGTGAATTTGAGAAGGATTCCAAAAAAGCCCGGAAGCGATCATGCCGCTGGCCGTGACGTCTTGAGCTGCTGTTCTTTGCTGCGCCGCAGGTGGGAGGCGTAATCCTCGCCATAGAGGAAGGCGGAGGCCTTGATGAGGTGATCAACCGCCGACAGCGTGACAATTCGCGCCTCGCCGTCAAGGTTGCGCAGCCGGGTTGGCAGATCAAGAGCGTAAAGTTCAATCGCCTGGTCCACCAACGGCGTCAGGCGGCCGATCAGGCCATTGACCGCCAGGGCGTCGCGGGATTTGCTCGCCGCCGCGAAAATGGCGCACAAGAACACGACTTCGGCACCATCGGCGGGGCCGGGATAAGGAGTTTCCTGCACGCGGAATGCGCGCCGCATCGCCGGCAGCAACTTGTCGAATTCCGCGAACAGCATCTCCGAAAAACGCCGCTTGATGGCGACCATCCGCTGTTGCCACCACCCATCGCCGTCAATATCGAGGCCATTGGCGAGCTCGTTGAGAACCGACCGGAAGACGCCGATTTGCGTGACGGCGTCGGCAGCATTGCGGCTGCCGCGCAGAATAGTGAGGAAGCGCGAGGCGGCGCGGTCGGCAGCGGCGAATCCGAGATCGATGAAGGCCGCCGCCGTCGGGGTGGGACGGATGCGACGAGCCGTTTCGCCGCGCGCCAGCAGCTTGGCGAAGGCGATCAGCGGAGCGACCGACGATTGCCGACGAAATACGCCGCCAGCGACCCAACCGGCAGTATGAGGATACTTGGTGAGGTAGGTGGCGATCTGTTCGAGAAGCCCCCTGTCGGCGGAACCGGAATCGAGCAGATGCACGATGGCCGCGCTCAGCGTGGGCAGGTCATCCAGGTGATCGCGCACCGCGATCATGTCGTCCACTTCGCCGCGAGCCAACTCGCCGCCAATGCGCGACATGAAGCGCTGTTGCCGTTTCGGCTCGTCGGCAATCGTCTCGATATGCCGGGCCAGTGTCTCGAACAGGCGTCGTTCCAGCCGCGTCGCCTCTTGGCGATAGGCGGCGGCATCCGGCAGCGTCGGCATGGTCGAGGGGGCATTCCACACGGCAAATTCCGCCGGCAAAAGCTCGGCGGAGGCATAGGTCCACAGATGGGACAGCGTCGCTGCCGTCACGAAGCCGCGCGCGGGGGCCGTCAGTCTTTCCTCGATCGTGTAGGGCTCGAAGGCGCTAAAGACCAACCTTCGCATGTCCGGCGTTCCGCCGGCCGCTGCCTGCCGGGCGGGACTGCGACTTTCCGCGACGGCGCGGGCCGCCTCGAGAATGAGACGGCGGCGGGCATCGATCTCCACGGGAACGGCTTGGTCGGTTTCCAGCCGGCGGACCAGCATGCCACGCGCCCGCGGCGTCAGGCCCCGCAAGAAAGTTTCGGCCTTGTCGGTCACCGCCGCGCGCCCGTCCATATCGAATCCCGTAAACTAGTCCTTTACCAAACGATCTTGCCGCAAGATGGTTGATGACTGGTAACGAACGGGGCCTAAAGCGAGAATGCGAAAAGGCCGGCTCAAGGAGCCGGCCCTTCCTGGACGATGCAAAGATTAGGGACGAATTCAGCCGACAACCTGCCAGCTGCCATCCGGATTTTGGCAGGCGGTGCCACGCGCCACCTGCGGCTGACCGTCGATGTAGACGGTGTTGGTGTAGGGGCGGCAGGTGCGGTTGTTGACATAGGCGACCGGACCCGGGTTGACCGTTCCGTAGACGCCGTTCTGCGGGTTCCGCCACTGCTGCGGAGCACCGGTGTCGAGCGCCTGAACACTGGCCGCAGTGTTGTAACGCTGCGAGTCGGCGTCGAGAGCTGCGCCGATCTGGTTACCCAGGAAGCCGCCAAGCAGAGCGCCACCAGCGATGGCTGCCACCTTGCCGCTGCCCGAGCCGAAAGCCGAGCCGAGAGCAGCGCCACCGACAGCGCCGGCCAGCGTGCCAAGCGTCGCGTTCTGGTTCCCGCCACCCGTGGCGCATCCAGTCAGCAGGGAAGCCGCCAGGCCGACGATTACAAGTTTCTTCAACAGCATTGCTCCGGTCTCCGAGAATGGAACGAATTATATTGGGCGAGTCGCCCTTGACACTTGTAGTGGCCTGAAACCATGGCCGAATTTTGTTTCCGACTTATTCTTGTTGCCAGCGGCCTCCCATCTTCCCGATTACTGCCCCCATCGTCCAGCGCCCCGTCAATGGATTTCAACTCAGGGGAATGCGAAAGGTCACCGAAAGCCCGCCGAGCCCAGCCCGATCGAGAACCAGCGATCCACCATAGGTCTCGGCGATCTCAGCCGCGATGGCGAGGCCGAAACCTGATCCGGGCAACGTCTCGTCGAGACGTTTGCCTCGGCCGAGCACCTCGGCATAGGCCGCAGGCGGCAAGCCTGGCCCGTCGTCCTCGACGCAGATGACCACCAGCGGGCGGTCACGGTCGGCCCTGTCGACCGACAGCGCAATGCGCACCTGTTCGCGCCCATATTTGCAGGCATTGTCCATGAGATTGCCAATCAGCTCCTCAAGGTCGCGCCGCTCGATGCGGGCCTTGGGATGTCCGACACCCGGCGCGTCGAGGTAGAGGCTGCGATCGGGATAGGCTCGGCTCAGAACGCGGATCAGGCCTTCCAGCGAATGGCGAACATCGGCCACCGCCCCAACCAACTTGCGATCGGCGGCGAGCCGCGCCCGGTCGAGATAGCGGTCTACCTCGGCCCGCATCACCGTCACCTGCTCGACCACCTTGTCCGCCAACGCCCCGCCTTCGGCGCGCGCCTCGTTCAGGATCACCGCGAGCGGGGTCTTCAGGGCATGGGCAAGATTGCCGACCTGCGTCCGCGACCGATCGACGATGGCGCTGTTGGTTTCGATGAGAGCGTTGAGCTCCTTGCCGAGCGCGGCGATCTCGCGTGGCAGCCGGCCTTCGAGGCGGTTGGCGCGCCCCTCGCGGATGTCCGCGAGACGGCGGCTCATGGCGGCGAGTGGCCTCAGACCAAAGCGAACCTGCAGCCCGGCGGCGGCAACGAGGCCGAGCGCGAAGGCGGCCAGCGTCGCAAACACCTGAAAGCGGAAGGTGGAGATCTCGTCGGCAAGTTCGGCGACGTTACCGGTGACGTGGAGATCGAACATCCGGCCGTTGCTGAGAAAGATGCGCTGCGTCGCGTGGCGGAGCGCGATGCCGGCGGGATCGCTCGCATCATTGGTCACCACCACGCCGTTGTTGGGCGGTGGCGGCAGCGCCAGCACCTCGCCAAACAGGGATTGACTGGTGGCGATGGTGGTCTGGGACTTGGCATCGACCACCACCCAGTACCAGCCGGACTGGTAGCGGCCGAAGCGTGGGTCGCCCATGGTGCCGGGATCGGGCACGCCGCCGTCGGGCGTCGACGCGACGACGCCGGCCAGCGTCTTTTCGTAGACGATGATGCGTTCGTCGAAGGAGCGGATGAGACTGGCCCGGTAGAGCTCGGTAAGCAGCCAGCCAAAGGCAGCCAGTGCAATCGCCGCCCACAGCGCCGACATGAGCATCAACCGCAAGGCCAGCGAACTCGTCAGCCATTCGCTCAGTTTTCTGAGGCAAGCCTTCATTTTCCGGACGCGACGCGATAGCCGAGACCGCGCACCGTTTCGATGAAATCGATCCCCATCTTCTTGCGCAACCGGCCGACGAACACCTCGATGGTATTGGAATCGCGATCGAAGTCCTGATCGTAAAGGTGCTCCACCAGCTCCGTGCGCGAGATCACCTTGTCCATGTGCAGCATCAGGTACTGAATGAGGCGAAACTCATGGGACGTGAGCTTGATGGGGTTGCCATCAACGGTCAGGCGTCCAGCCTTGACGTCGAGCCGGACGCGGCCAACTTCCACTTCGTTGGAGGCACGACCGGCGGCGCGGCGTGTCAATGCGCGGAGGCGGGCCAGCACCTCCTCCATATGGAACGGCTTGGCGACATAGTCGTCGGCGCCGGCGTCGATGCCGGCGACCTTGTCGCTCCAGCGGTCACGGGCGGTGAGGAGAAGGACCGGCACCAATCGGTTGTCCCTGCGCCACGCCTCAAGCACGCTGAGACCATCCATCTTGGGCAGGCCGATGTCGAGAATCACGGCGTCGTAAGGTTCGGTGTCGCCAAGAAAATGCCCCTCTTCGCCATCGAAGGCGGCGTCGACGGCGTAACCGGCATCGCGACAAGCGGTGACCAACTGCCGGCTTAGGTCGCGGTCGTCTTCGACCACAAGAATCCGCATTTTGAGATATCCCGGTTCAGCGAAGCCTTTGCCCCGACGTGGCGTCGACCATGATGTTGTCGACCCGTCCGCCCTCATGCATGACCGCAAGCTGGTAGACGAGCAATCCACCGCCCTCGCAGAGCCGGGCGTCGACGATTTCTCCATCGATGATGCGGGCGATCACGCTCAGCCGCTGAACGGCCCCCTTGCCGACGACGGCCTGCGCTTCGGCCGGCGTCAGGCAGCGCGCCTCGGCGGCATGTCCCACAACGATCGGCAGCATCACAAGACACGCCAAGGCGAGACGGAATCGCTTGCGATTAGTGTTCATGGACCGGACTTTAGCTACCCTAGGCTGAACGGTCCATGAACACCGACAACGCCCGGCGTTCATGCTTTGAGGCGAAAGCAATCACTCGCTTGCGTGACCGCGGCGTTTTCTCTCCACTCCGGTGGCAGATGGGGTGTTACGCCGAAATCCATCCCCTTCAAAACATCGCCATAGGGAAACCCCTGTTGGTGGATGGCACGCATACGACTTTTGATCCACCTCAAGGCCTTGTTGCCACGAGAAGCTTAGCTTCAGGACGATGAGAAGAGGGGGCAGTGAAATGAGCATCCCGCACGAGCTTTCGTTGGAATTCCCGCAGAGCTGGAACGCCATTGAACAGCTTATGCTGTTCGATGCGGTCTTCTGCGACCTCGCCAGTGCCTATCAAGAGATCAATCGACGCATTTTCCGCATCGAAACGCTGGAGGAGCCGGCCGAGCCGGATGTCCTCGCCGATCTCAAGCGCCACCGGTCTCTACTCAAGAACGAAATCGCGGCCGCCGTCGCCGCGACCAAATGCGCCGTGGCTTGACACCCCTCCTCGTTGGGCCTCAGCGCTATAGCCCGCGCCGTCCCCGTCCGACGGCGCGGGCTAGCCTCGTTGTCTACCTCTCCTAGAGAAATTCGCCTTGGTCGATGGGCGCCGTGACGCTGGGGCAGCGGCAGTTGGCGTCGCATATTCGTTCATTTTTCCTAACACACCAAGATGGCTATCCGCCGTTCAGACGCAAAGAGTCCGCTCCCCCTGGATTCCGTTGCAAGGCTCGCCCGATCTTGGGTCATGCCCCTCTTGCCGAACCCGATGGATGGCGCAGTGAGAGGAAGCCGATGCGCGGTGCCACCGATGAGCGGGCTATCCTCCCGCGGCGCAACGCCGCGGTGGTGGGCGAAGCCGGTGCTCAGCCCGCATGCGCGGCGAGGAGCAGAGCTCTTCCTCCGATGGCAAGGCGATGGCAATCATCACGCCAGCAGCTTTCCCTCGCAAAGCCGGGTACGGAGCGATGGGAGGCACCCGCACCAAGACGGGCCCAGGGGTGGCGCAGCCAACAACTTATTGGTGCATATCTCCTACCGCCCGGAAAATATCGGCTCCTCACGGTCAGCCGCATCGGGTTTCCCGAGCGAGCTGTCATACGGGCCACCCGCGCGTAGTCCCCGCCCGGGCGGCGCGAGGCTATCCTGTGGCACCAGAGGCAAGGCTGTTTGGCTGAGCCTTACTCGGTCATCCCGACCACGCAAGGGCTCAAGATTGACCCCGGGGACCAGCAAGCCATCTTCGACCCGCAACCCGACATCTTTGGCCCCGCCCTTTAGACGGTGATTCAGCAAGCTGAGAAAACGCAGGTCAGAGCCAGCACTTGTTCGTCCTTGCGCCGACACGGCATCACTGACCGGGAGAGTGCCGGATCGACGCGCATCAGGCGAACATCAGGGTTCGCGCCACGCCAGGCGGCTTCAAAGCCGGTTTTAGCGACTTTGCGAACTGAGTCAGCAAGCTCACAGGTTGATTCCGGCAGCTCAGACTTTGATTCAGAAGTGCCGCCCGAGTCCGGCTCAGCCACTGATTCAACCTGGCCCGAGTTTGTGAATCTTCCGAATCACTTACGGGCAACGGTTGAAGTGACGCGTTCCAGGTTCATGCAGTGATTCAAGCGACTGATCCGAGGGCAACCATGCCCACATTGGAAATGGGCGCTAGGTTTCCCCGCACACTCTGGTGTTTTGTCAGAGGCCTGCACACCACACCGCCGCCACGGCTACGTTCGCCATCCGGTGAGGAAGCGTCAGGGTCTGGTCAGCGGAGCATGGCCTCGCACCACTCCTGTTCGCTGCGGACATAACCTTCCCGTTCGCAACCACATGCTCCGCGGCGCGGGGTCTTTTCGCCAAGGTCGGAGGCGGCCGGTATGAAGGATGCTCGCTGGTTTGGGTCGAGCGGACAGTTATCGGAACAATGAAGATACGGCCCTCGGTTCATGCCTCCCTGTAGTCGGCGCAGCGTCGAAGTGCTCGCCAGCCTAAGTCCGACGCGAGGACCATCCGACGGATAGCAATCTCGGCTCCTTGCAGTAATCATAGCCGTTGGCGACAGAACGACCTTTAGTTGAGTCCACCCGCGAACGGTGCGCCGTCGCCGGTGCTCCAGCCGATGGCCTCGATCACATTCTCCACCTTGTCCGGTCGTCGCTGGCTGGCCCGCCGCGCGAGCAGAGGCCGACGTGCGGTGGACCGCGGGCCGACTGGGGCCTCCCGACGAAGCAGGCCGATCGGCCGAAGACCGCCGAGCGTCGGCGAAGCACCGTCGAGATATGCCAGGCAGGATGTCGGCGATCTCTCCGATGTGGCTTGCGCCAGACGTCCTGGACGGCAGCCATCCGGTCGTCTTCGCCGGGCGATCACCTTGGGTCGGAGACAATTGACCGTTCCGTATCCCGAACGGCTCGATATCTGCGTCGTCGTGTAGGCTGTCGTAAAGCCACCTTGCGAAAAAAGGCTGTGCCCCATCCTGCGCCTGGGGCCATGTCGCCGGCGCTCGGCGGCCTTGCTCCCCCTGCCTCAAGAGGGGCGACAGGCGAATTCCTTCTCAATCCCGGATCAACGAACGACGATTCATCTCGCCAAGGGATGGGCGCACGAAGGCGGAAGATCAAGCTCCCATAGCCCCTTCAGAACAAAACAGGATCATTGTTCTGGACGCAGGCCGTGGCTGCTGGCATGATTGGCGCGCATTTGTTGTCCGAATCCATTGCCTAACCCCTGGGTCGTCCCATGTCCCGCGCCGAGCGCCTTCTTACCCTGGTTCAGGCCTTGCGCCGCCGCCGCCGTCCCGTTTCAGGAGCCGAGCTGGCGGCCGAACTCGGCGTGTCGCTGCGCACCCTTTATCGCGACATTCAAGCACTGATCGGCCAGGGCGCGCCCATCGATGGTGAAGCCGGCGTCGGTTACGTGCTGAAACCGGGCTTCATGCTGCCGCCCCTCATGTTCACGGAAGACGAGATCGAGGCGCTGGTATTCGGCGCCCGCCTCGCGGCGACGCGTGCCGACGAGCGGCTCGCCTCATCTGCAGAGAACGCGCTCGCCAAGATCGCCGCGGTGTTGCCGCCCGATCTCGCCGACCGGATGGATGCCACCGGCCTGATCGTTGCGCCGGCCTGGAACGCCAATCGCGATGGTATCGATCTGTCGCTGGTGCGTGGCGCCATCCGCAACGAGACCCGGCTGGAATTTTCCTATGTCAACGAGAAGGGCATTGCCTCGCGCCGCATCGTCTGGCCGATCGCCGTCGCCTTCTTCGAGCGGGTGCGCGTTCTCACCGCCTGGTGCGAACTCAGGGCCGATTACCGCCACTTCCGTGTCGACCGCATGTCGGACGCCGTAGACTTGGGCATTCGGTATCCACGCCGACGCCGGGTACTCCTCAAGGAGTGGCGGGAGATCGAGGGCGCGGCACCGGCTTGGCGGGAAGTGGCGGACGCAGCGGATCCCGTGCCGGTCCCACGTCGCAAATCCGCCTGACCGCCGCCACGCGGTTCAATAGCCGTTGTAGCGCCCCGGCTTGTGATTGACGGCCAGAACGAGATTCAGCACGACGGCGCCGAGCACCGACAGCGCCACGTTCTTCCAATTGAGCACAAAGAAGGACGTCGCGAGGATCACGAGATCGGTGGCCAGCTGAAACTTGCCGGCTCGCCAGCCGAGTCGTTCCTGCACGAAGGCGGCGAGAATGCCGATGCCGCCGAGGCTGGATCTATGGCGAAACAACATCAGCATGCCAACGCCGGTCAGCGCGCCACCGGTAATCGCCGAAAACCATGGGACACTGTAGCCGATGGCAAAGGCGTCATGCATGAAATAGCTTTCGAGCGAGAGCAGCGCCACCGACGCAAAGGTCTTCAGCGTGAACTCCCGGCCAAGCGTCACCCAGCCGAAGGCATAGAACGGCAGATTCAACAGGAAGATCACCGGGCCGATGCCGAACTCGGTGGCATAGTGAATCAGGAACGCGACACCAGCCGTCCCTCCGGTTCCAAGATGAGCGTCGCGGAAGAACTCAATGCCGACGGCGGCGAAGAAGGTTCCCATGGCGATGGCCTGCACGTCATCCCAAACCCCGTGCCTGCTGTCGTCGATCTTGTCGATGCTCACCATGTCTGCCGGCCTTCCCCGAACGATCGCTCTTCCGCTCTCTGTCACATCATCCGCGCCTTTGCCAGTGGATGACCGGCGCGGCCTCGTGTCCTGCGTAACCCCATGCAAGGATCGCGCCGACGACAGGCGAAAGTTGCCTTTCTGGCGTTGCATTACGCGGGACGTGGCCTACTCTCGCTGGGGCGCGGCATTCGCTCACAAAGCCGGCTTCGACAAGGAAACATCCATCATGAAAATCTCCGCCCGCAATGTCCTCGAGGGCAAGGTCATCAAGATCACCAGGGGCGCCACGACCGCCCACATCGTTCTCGAAGTTGTCGGCGGCGCCAAAATGACCGCGGCGATCACCAACGAAGCCGTCGACGAGCTCGGCCTCAAGGTTGGTGACGCCGCCAAGGCGGTGGTTAAAGCGTCGGATGTGCTTATCGCCATCGATTGACGAGCCGGAGCGGGGTGACAAACACAGACGCCCTGATTAGCCATGGACCTCTATGAATCGCCATGCCCCTCATGGATGGTGGCGATTTGTCGCCGCAGTCGTGTGGATCCTAGATCGTCGTGCGCCCTGACGGACGCAAGGTGACGATCTAGTTCTTTGTTTGCGCGTCGGATTTTCCGAAAACCGGATTCCACTTTTCGGTCCGATGCTCTAGGCCCGCTTCCGCCTTTTGCGCCCCATGAAACCCGGTAGCCGCATCGGCCACGTGACGATGCGGTCCTGCCATTCTTCCACCGGCCAATCCTGTTCGCGCACCGTCTTGCCGCGCACCGATACACCGGCGCGGTGGACGCTATCGGGATCGCCAGAGACGAGAGGATGCCAATCGTACAGGTCGCGCCCTTCGGCGACGAGGCGATAGGCGCAGGTGGCCGGCAACCACTTAAGGGTCCGCACTTCGCGCGGCGTTAGGCGAACGCATTCCGGCACCATTTCGGAACGATGGGCATAATCACGGCAACGGCAGCTCTCGCCGTCGAGCAGCGAGCAGCCGACGTCTGTGTAGACGATGCGGCCGGTATCCTCATCCTCGAGCTTGTTGAGGCAGCAGCGGGCGCAGCCATCGCACAGGCTCTCCCACTCCGTGTCCGTCATCTCTTCGAGGCTTTTGGTGCGCCAGAAAGGCAGCTCCTCATCTTTACCGGTATCGTCGACCATCTTTTTCTCTGCGATCTGGTAACCGGGGCCGGAAAAGGTTAGTTTTCGGCTTCCGAACATCCCTAACGCTTGGGCTCTACCGTGCCGGAATTCAACTGCCTGGAACTTTTCGCAGGGTTTCTCGCGGTTCTGGGGCAGTCTGATGGACTATTCCGGTCTGATCCGCATGCGCGGGTGGAAGCGTGCCGTGTTCGAACTCGCGTCCGAGGGAACAACACTGGGTGCAGCGGGTTTCATCGTGTTGTTGATATTTGCCATTCCCGCCTTCAAGGCGACGGAGGGCGACTGGCGCGCCCGTGGCGACTATGCGGTGACCCTGGAAGACAAGACGGGGGCCATCATCGGCCGGCGCGGCATGTTCCTCGACGACAGCGTGCCGCTTTCGGCGATGCCGCCCTATCTCATCGAGGCCACGCTGGCCACTGAGGACCGGCGTTTCTACGATCATCTTGGTATCGATCCGCTCGGCACGTTCCGCGCCATCGTGTCGAACGCCAAAGCGGGCGGCGTCGTTCAGGGCGGCTCGACCATTACCCAGCAACTTGCCAAGAACCTGTTCCTGTCCAACGAGCGCACCATCCAGCGCAAGATCAACGAGGCCTACCTCGCCCTTTGGCTCGAAGCGCAGCTCTCCAAGGACGAGATCCTGAAGCTCTATCTCGACCGCGCCTACATGGGCGGCGGCACGCACGGCGTCGCGGCGGCGTCGGAGTTTTATTTCGGCAAGTCGGTCAAGTCGCTGACGCTGTCCGAAGCCGCCATGCTGTCCGGCCTCTACAAGGCACCGACCAAATACTCGCCCACCAACAATATCGCCGCCGCCCGCGCCCGCGCCAACCAGGTGTTGTCCAACCTCGTTGAGGCCGGCTTCATGACCGAGGCGCAGGTGGCGTCTGCCCGCCGCAATCCGGCAACCCCGGTCGCCTCGGCCAACAGCAATGCGCCGGACTGGTTCCTCGACTGGGCTTTTGAGGAAGTGAAGCGTATCGCGCCGCCCGGTGACCGCACCATCACCGTCCGCACCACGCTCGACCCCATGATCCAGAAAACCGCTGACGCGGCCATTGCCGACAGCCTCCGGCAGTATGGTCAGCAGTACAAGGTCAAGCAGGCCGCCACCGTGGTGCAGAGCCTCGACGGCGCGGTCCGCGCCATGGTGGGCGGCAGCGACTATGGCGAGAGCCTGTTCAACCGCGCCGTCTACGCCCTGCGTCAGCCCGGTTCGTCCTTCAAGCCGTTCGTCTACGCCACCGCCTTCATGAACGGCTATGCCCCGGACGATATGATTTCGGACGCACCGATCACCATCGGCAACTGGAGCCCGCGCAACTACGGCCGGTCCTATGCGGGCCGGGTTTCACTCAGGACCGCCATCGCCAAGTCGATCAACACCGTTCCCGTGCGATTGGCCGAAAGTTTCGGTCGCGGCAAGATCGTCGAAACGGCTCACAAGCTCGGCATTCGCACGGAACTCAAGATCACCCGCGCCCTGCCGCTGGGCGTTGCCGAAGTCACGCCCCTCGACATGGTCGGAGCCTATTCGGGCTTCGCCACAGGCGGCCTCAAATCGACCCCCTATGCGATCGAGTGGGCCAAGACCCGCGCCGGCATCATCACCTATGACAGGGCACGCAACGAACCGCCCCCGGAGCAGGTGCTGCCGGAGGAGATCGCCTACGAGATGAACAGCGTGCTGTCGAGCGTGGTGAACGCGGGTACCGGTGGCAAAGCGAAATTTCCCGGTCAGATGCAGGCCGGCAAGACCGGCACGACGCAGGCCTACCGTGACGCTTGGTTCATTGGCTTTACCGGCTGGTATGCGGCGTCGGTTTGGTTCGGCAATGACGACTACACCTCCACCGCCAACATGACCGGTGGCAGCCTGCCTGCCCTGACTTGGCACGCCATCATGGAACCGATCCATGCAGGCCTTGGATTCAAGCCCATCCCAGGCGTGCCCGTGCCGGCCGACCTGCTCGCCTCATCCGGCAAGCCGATGGTGGCGGCGGCGCCGTCGGAAATGGCGGCATCGCCTCAATTGCTCACGCCGGCAGCGGTGTCGGTCATTCGCGACATCGGCGCGAGCATGCGCTCCCGCATCTCGGCGGCAAAAGCCCGGGAGGCCGCCCTTGTTCCGGCAGCCGCCAGTGAGTCGTTCGCCCTCGTCACGCCGACCAGTGCCGGGCGGTCGAACATTCTTCTCGATGGCCTTTCACTGCTTGGCGCTTCTGACGCCGCGCCCTCTCGCTGACCGGTTTCCCCAGTGCTCGCTACACTCCGCTTCATTCTCGTCATGCTCGCCGGCATCTTTCTCGGCCTCGTCTCGGCATGGTGGGCCGTGGGCAATCTGCGTTTCGAAGGGACCCGCAGCATTGGCCAGTGGTCCGTGCAGAATGACGCCGTCAAGGCCAATCCATATGAGGCTGCGCGGGCCGTCAGGCGCGGCGGCGGTCTCGGGCCGAGCGAAGGCATCGAACTCATCACCGAGGTCAGCGCCGACAACAAGCCGCTCAAGGCGGCCTGCGCCTATCTTGTCGCCGGCCCGATGCCCCAGGGCGTACTCTGGACGTTGACGGTCTCCGACCGCGACGGCCACCTCCCCCGCAATCCGGCCGGCCGTTTCGGCTTCACGGCGCTCGATGCCATGACTTTCGGACCGGCGCGGCAAGTGCGCATATCGATCGGCCGCGACGTTCGGCCCGGTGACTTCATCGCAACCACCGGACTATCCAGTCTCCGCCTGACGTTGCGCCTCTATTCGCCAACCCTTGCGACCCGTGTTCCCGGCCTCGAACAGTTACCCACGATCACTTCGCTCGGCTGTGACGAAGGGGGATCGTCATGATCGACACCGGTCTTCGCTGGATCGCAGCCATGCTTTGCATCGCCGGACTCACCCATATCGGCGCGGTCCTTCTCGCGCCCAGCCATTCACGCGATCTCGCCTTCACCGGCGTCAATTTCAGTCGGACGGATGGCAAGCTATCACGCGTGGACGGCGGCAATACCGCCACCGACCTGGATCCGGCCTTTCTCAATGGCGTTTGCCGCTTCGATGGCGACACCGGGCCAATACGGCTCACCGGCGCGATGCCGGCGACCTATTGGTCGATCGCGGCGCTGGCAGACGACGGGCGGATTTTATCGACCTTGTCCCGGGAAGATCTGCGCGGCACCGATATCGATCTTCTGGTCGGCCGCACCGCCGCCCTCGACGCGGCCCGCCAGGCGGCGGGCATTGACTCGATCGAGACCATGTCTTTGCCGGTCGATACGGGCTTCGTGCTGGTCCGTCTGTTCGCCGGCGACCTTGAAGATCGCAGTCATGCCGAGGTGGCCCTCGACGGGCTGGCGTGCAGGCCTGCTTTGTCCGACTGAACTCAAGCTATTTTTGTGGCACCGGCTCGTCGAAGGGATCGGGCGCCGTCATCAGACGGGAATGACGTTCCGGCCCGCGTGGCATCGCGGTGCGGATCGACGGCGCGCCGAAGCATTTCGCGGAGACCAGCGTGTCATAGGCCCGATTGGCGGCGAACAGTTGACCGGACGGTGCCTCCACCTCGAAATGATCGATGGCATAGCGATAGGATGCTGCCCGATAGCCTAGCGCCTGCCAGACCCAAGCAATGGTCTCCTCGTTTTCCCACACGCGCGCCTCGGCCCCCTCGTGCAGTCCCGCCTCGACGATACGTTGGCGCCTGAGCGCACCAAGCCGCTCGACATCGTCCCGCCGCACACGCGAGGCAACCGCGCAGAAGGGTGGGATCAGCGCGGTATCGGCGCCGGCATCGTCAATGACGCGAGACCATAGCGTTTCCGTCGAGAGGCGGCCGTCCGACAGGAGATAAGCGTGATAGCGAGCGCGATCATAGGCGGGGGCGATCAGCGGCAGGGCTATCTGAGGGAACATGGCGACGATCTCGGGCGACATGGTGTCGCCACCCTTCAGGATCGGCAGGATGCGCGTTCGCTCGCCTTCGACCAGCGTATCGAGCCACCAGTCGCGAACATGCGGCGCCCGCACGAAGGCCCAGGCGCGATTGCGCAACTCGATCTCGTCGTCGGCCAGCGGGAAACCGGAAACCGGTTCCTTGCGCGCCTGCGACGCCACGAGATTGCCGGCAGCCGGCAACAAGGTATCATGCAGGAAGGACGGCTCGGCACGCCCAAAATCGCCGGTCGGACGGCCGCAGGCGGCAACCGTTATCATAACCAGAGCCAGCAAGCCGCCGGCTCTCCAGTCACCAAAACGCGCCGCCACAATGCTTCTCCGGTCGCTCTGAAGGGGAGTCTTCCGGATTCGCGCGGCCGGCGCAAGTCCGCCTATGGCGCGGGTGGTCATTACTTCAGGCGAACGCCGGCCGGACGCGAGGCTCCGCTCGGCTTGCGCACGGTTCGCCGCTTTGCAGGCTTTGGAGGGGTTTTCGTGTCGCGATCGTCGTCGGCCCGGGTCGGCAGAACGGTCACCTCGCAAAAACCGCTCGTCGGTTTTCGACGCGCACGCAGCATCGGCAGACCGAAAGCTAGCACCTCACCCACGGCACACTCCAGGGCCGGAACGATTCAAGACGAATAACGAGCCTGGACGATTGTCGTGCTCAAGCACTTTCGCCTTACCTAACCATCATTCCGTCGCCAGAGTTAACAAATGGTTTACGATTTGGGCGGCATTCTCACCATGCTCGCCGACCGACCGTTATTGCCTGAATCGGCGGACGAGGCCCTCATGTTCGGGATGCTTTGAAATGACGTCGCCCCCGTTTTCAAGCGGCATATTCGGCCTCGTCAAGGGCACCGACGGCGCGCGGTCTCGGTCCCTCCTCAAGGACGCGACGGAGCTCTATGTGTCGGAGCCCGTTCATACGCGTTCCGAAGTCGCCATGTATGAAGAGCTGGCTGCGCAGTTGCTCAAGGTGACGGCGCTGCAGGACCGCATTCGCATCGCCACCCTTCTCGCTGACTATAACGAGGTACCGGCTTCGGTGATGCGGGCGCTGCTGCACGATATCTTTCCCGTGTCATCGGTGATGCTGGAAAAATCGAAAGGCATATCCGAGGGACAGCTGTTGGCGCTGGTGGCCACCGCCTCGCCCAGCCACCTCGAAATGATCGCCGCTCGGAAAAACCTGCAGCCGGCCGTCGTGGAGGCCCTGCTCGGACGCATGCGCGCGGATGGTTTGCCGGCGCTCGCCGGCAACCTCAGCCTCAGCTTCACGCCCAGCGCAGTCCGCCATCTGGTGGAAAACGCCCAAGGCAATCCGAGGCTGGCCCGCCTTCTGGCTGCCCGTATGGACGACGTGCAGGACACGGACCTGATCAACCTGTTTCTCGACCTCGATGGTCGCGGTCGCCGCCGCGTCATCCAGGCGCTAGAAATCGCCGCGCTTCGCGAGTTCGCGGCTCGTCGGCCGCTGCCGCGCGTGCCGATGCCCGACCCAGACAAAGTGGCCACGCTGGCTCGCGCCTGTCTGCAGCGCAACACCGAGGCCATGTCGCGAATCCTGTCGGACCTCACCGGTCTTGACGCCCCCTTCCTGGTTCGATTGCTGGCTGATACCGGCGGCGAGCCGCTGTCGATCTGCCTCAAGGCATCCGGCGTTGAGGCCGGGATCGCAACCCGCGTCATTCTTTTCTCCGGCGTCGAAGACACGCGCAATTACTTCGACGTCAAGCGCCTCATCGATCTCTACGAAATGGTGTCGCTTCGTTCGGCCCTGCTCTTGGTCGACCGTTGGCGTGGTACGCTTCCCTCGACCAAGCGAACTCCGGTTCATATTGCGCAGACCGAGGCGGGCACGCCCGTTCGTGCGACGACGGCCGGGACCAGGCAGGGCGAAAAGCCGGTTGAAATGCCCCTCATCAGACGCGACCGCGCCTGAAGGCTCAAACACCATACTTGCGCGCGCACTCTGCGTCGGCCTCAAGAAAGCCCCGCATTTCTGGGCAACTATCGGCTGCACGGAGGTCGCGCCGGCATGTTCCGTCATATCGTGACAGCGAGTCCGGACAAGGCACCGATTCGACCGTGTTCGAGTCTTGTATCAATGACCGCTGATCCAGGCTCAGGCAACTTTCGTGTGCTGCGAGCGTCTTGTGGAAAGTTTCTTAGCATTCGCTGGATGGGAATGCGGTTTTCATCGTATTGGTGTTACTCTTGTCCAAGTTCCACTTGTTTTCATTTTTGAAGCGCTGTAATGAGATGTTCGACAGCAGATCATGGGTTTGTTGCGGTTTTGCAGGTAGAATTCGTCAAAAAGTTCTCACCTGACTGAGAAGTTGACGAGACGCAACAGAAATATCCGAATTCAAGCAGGACAGGTATCAAGATGAGCGAGATGGAAGACGACCTGACGATAATCGACCTTGCCGCGCATATCGTCGCCGCTTATGTCGGCAACAATTCCGTACCAGCCGCGGAACTGCCGAACCTGATCTTCGACGTTGTGGGCGCTCTCAACCGTGTGCAGGGTGGTGCTCCGCAGGAAGTCGAAGCCGAGCCGGTTCGCCCAGCCGTTCCGGTCAAGAAGTCGGTGACCAACGACTATATTATCTGTCTTGAGGACGGAAAGAAGTTCAAGTCGCTCAAGCGGCACCTGCGCACCCACTACAACATGTCGCCGGAAGAATACCGCGAGAAGTGGAGCCTGCCGGCCGACTATCCGATGGTTGCCCCCAACTACGCGGCTGCCCGTTCGGATCTCGCCAAGAAGATGGGTCTGGGCCAGCAGCGTCGCCGTACCCGCTAATCGATTCCGATCCTGAATTCGACAAGCCCGGCCCCACGGCCGGGCTTTTCTTTTTACGCCTCAATGCCGACGACGATACCTTCGGCTAAGCTTCTACCGTCGGGCAGTCGCGCCGACATGGCGTTGACGGGACGTTTCAGCCTCTGGCTTCCAGAGCGATCTTGCGTAGCCGCTCGACCATCGACCTCAGTCCATTGGACCGTTGCGGCGTCAGGTGTTCGCGAAGGTTCAATTCATTGAAGATTGCCTCGGGATCGATGGACAGCACCTCCGAGACGCGCTTGCCTGAGTAGGTGGCGTGGAGGATGGCAATCAGCCCCTTGACGATCAGGGCATCGGAATCGCCGACAAAGGTCAGCACGGGGTCGACCTTGTCGTCGGCAAGATGCGGCTTGAGCCAAACCTGGCTGACGCAACCACGCACCTTGTAATCCTCGCTATGGTCTCCCTCGGCGAGCGGCTCCAGCTCCTTGCCGAGTTCGATGACATAGCGGTAGCGATCTTCCCAGTCGTCGAGAAGCAAGAAGTTTTCGCGGATTTCCTCAAGCGTCGCCGCCACGTTCCGTCTCCAAGTCTGTCGCGCAGCCCGGGTATAGACCGCTGGCAGCGGCAAAGAAAGAGACCGCCGGACCTTGTGGTCGCGGCGGTCAAGTTCCCGGCGGACATGGTCGCCGGGCAGGGAAATTTGGCGACGAGCGTCTGACCAAAGGTCCGATCAGATGCCCTGCGGCGCCTTGCCCGGTCCGCGCCAGGCCGGGGCCAGATCGGTGGACGTCAGCGTGCCGTGATCAACGCCCGTGGCGCCAGCCTTGTCGGCGAGCGAATGATCGATGAAATCGTAGACCATGCGGGCACCGGTCTGCGCCTTCAGGAGGAAAGTCGTGGCGATTCGGCCGCCGATGTCGCACGCGGTGGGGTTCCGACCGCAGAAACCGCTCATATCGGAGAGGGTTGCCTGGGCGGCGGTTGCCGCCTCGAGCGCGCCGATCGGTTGTACCCTGGCGGTCTGGGCCTGCTGCTCGGCCGCATGGTCAACGGGGATGAGGAAGATGACAATGGACAGCCAGAATGCCGTCCTCAGGAGAAACATCATGTGACAATTCCCTGTTGTTCATCACCCCTTGCGGGGTGTCCGGATCTTTCGCGGCCGAAACCGTCGCTGTCCGTTCGATGTTCCCGGTTTTAGCAGGGACATTTTAGGATCGAATTAGACCGATCATTCAAATCGCAGAGAAATTCGACGAAAATTTGAGTCCAATTTTAACGATCGGTCCTTTCCACAACGGAATGCGGCGAATTCTCTAGGTTTAACGTGGGTTTCCGATTACCGGGCAGGCGTGTTCACTCACGCTTAACCGTGAATTCGATCTTTTCGACCAAATCCCTTTTTGAGGGCGCCTCATCCCCCCGTGCGGTGCTTCCCATCAACATTCCATAAAGGGGCACGTGGCACCGTAGTTTCCGAAAAGACAAATGGCCCGCCCCCGAAGCTGACCAACTCATAGTTGGAAATCTTTGGAAATTCAGGGCCAGCATGTCGGTGACGGCCTCGGGGCAATTCCCATGTTGGTTGTCGATCCGCCTGCGATGGGGATGCGTGTTGCGTAACTGTGAGATCAGAGCCGCGCTGGAGCGCTCGTTTGATCACCTTGTGCATAGCTCGGTGATCGACGATCCGGTCGAGGTCGACAGGCACCGGGGATTCATCGCCTCGCACCTCATCAGCGGGTTCGCCGCCTTTGGTCTTATTCCGCCCGCGCTTGCCATCGATGCCTCGTCGGCGGGGTTCACCGCGACCACCCTGTCCATCCTTGGACTTGAGATTCTCGTCGCGCTGTTCGTTTCTCGCACCGGCCGCTTGGCAAATGGATATCTTCTGTCGGCCGCCATCTTGACCGCGCTCGCGGTGTGGGTTGCCCTCCACACCGGCGGCCTTGGTTCGTTCGCCGTCGTCTGGTTTGCCATCGCTCCCATCGAGGCCGCGCTGTCCGGCCGGCGTTCGACCATCACCGGCGCCGCGCTGATCAGTGGCGCCGGCTTCCTGCTGACTGCGGCGCTGACCGCCACAGGGACCGCCGAACGTACGTTCGTCTTTGCCGGCGACAGCACGACCATGAGCTTTCTCGCCTGCGTGATTGCGCTGGGCTATGCCTCAGGTGTCGCCATCAGCATCGAGCGGCGCGAGCGCGCCACGTCGCTGTCCATCGCCCGCCAGGAGCAGCGCTACCGTCTGCTCGCCGAAGCGATGAGCGACCTCGTGACCTGCCACAACCCCTCCGGCGACGTGACCTTCGCCTCCCCGGCCGCCATGCGTCTGATGTCGGTGCGGCCAGCCGACCTTGTGGCCGAGGGGCTGTTCCGGCGCGTTCACATCGGCGATCGTCCGGCTTACCTTTCGGCCATCTCCATGGCGCTGCACCAGGGCGCGGCGCGCGTCGAATATCGCCTGCGTTGCGGCGATGAGCAGGACATCGATGGTTGGATCTGGGTCGAATCGCACATGCGTCATCTCGCCGACGAGCAAGGCGACGATGCGGTGGTGACGGTCACGCGCGACATTTCCGAGCGCAAGCGGCATGAAGTGGAACTCGAACACCTGCGTGCCGATTCGGAAGCGGCCAACCTTGCCAAGACCCGCTTCCTTGCCAACATGAGCCATGAGCTTCGGACGCCGCTCAACGCCATCATCGGCTTTTCCGACATTCTCCATCAGGAACTGTTCGGCAGGTTCGAGTTCGACCGCCAGCGGGAGTATTCCGGCCTCATCAAGGAGTCCGGCGAGCATCTGTTGCAGGTGGTCAACGATATTCTCGATCTTTCGAAGATCGAGTGCGGGTCCTTCGACGTCAACCCCGAGGCTTTTCGCGTCGGCCCGCTGGTCGACCGTTGCCGGCAGATGATGGCCCCCCAAGCAGAGAAAGCCGGCATCACACTCTCGTCCGAGATCGAACCCAACCTGCCGGAGCTGTTCGCCGATCCCCGCGCCTGCCGGCAGATCGTTCTCAACCTGCTATCCAACGCGGTGAAGTTCTCCAACCGCGGTGGCCTTGTGATCTGCTCGGTCCGCCGCCAGGGACGCCGCCTGGCCATCGCCGTGCGGGACAATGGCATCGGCATTGCCGAGAAGGATATCGACCGCATCGGCAGTCCCTTCTTCCAGGCGGAAACCGGCTACGACCGCAAGCAGGCCGGCACCGGTCTCGGACTTTCGGTGGTGAAAGGCCTCGTGGCACTGCACGGCGGCCAGGTGATGATCGATTCCGACCTCGGCAAAGGCACAACCGTCACGGTCCTTTTGCCGATGCAGCCGTCGCGCGACGGCGTCGAGCCAATTTCTCGCGTTCTGGATGTCGATCAGATCCAGCGCGTGGCGCGGAGGGCCTAATACATGGCAGGACGCAAGACCCACGGCAAAACGGGACTTGTCGCCCTCCTCTTCCGGGGGGCCGTCGGCAATCCGATGGCCACGGTCGGTGGCCTGATGATCACGGCCACCGCCATTGCCATCATGACCAATGCTCTGGCGCTGCAGCCGCGCGCCCATCCGGCACCGCTGTTCGTCGGCACGCGCCCCACCGCGCCAGCCGTCCCAGCTGTCGCTCAGCCACCTGTGCTCCGTTCCAGCGACGGCTCGATAGCCGGAGCGACCGATCACAGCCTGATTTCCGACATCCAGCAGGGCCTCAAGGACTTCGGCTACTACAAGGGCGAGGTTGACGGCCTCGATGGGCCGCAGACGTCTCAGGCCATCCTCGCCTTCGAGCGGGCCTTCCGCCTGACGCCGACCGGCGCCCCGTCGAACAATGTCCTGCTGGCCATTCGTTCCGTGCGGCCGAAGACCAGTCTCAACGGCGAAGCTGCCATTGCCGCCGATCCGCTGACCGTCGCCTCGCTGCCCGCGGCTTCCGCCGCGCCGGTACCCCGGCCAAAACCGGGTGCGTCCGTCGCGCAGCCCGCCTCCGTGGAAATGCCGGCGGCCAAGACGTCGGGTGATGGCATTGGCGACCTTATCGCCTCGACAGCACCAGTTAGCCCCCGCGCGACACCCGCTCCGAGCGCCCCACAGGCCGCCGCCGCGAGTCCAGCGGCAGCAGTGGCGACCGCGAACGCCGCGCCATCGGCTGCCACCGCAGACAGCAATCTGGCCCGCATCCAGCGTTCGTTGTCGCAACAAGGCTTCGGCCCGTTGGCCATGGACGGCGTGATGTCTACCGAGACGCGCGACGCCATCAAGCGCTTCCAGGCCTATTACAATCTGCCGCAGAGCGGCGTGATCGACGAGGCCTTCGTCGCCCAGATGGTCAAGGTCGGCGGTCTCTAGACCACCCGAATCTGGAGCATTCGCCGGGCGACCAGATGTTTCAATCTGGTCGGCGAAAGTTGCAGGAGACAAGCGCGCTCTTGCGCCTGGCGCCTCCAACCTCGATCGCGCTTTCGCCAAAAGCCCGGCCCCTGCATCCAGGCAGCCCTTGCTCCCGGCGCCTGTCCGTGATTTGAACGGCAGGTTACGCCCCAGAGCATGGCCATGGCCCGCATCACCTCGGATTTTTTCGTCTCAGCCTACATTCGTCGGCGTAACGACGCCGGCTTCTTCACGGCGGTGATTCGCAAGGGTGCAGCGGAAGCAGGTGCCATTTTCGTCAAGGTGTCCCGCCTTGATGGGACCGCCGATCTCTATGGTCCGGTGCCGCAAGTCTATCTCGGCGATATCGACCCATCCGTCGCCGGCGGCCGGGTGTTCGAAGCACTGCTCGCAGGGGCATCCGAGTCGGACGTCGATGCTCGCTTGCAGTCCGAGCGGCGGTTCGACAGCGACTGCTGGATTATCGAAACCGAGGACCGGCAAGGCACGTCGGATCTCGATATTATCGGAACCTGACCGCTCGACGGTGTGTTTGACTGTTGCCCCGTCGCCATCTTTGGGGATATCCCTCCAGCCGTTTTTGCAGTTTTCGGAGCATCTATGACCGAGATGAAGCCCCCTTGCGCCGAGAAGCGGCCCGTCGTGACAACCATCCACGGGGTCGACCTCGTCGACGACTATGCCTGGCTTCGCGCCGACAACTGGCAGGACGTTCTGCGCGATCCCGATCTGCTCGACCCGGCCATCCGCGCTCATCTCGAAGCTGAAAACGCCTTCTGTGACGCCTTCATGGCTGACACCGTCGGGTTGCAGGAGGCTTTGGTGGCCGAGATGCGCGGCCGAATCCTCGAGGATGACTCGTCGGTGCCGCTGCCGGACGGTCCCTATGCCTACGCCAGCCGTTATCTCACCGGTGCCCAGCATCCTCGTCTTGTCCGCACGCTGCGCGACGGGGGGCCGGAGGAATTGCTGCTCGATGCCGATGAGCTTGCCCGCGGTAAGCCCTATTTCAGCCTCGGCGGCGCCAGCCATAGTCCCGACCACAAGCTGCTCGCCTATAGCGTCGACGACACCGGTTCGGAATTCCATGTCATCCGCGTCCGAAACCTCGACGCCGATACCGATCTCTCCGACGAAATTCCAAACACCTCCGGCGGCGTCGCCTGGGCGGCCGACTCCCGCTCCTTTTTCTACACTTTCGTCAACGACAACCACCGCACCGAGAAGGTGCTTCGCCACGTGATCGGGACGCCGGCGTCCGAGGACATTGTCGTTTACGCCGAGGAAGATGCTGGCTTTTTCTGCGGTGTCGACAAAACGCAATCTGGCCGTTTCATCGTCATCGACTCCCACGACCATCAGACCTCCGAGGTCCGCCTGATCGACGCCGAGGCACCGGACACCTCACCGCGCCTCGTTACGGCGCGGGAGACCGAAGTCGAGTATTCCATCGAGGACGATGGCGACGATCGCGTCTATATCCTGACGAATGCCGACGGCGCCGAGGACTTCAAGATCGTCAACGCGTCGCTCAAGAGTCCGGGCCGCGACAACTGGATCGACGTGGTGGCTCACGAACCTGGCCGTCTCATTCTGTCCATGTCGGTCTTTCACGGACGAATGGTACGGCTTGAACGGGTGGGCGGCCTGCCGCGCATCGTCATCCGCGAACTCTCGAGCGGTCACGAGCATTCCATTGTCTTTCCCGAAGAGGCCTATTCGCTCGGACTGTCGGGTTCCTACGAGTTCGATACCAATATTGTCCGCTTCACCTATTCCTCGCCAACCACACCGGCGCAGGTCTACGACTATGACATGGCGACCAGCGAGCGTTTCCTGAGGAAGACCCAGGAGGTCCCCTCCGGCCACGAACCGTCCGACTACGTGACGCGTCGCGTCATGGCGCCGGCGGCCGATGGCGAGAGCGTGCCGGTCACCCTGCTCTATCGCGCTGATACGCCGCTCGACGGCTCGGCGCCTTGCCTGCTCTACGGCTATGGCGCCTACGGCATCGCTATTCCCGCGTCGTTTTCAACACGTATTCTGTCGCTGGTGGATCGTGGTTTCGTCTATGCCATCGCCCACATCCGCGGTGGCAACGAAAAGGGCCACCGCTGGTATCTCGCCGGCAAGCGCCAAAACAAACCCAACACCTTCAAGGACTTTATCGCCGCCGCCCGATATCTCTGCGAGAAGGGCTTCACCTCGGAAGGCCGCATCGTCGCTCACGGCGGCTCGGCGGGCGGCATGCTGATGGGCGCGGTCGCCAACTGGGCGCCTTCGCTCTGGGGCGCGGTGATGGCCGCGGTCCCCTTCGTCGACGTTCTCAACACCATGCTCGACGCAACGCTACCGCTCACCCCGCCGGAGTGGCCCGAGTGGGGCAATCCCGTCGAAAGCATTGACGACTTCCAGCTCATCGCGTCCTACAGCCCTTATGAGAACGTCATGACGCAGGATTATCCGCCGATGTTCGTACTGGCGGGGCTCACCGACCCGCGCGTTACCTATTGGGAGCCGGCAAAATGGCTGGCCCGTCTTCGGGCGCTCAAGACCGACGACAACCCGCAGGTGATGCAGGTCAACATGGACGCCGGCCATGGCGGAGCGTCCGGCCGCTTCGACGAATTGAAGGAAACGGCTCTCGAATACGCCTTTGCCTTAAAGATGATGGGTAGAGCTAACTAATTCGATTTGTTCACCGAATGGCGCATGGGAGCCATGAATCGACTCGTGACTCATTGCCGGCATTAGGAAAAGTGACTATCTATTCCGCATGCACCACCGCCGGGCGGAGATGCTCCGTTTTAGAACGCACTTTTTTGAGGAGACGATCATGGCTTTCGAGCTGAATGAACTTCCCTATGCCTACGACGCCCTTGGCCCCTACATGTCACGCGAGACGCTTGAGTATCATCACGACAAGCATCATCTCGCTTACGTCAACAACGGCAACAACCTGATCAAGGGGACCGAGTGGGAAGGCAAGAGCGTTGAAGAGGTCGTGAAGGGGGCTTTCGGCAAGAATCCAGCCCTCTTCAATAACGTCGCCCAGCATTACAACCACTTCTATTTCTGGCAGTGGATGAAGCCGAATGGCGGCGGCGCCATTCCGGGCGAGCTCCTCAAGAAGATCAACGAGGATCTCGGCGGTCTCGACAAGTTCCGCGCCGATTTCCTTCAGGCGGGCATGACCCAGTTCGGCTCCGGCTGGGCCTGGCTGGCACTGAAGGATGGCAAGCTCGCCATTTCAAAGACCCCGAATGGCGAGAACCCGCTGGTTGCCGGCGCGACGCCGCTGCTCGGCGTCGATGTATGGGAGCATTCCTACTACATCGACTACCGCAACCTGCGTCAGAAATATCTCGAAGCCTTCTTCGACAATCTGGTCAACTGGGAGTTCGTGGCCGAACTCTACGCCAAGGCCAGCTGAGGGGTTTCATACCCGCCGATTGAGACCATCGCACTTCATCAGGGCTCCGGCACGTCCGGGGCCCTGTCCCTATTCATCAATATAGGTTGTCCGGCGCAGGCCGAGCCATTATCACAGTATCGTGGTGTGCACCGGGGGGCGGTTCGCGCCCGGGGCTTTAACTCAAGTTGTGCAACGGTTGACGGGGCGACATGCCTAAGCTGAAGGAATTCATCGCTCGGACGATCATCATCGTCGACGACAGCCCCCGTTTTCGCCGCTTCGTGGCCGGCATGCTCAATGAATTCGGTTTTCGCAACATCCACGAGTTCTCCAGCACCGAGCAGGCCTTCGAGTTCCTGACCAACCATCACGTCGACCTGGTGATGTCGGATCTCGGCATGGAGCCCATGGATGGCTTTGCTTTTGCCGACCGTATCCGCCATGGCGGCGCGGTCATCAACCGCATGGTCCCGATCCTGCTGATGACCGGTCATGCCAGCCGACAGAACGTGCAGAAGGCAGTGATGGCCGGCATCGACGAGATCGCCGTCAAGCCGATGTCGTCCAACTATCTTGCCGAGCGGTTGCTGACGGTGTTCGGGCGGCCTCGCGTCTACGTAAAGACCGGCTCTGGCTATTTCGGCCCCGATCGCCGGCGGCGCAACGACCCAACCTATCGAGGACCGGAGCGTCGTTCCGGACAGTCCGCGGAAATCGTTTCGGAAGAGCGGCTGCTGGCGCTACGCGAGGCGGCCTCCCTGCGCAGCCGGGGGCTGTTGCCGGATGCCTCACAGGACGCGCCGTCCGAGAACCCCGGTTTCGCGATCATCCATATCGGCTTCCGCCATAATGCGAATGAAACCGTCTATGGAGATCTGGTGGGCGAGCGGGCAAACCCCGTTGTTCCGGTCGTGGTCAAGCGCTCACGACGACCACGCGTGCCGACGCAACCGTCGCGGGATCGCTGACCATCAATCGCGCGTGCAAACCGCTGACCAGACATCCTCGCTGTATTCGCTCTGCATGTTGTAGAGCCAGTTGCGACAGAGCTTCTCCGTCCTGAAGCAATAGCGTTGAGCGACGTCCTCATACTTCATGAAGCCAAAATCGACTTCCTTGCGGCCATGAAAGTAACCTTGCCACAAGTTTCCTCTGGCGGCCCCACCAGGGCATGCCAAGGGTTCGGTCGGCCTGGCGATGAAGGCGGCGGAGGCGGCCGCCGCAGGAAGAGCGGCGCCCAGCGAAAGCGCGATCGTCAAGCCTAAGCCGAGTGCTGTTGCCATTCGCATATCCGCCTCCTCGCGTTCAATCCGGCCAGTCCGTCTTGCGTCGGTCACATCCTCATGATGTCCGTCTGCAAGACGGCGTTTTCAAGAGGATGGACCGAGGAAAAGCAAGTCGCTCAAGCGTGGGCGTAGGCCCAGTAGAGTTCACGGGCACGCCGGGTCACCGGGCCGATCGGAAACTCGCGCGCCTCGAAGCGCAGGATCGGCGTGACCTTTCCATAATTGCCGGCCGCGAAAATCTCATCGGCCGCCGCCAGATCCTCTGTTTTCAGCACGCATTCCCGCACATCGAATCCATCGTCGCTCAGCAACTGGATGATGCGGGAGCGCGTGATGCCGGCCAGGAATACGCCGGTGGCAACCGGCGTCTTCACCACGCCATCCTTGGCGATGAACAGATTGGCCGTTCCGAGTTCGCAGACATTGCCGAGCACGTCGAGCAGCACCGCGTTGTCGAAGCCCTTGGCCTTGGCTTCCAGCATGGCGCGCCCGTTGTTGGGGTAGAGGCAGCCTGCCTTGGCATTGACCAGCGCCGTCTCGGGCAGCGGGCGGCGATAGCGCGTGGTGGTCACCGCATAGCCCTCGTCGATCGAGGGGATGGGCGCCTCGTAAAGGCTGAGACAAAAGCGGGTCGATCCGGCTTCCGGCGGCACCCCCATGAAGCCACCGTCCTCGGCCCAGTACATCGGGCGGATATAAAGCGCCGCTCCACCGGAGAAGCGGGTAAAGCCCTCACGCGCCAACGCCTCGATCTCCTCGGCCGGACGCAGGGCGTCAAGGCCCATGGCCATCGCACTACGATTGACGCGCTGGCAGTGAAGGTCGAGGTCGGGCGCCACGCCTTCAAAATAGCGAGCGCCGTCGAACACCGACGAACCGAGCCAAGAGGAGTGCGTCCTCACGCCCATGATCTGCACGTTGCCTTCGTGCCATTTACCGTCCAACCACGTCCAGGTCTGAGACCAAGCCACGATACTGTCCTTCCGTTTCTCGTTGCGGCCGCCGACATGCCGCCATCAAACGCGGCGATACGGCAGCCGCCGGATTCACGAATCGACGGCTCAGAGCGGAGACAGCGGCATGTACCATCCGATTTTCCTGTTCGACGCCTACGGCACGCTGTTCGACGTTCATTCCGCCGTCCGCCAGCACGCCGCCGAGCTCGGGCCGGATGCGCAGCGTCTCTCGGAACTCTGGCGCACCAAACAGCTCGAATACTCCTGGATCCGGTCGGCAACCGGTGCCTACAAGGATTTCTGGGCGCTGACCAAGGATGCGCTGGACGCAGCTTTCGCCGCCTATCCGCAAGTCGATCCCAATCTTCGCGAGAAGCTGCTCGAAGCCTATCGAAGCTGCGATTGTTTTCCGGAAGTGCCCGCCGTGCTGCGCGACCTCAAGATCGCCGGCGTCCGTGTCGCCATCCTGTCGAATGGCAGCCCGCTCATGCTCAACCGGGCGATCCGAGCCGCCGGTCTCGGCGACATTATCGACGACGTGCTGTCGGTGGATACGATCGGTTGCTATAAGCCCGATCCGCGCGTCTACGAGATGGCGACGACGCATTTCCGCGTCTTCCCAAGTGCGATCTCCTTCCAGTCGTCCAACCGCTGGGATGTGGCCGGTGGCTCACGGTTCGGCTTCCGGACGGTCTGGATCAACCGCACCGGCGCCCTCGACGAGTATCCCGACATGCGTCCGGCGGCCGAACTCTCCGATCTCACCGGCCTGACGAAGCTCTAGCGGGTCGATTGCCCGCTTGTTCCGGAAAACGTAACCTCATCTCGCTAACGTCCTATCTGCCGGTTTCGGCAGTGTTTTCGGCAACGTCGGGCGAGTGTCCCGGGGTGGCTTCAGGGGGCAGACATGACCGAGCTTCACACGCTCGCCGCGGCAATCGGCCTGGTACGAATCTGGTGGGACGTCGCAGGTCGACAGCAGGAAGTGAGCGATGAGGCCCTCGGCGCCATCGCCACCGCCCTCGGTTATCCGGCCGACAGCGCGTCCGCCATCGCCCAAAGCCTTGCAAGGATCGAGGACGAGCGCCAGCGCCCCCCGGCCCTTCTCGTCGCCGACGCCGGCAGACCGACACCGCTGCCCTCCAGCCTTGCCCACGTCAAGCTCGTCCATGAAGACGGGGAAAGCCGCACGCTGCCGATCGAAGGTGGTTACCTGCCGGCGATCGCCGAACCCGGCTATTACAATCTCTTCGTCGGCTCGCACCAGTTGACCCTCGCCGTAGCACCGTCCCGCTGCCATGGTCTTGATGATCTCGGGGACCGTCGCGTCTGGGGGCCATCCATCCAAATCCCGTCGCTTCGCGACCGGGTGCCGCAGCCCTTCGGTCATTTCGGCCATCTCGACGACGCTGTGCAACGCTTTGCCCGCCGCGGCGCCGACGTGGTGATGATCAATCCCGTCCACGCCCTGTTCCCCGGCTATGGCATTGACTTTAGTCCCTATTCGCCCTCGAGCCGGCTGTTCCTGAACGGCGCCATGGGCGATCCGGCCCTGGTCGGCCTGCCGCCGCTGCCGCCCGGCGAGGATGGTGGCGCGCTGATCGACTGGGAAGCTGCTCTGCCGAAGCGCCTTGCTCAGCTCAGAAAAGTATTCGACGCTCTCACGCCCGAATTTCGGTCGCGGGTCGTCAGCGACAGTCTCGCCAACGGCGACGCGTTGCGCCGTCATGCCATCTTCGACGCGCTCGACGTTCGCTTTCGGGCACGCGGCCTTGACGGCTGGCGTAGCTGGCCGGCACCCTTCCACGATCCGGATGCCACAGCGGTGCGGCAATTCGCCGCCGAGAACCCCGACGAGGTCGCCTTCCATCTGTTCGTCCAGTGGCTGGCCCATGAGAGCCTTGTTGCCGTGCAGAACCACGCCAAGGCCGCTGGCATGGCCATCGGCCTCTTGGCCGATCTCGCCGTCGGTGTTCACACCGGTGGCAGCGACAGCTGGAGCCTGCGCGACCACCTGCTCGATGGCCTCACCATTGGCGCACCGCCCGATCCGCTCGGTCCGCTCGGGCAGAACTGGATGCTCACCACCTTTTCGCCGCGCGGCCTTGCCGAAAGTGGTTACGCGCCATGGATCGCGACCCTCCGGTCGGCGCTGAGCCGGGCCGGCGGGCTCAGGATCGACCATGCGTTCGGCCTGTCGCGTCTCTGGGTGATGCCGGAGGGACGGTCGTCGAGCGATGGCGCCTATCTCATCTATCCCTTCCATGACCTCACACGTCTCGCGGCTCTCGAGTCGCACCGCGCAAAGGCTCTGATCGTCGCCGAGGACCTCGGCACCAAGCCCGGCGGTTTTGCCGAAGCGATCGACGCCACGGGCATGTTCGGCATGCGCGTGCTGTGGTTCGAACGGGCGATCGACCATGGCTTCATCGGCCCTCAGGATTATCCGCCGGATAGCGTCGCCATGACCGGTACCCATGACACCACCACCGTAGCCGGCTGGTGGACGGGCCACGATCTCGACTGGGCCGAGGATCTGGGCCGACTTCCGCTCGATTCCAACCGTGAGCGCGAGGAAGACAGGCGGGCCTGGGACCGCGGTCTCCTATGGGCCACCTTTGGCGGCGGCGAGCCGCGGCCCGCGCCCGACGATCCGGCCCCGGTGGTGGAAGCGGCGCTTCGACACATCGGCCGGGCGCGCTCGCGCCTCGCCATCGCGCCGCTCGAAGACATTCTGGCGCTCGAAGAGCAACCCAATCTGCCGGGAACCATCACCGAGCATCCAAACTGGCGTCGCCGCATGAGCGCACCACTCGAGGATCTGCTCGCCGAGCCCGACATCACCCAACGCATCGATACGCTGGCCGCAGCGCGCAAGGAGCCACCGGCAGGGAGCCGGTAAGACGGATATCGTTCAATATCCGTCTTCCGAGCATTCTTATTTCAGCAGGCTGCCGAGCACGCCCCGCACCAGCGCCCGGCCAATCTGCGAGCCAATCTGGCTCGACACCGAGCGAATCACCGATTTGATGGCGGCTTCGGCGACCGTCTGTCGACCGCCATAGCCGTAGCTGCCGCCCCGGCTCACCCGTTCCTCACGGTCCTCGCGACGGCGGCGCTCGGCAGCGCTCTCGTACTCATCAAGACGCGGCCGCCGGGTCGGGTCTTCGTAACGGGGTTCCGGTGCTGGTGCATTTTCCCGGCTGCGGCTCCAGCCAAAGTCGGGCACGCTGAAGCCGGGGCTCTCACGCGTCGTGCGGGGCGCTTCGACGGACTCGTGCGCCTGCTGCACGCCGTTGGCGCGCTCCTTCAGCACTTCGAAGGCAGATTCCCGATCGACCGCCTCCTCATAATAACCGGCAAGCGGGCTGGCGGCGATCAGCGCCGCCCGTTCGTCATCCTTCAGCGGCCCGAGCCGCGAAGACGGCGGCCGGATCAACGTCCGCTCGACCATCGACGGCACCGCCTTGCCCTCCAGCGTGGAAACCAGCGCCTCGCCCTGCCCGAGCTCGGTGATTGCCGCAAAGGTATCGAAGGCGGGATTGGGCCGGAAGGTTTCGGCCGCCACCTTCACGGCCTTCTGCTCGCGCGGCGTATAGGCGCGGAGCGCGTGCTGCACGCGGTTGCCGAGCTGGGCCAGCACGCTTTCGGGGATGTCCAGCGGGTTCTGCGTCACAAAATAGATGCCGACGCCCTTGGAGCGGATCAGCTTGACCACCTGCTCTACCTTGTCGATCAGCACCTTCGGCGCCTCATCGAACAGCAGGTGCGCCTCATCGAAGAAGAAGATGAGCTTGGGCTTGTCGAGGTCGCCAACCTCCGGCAAATCCTCGAACAGTTCCGACAGCAGCCACAGGAGGAAGGTGGCATAGAGACGCGGCGTCTGCATCAGCTTGTCGGCGGCCAGCACGTTCACCGCACCCCGACCGTCGCCGGTCACCTTCATCAGGTCGGCAATCTGCAAGCCCGGCTCGCCGAAGAAATGCTCGCCGCCTTGCTGCTCCAGCACCAGAAGCTGCCGCTGGATCGCCCCCACCGTCGCCTTGGCGACGTTGCCGTAGTTGGCCGTCACCGCGTCGGCATTTTCCGTCACATAGGAGAGCAGAGAACGCAGATCCTTCAAGTCGAGCAGCAGCAGCCCCTCGTCATCGGCCACCTTGAAGACGATGTTGAGCACGCCTTCCTGTGTCTCGTTGAGTTCAAGGAGGCGCGACAGCAGGAGCGGCCCCATCTCGGACACGGTGGTCCGAACCGGATGGCCTTTCTCGCCGAACAGATCCCAGAAGACAGTGGGAGCCGCCCTGAGCCGGTATTCATCCGAGAAGCCGATGGCGCGCGCCCGTTCTTCTAGAAAGTCCTTGGCCTCGCCCGGGGCGCCGATGCCCGAGAGATCGCCTTTCACGTCGGCGCAGAACACCGGCACGCCGGCATCCGACAACCCTTCGGCCAGCACCTGCAGCGTCACCGTTTTGCCGGTACCTGTAGCGCCCGTGATGAGGCCATGCCTGTTGGCGAGCTTGAGCTCCAGATATTCCGGCTTCGTGCTCGAGCCGATGTAGACCTTACCCTCTTCCAACATGCGCAATCCTTCCCGATGTGGTCGGCGAACCCAAAGCTGTTCTAACCCGGCTGACGGTCCCGCCTCAACGCTGCCACTGGATGGCAGGGACATTTCCGCAAATTGGTCAGAGAAAAGCCCGCCGGTAAACCGACGGGCTCACATCTCTTTGCCATGGCAGGCGTCTTCAGCTGGCGAGCGAAATTTGCCCGTAGCGTAGCGCCTCGACAACCGCCTGGGTCTTGTTGCCGGCATCGAGCTTCTCGCCGGCGTTCTGAAGATGCGCGTGCACCGTTCGCTGGGATATGTTGAGATTTTCCGCGATATCCTGCGCCGTCATGCCGAGCGCAGTCAGTTCGAGAACACGCCGCTCACGAGCCGACAGGTCGCCCGGGCGAGAGTCGACGAGATAGCCGAGCGCTCTCAAGCGCCGGAAGGCTTGGTTGCAAAGGAAATCGAAGGCAACGAGATCGAGCTCCGTCAGCGACAGAGCCTCGCCGAGGCCAATGACTGCTGCCTGGTAGGGTGTGATCGAGGTGATCGGCACCGCCACGATACGGGCTGAAGCCTCGGGGCCAGCGGCGGCCACCAGATCGGAATGCCCTGAAATACTGACGCCGTCGATCAAGCAGGGACGATGGGCGACGCGGCAGCGCTCCAGCACCGGATCGCCCTTGCTGATCGTGATGAGTTGACCGCGCTCGGAGCGGATGTCCGGCCAACGAATGTGCAGAACCAACGGTTCTACCGGGCGGCCCGGCATCGGCAAGCCGGAGATGAGGACATGACTGGCGCCATGCCCCATGAGCCGACGCTCGATAACCTCAAAGATCTTGTTTGCACTGGAATATGTGCGGAGGCCGACTGCGTCAGCAAGGATGTCGTCTGGTGTATTCATGGTTTCGACCCTACCTCCAGCCGCCCGAAAGGTCGTCAGTTCGCGGCATATGTGTTCATGCTTCAGCTACTTTTCGCATGAAAAACGCATGACCGACTGAATAGGTTCCTTCTAGATCACATTCCGATCCAGATAAAGGCGCTGAAGGCGAAAACGGACAATATCCCACGAATTGCTATATCCTCCGCCTAGAGAAAGGTCGCTGACGTCTCATTTGTCCTATTTATCCTTTTACAAAAACTTTTACTCTCCGTCACGAAATATGGATTCATGACAGTTATTCCGGAATTTTTCTGAGTATCAACTTATGAACTGAAATTTATCGATAGGTAATATTGAAAAATCCATATGTATTTAACGAGAAACAACGCGATAAATTTGATTGCGCTCCGGTTTCGATTACCAGACCGAAATCGTTCCATCTTGGCGCATAGCAACCACCCTCTCTGATTACGTTCAGGCATTTTACCACCCTGAATTTCACCGCTAAAGCGGGCCGGTCAAGCCCGCGGGGCAAAAAATTCTGCCCATGGCGCATGAGGCATGGCCTAAGCCACTGCCCGAAAAGCCTTCTTTGGTGATTTCAAGCGGGTAGCGGCATGGTGCTTCCAATGCCGATGCCACGTTGTGCGACGTCTCCTGGCTCTTCCGCTACGGCTTCCTTTGGGCTCGTCGCATCGTGCATGAATGGATTATAAGGGATCGAGTTTACTGGAGACGTTTATGTCCGTTCATGCTGTTCTTTCCCGCGTCGACGCCGACTTTCCGAAGAGCCTCGATCGTCTGTTCGACTTCCTGCGCATTCCCTCGATTTCCGCCGACCCGGCTTACAGGGATGATTGTGGCCGCGCCGCAGCTTGGCTGGCCGGCGAGTTAACTGCGCTGGGCTTCGATGCCTCGGTGCGCCCGACACCCAAACATCCCATGGTGGTCGGCCATTACACGAAGGCCGGCCCGGGCAAGCCGCACGTGCTGTTTTATGCCCATTATGATGTCCAGCCCGTCGATCCCTTGGAACTCTGGGATTCGCCACCGTTTGAGCCGGTGGTCAAAAAGCAGCCCGATGGTAGCGAGCGCATCCTCGCCCGTGGTGCCCAGGACGACAAAGGGCAGTTGATGACCTTCCTCGAGGCCTGCCGGGCGCTGATCGCCGAAACCGGCACGCTGCCGGTCAACGTCACCTTCTTCTCGGAAGGTGAGGAGGAATCGGGTTCGCCGTCGATGATCCCGTTCCTTGAGGCGAACCGGGACGAACTCTCAGTCGACGTGGCACTCGTCTGCGACACCGAAATGTGGGATCGCAAGACGCCGGCCGTCACCACCATGCTGCGCGGCCTCGTCGGCGAGGAAATCTCGCTGCGGTGCGCCAGCCATGACCTGCATTCCGGCGCGTTCGGCGGCGCGGCGCTCAATCCCCTGCATGTCCTGACAAAGATCCTCGGCAGCCTGCATGACGACCAGGGACGAGTCACCGTGCCGGGCTTCTATGACGGTGTCGCCGATATATCCCCGGAACTCAGGACCAACTGGGACAATCTGGGCTTTGATTCCGCAGCCTTCCTCGGCGGCGCCGGCCTGACGACACCGGCCGGCGAGATCGACCGGACGGTGCTTGAAAAAATCTGGTCACGGCCGACCTGCGAGATCAATGGTCTCGCCGGCGGGTATGCCGGTCCTGGCTTCAAAACGGTGCTGCCGGCCGCCGCCGAAGCCAAGGTGTCGTTCCGTCTCGTTGCCGGGCAAGACCCGCAGAAGATCCGGACCGCCTTCCGCCAGTACGTCACGGATCGGCTACCGCCGGACGCCAAGGTGGAATTCCGCGAGCATGGCGGCAGCCCGGCCGTCCATCTCGCGCTCAACGGCGAGGCGATGGCCAAGGCGCGCGCCGCGTTGGAAGCCGAATGGGGTAAGGCACCGGCACTGGTCGGCTCCGGCGGTTCCATTCCGGTGGTTGGACACTTCAAATCGATCCTCGGCATGGACAGCCTGATGATCGGCTTCGGTCTCGACGACGACCGCATCCATTCGCCCAATGAGAAATACGAAGTGTCGAGTTACCACGGCGGCATCCGCTCCTGGGTCCGCATCCTCGACGCACTCGCCAAGTAAGGCGACAAGACGCGGCGCCGACGGATTTCAAGTCGGCGTCGCCCCGACATGCGCTGATGTCCCGGCCAGTCGGTCTTTTCATCTGATGAGTGTTTGAAACCGGCCTATTGCGCATTGACGAGGGAATTGCATAGCCTTATTGAGTGGAAAAAATCATTTAGAAGGCTGGATCCCTCAATGAAGATCACCTTGCGGACGGTTGCGGAAGCGGCTGGCGTCAGCGTGGCGACAGTTGACCGCGTGCTGAACAGGCGAGACGGTGTGCGTTCGGTGACCGTTGAGAAGGTGGAAAGTGCTATCCGGCAGCTCGGATACGCACCGTCGAGCCTTGCCGGTCGCGTTCAGCCCGGCACCAGCCGCTTCGCTTTCGTGTTGCCGCGCGGCCATAATCCCTTCTTCGAAGCGCTGGAGTCGACGATCCAGCGACTTGGCGACTGGATACCCTACAAGGGGGCCGGCTTCGACATTCGTCATGTCGATGTGTTCGACGGCGAAGCCCTCGCTGATGCGTTGAGGGAAATTCGGCAAGAGAATTACGCAGGGATCGCCGTCGCAGCCCTCGACCATCCGGCCGTGCGCGAGGCAATCAACGCATTGAAGAGCGATGGCGTCGCGGTGGTGACGCTGGTATCCGACGTTCCAAGTTCGCGCCGTGATCGCTTTATTGGCATCGACAACACCGCCGCCGGCCGCACCGCCGGTTCTTTGCTTGGTCGCTTCCTCCCCAACCAATCCGGCAAGGTGGCATTGGTGGCCGGCTCGCTGGCCTTGCGCGACCATGCCGAGCGGCGCTTCGGCTTCGAGCAGGTGATCGCCCAGGACTTTCCGAACGTTCACGTCATCGCGCTCCGCGAAGGGCGCGACGACCCGGCCCGTGTTCACAAGCTGGTCGAAGATCTTCTGCGCCAGCACACCGACCTTGCCGGCATCTACAACGCCGGTGCCGGCAATGCCGGCGTCATCTCGGCGCTCGAAGCGAGCGGTCGGGCCCGCGAGATCGTCTACATCGCCCATGAGCTCATCGAGGAAAACCGCGAAGCGCTGGTGAGAGGGACCATCGACGCGGTGATCAACCAGGATCCCGGCCATGAAGTGCGCTCGGCGGCCCGCGTGCTGCTGTCGCTGACGTCGGACTGGCAGATCATCGACGAGCAGGAGCGGATCCGCATCGACATCTTCCTGCGCGACAATCTCCTGTAGCGCCGGACCTGAACAAAACTGGGAGGAGTCCATGACAACCTATCTCGGCCTCGACATCGGCACATCGTCGGTGAAGGCTGTTCTCGTCGGTGAAGGCGAGAAAATCATTGCCACCGCCTCGGCCTCGCTTGAGGTGTCGCGCCCACATGCCGGTTGGTCCGAGCAGGACGGCGACAGCTGGATTGTCGCGACGCAGAGCGCCATCGACCAATTGAAGGTCAGCCACCCCAAGGAGCTTTCGGCGGTCGCCGGCATCGGCCTGTCCGGCCAGATGCATGGTGCCACGCTTCTCGATAAGGCCGACAAGCCGCTTCGTCCGGCGATCTTGTGGAACGACGTGCGCTCGGCCGTCGAGTGCGGCGAACTTGAGGCGCGCTGCCCTGAGCTGCGCGCCATCGCCGGCAATATCGCCATGCCCGGCTTCACAGCGCCGAAACTGGCCTGGGTGAAGAAGCACGAGCCGGAGATTTTCGCCAAGACTGCCAAGGTGTTGCTGCCGAAAGACTACGTCCGGTTGTGGCTGACCGGCGACTATGTGTCTGACATGTCGGATGCCGCCGGTACACTATGGCTCGATGTCGGCAAGCGCGCCTGGTCGAAGGAGTTGCTGACTGCAACCGATCTCTCGCTCGATCACATGCCGCGCCTCGTCGAGGGTACCGAATCCTCGGGTGCGTTGCGCAGCGAACTAGTCTCCCGATGGGGCATCGCCAAGGCGCCGGTGATCGCCGGTGGCGGCGGCGACAACGCGGCGAGTGCTGTCGGCATGGGCGCCGTCAAGCCGGGCGCCGCCTTCGCCTCGCTCGGCACATCGGGCGTGCTGTTCGTCTCCAATGCGTCCTTCTCGCCCAATACCGAGGGTGCGGTGCATGCCTTCTGCCACGCCGTTCCCGGCACCTGGCACCAGATGGGCGTGATCCTGTCGGCCACCGACAGCCTGCAGTGGCTGTCGCACCTTCTGGAAACGCCGGCGCCGGAGCTGACCAAGGGGCTCGACCCCAAGCCGGCCAAGCCATCGCCGGTTACCTTCCTGCCGTATCTTTCCGGCGAACGCACACCGCATAACGATGCCGCTGCCCGTGGCGTGTTCGTCGGGCTGAGCCACACCTCAGGCCGCGCCGAGTTGACGCAAGCCGTGCTGGAGGGCGTTGCCTTTGCCTTCCGTGACTGCCTGCGTGTCCTCAACGATGCCGGCACCGACATTGACCGCGCCTTCGCGGTTGGCGGCGGCTCGCGCTCGGAAGCCTGGCTGCAGATCATGGCGGCGGTGCTGGACCGGCCGCTCGACATTACCGCCGAGGGCGATTACGGCGGCGGCTTCGGCGCCGCCCGCCTGGGCCGCATCGCCGCCACCGGCGACGATCCTTTCGAGACGCTGACGCCCCCGCCGGTCGCTCGCACCGTCGAACCGGACAAGGCGCTCGTTGCCGCTTACGCCGACTGCTACGCCAAGTATCGCGCGCTCTACCCGGCTATCCGCGACGCGCTCGCCTGATCATTCGTTCGGAATAGAATTCAAAAAGAGGAAAGACGATGACCCATCCGTTCTGGGGCAATATCAAGCCCGTCAAATACGAAGGGCCGGAAAGCCGCAACCTGCTCGCCTTCCGCTATTACAACAAGGACCAGGTCGTTCTCGGCAAGCGCATGGAGGATCATCTGCGCTTCGCCGTTGCCTATTGGCACTCCTTCGCCTGGGGCGGTGGCGATCCGTTCGGCAACGGCACCTTCCTGCGTCCTTGGTTCAACGGCTCCGACGAGCTGGAGCTGGCCAAGGTGAAGGCCGACGTCGCCTTCGACCTGTTCCAACTGCTGGGTGTGCCCTTCTATTGCTTCCATGACCGCGACGTGGCGCCGGAAGGCAAGACGCTCGCCGAGTCCAACAAGAATGTCCGCGCCATCGCCGACATCTTCGCCAGGAAGCAGGAAGAGACGGGCATCAAGCTCTTGTGGGGTACCGCCAACCTGTTCTCCCACCGTCGCTTCATGGGGGGCGCCGCCTCCAATCCCGATCCGGATGTGTTCGCCTATTCGGCAGCGCAGGTGAAGAACGTCTTCGATGTCACCAAGGAGCTCGGCGGCCAGAACTACGTGCTGTGGGGTGGTCGCGAGGGCTATGAGACGCTGCTCAACACCAACATCAAGCAGGAGCAGGACCAGCTCGGCCGCTTCCTGACGATGGTTGTCGACTACAAGCACAAGATCGGCTTCAACGGCGCGATCCTGATCGAGCCGAAGCCGAAGGAGCCGACCAAGCACCAGTACGACTTCGACGTCGCCACGGTGTTCTCCTTCCTCAAGGCCTACGGCCTCGAGAAGGAAGTCAAGGTCAACATCGAGCAGAACCACGCCATCCTCGCTGGCCATAGCTTCGAGCACGAACTGGCGCTGGCCAGCGCGCTCGGCATCTTCGGCTCGGTCGACCTCAACCGCGGCGATGACCGTCTCGGCTGGGACACCGACCAGTTCGGCATGAACGTACCCGAGCTGACGCTGGCCATGCTGGAGATCATCAAGGCGGGCGGCTTCACCACCGGCGGCCTCAACTTCGACGCCAAGGTCCGCCGCCAGTCGATCGATCCGGAAGATCTGATCATCGCCCATGCCGCGTCGATGGACGCCGCCGCCAAGGCCTTGCTCAACGCCGCCGCCATCATCGAAGACGGCCGTCTCGCCAAGAACCTTGAGGCGCGCTACGCGGGCTGGAAGGGCGCCGAGGGCCAGGCCATTCTGGCCGGCAAGCGTTCGCTCGAGGACCTCGCGGATTACGTTGCCAAGAACAACATCAATCCGGAACCGAAGAGCGGCAAGCAGGAACAACTGGAAGCCATCGTCAATCAGTTCTGCTGAGCGACGAGCATTGGTTCCTTAATCGGGATAGGGGGGATCATTTCTGATCCACCCCTCCCACCCCTCCCGGCATGCGGGTCCGCACCGGGCGGTTCGCGAGATTGAGGTCAAGCAAGTCTGGTCATTCCCATGTGGTCGGCCCATTTGATCGTGAGGACAGAGTT
>JAGSYV010000066.1 GCA_018262505.1 Pseudomonadota bacterium
AAGCACCCGCGCCACCTCCGGCACGGCAAGCCCGTCATCCAGAAGCAAGATCGCATGCGCCCGCCGCGCCGGGCCATGCTGGCCAGACGGGCGACGGACAAGTGCCAACAAATGCTGGCGTTCCGAAGCGGTCAGGAAGTTGCCTCTGATCATCCCGCAATCAGAATCCATCGGCGCCTATTCCGCAACCCAGCGCGCCAAGTGGCCGGGATTCTACGGAGTCGGGGTATATAAACACGTCATCCTGCGCGAAGGCGCAGGACCTCAGGCAGAAAGAGACGCAACGAAAATATCAGGCGGCTATACACGCTAGCGCGGGCAACGCAATGATGCCCGCGAGCTCGCTACCGACAAACATCCCCCTCCACTCACGCATCAGAATCGCCCAACGCGCAGCGGTAGCGGCGCACCGTCTCGGCCATGCCGTAGATCAGGCAATCGGCGATCACCGCGTGGCCGATCGACGCCTCGGCGATATGCGGCGTCCTTTTCACCAGCGGCGGCAGGTTGTCGAGCGTCAGATCGTGGCCGGCGTTGACGGCCATGCCGAGCTTGACCGCCGCGTCGGCGGTGATCGCCACTTCCTCCAGTCGTGCCCGCTGTTCGATGGGGTCGAAGGTATGGCCATAGGGGCCGGTATAGATCTCGATGCGCCGCGCGCCGGTCAGCGCGGCGGCGGCCGCCTGGGTCGGATCGGCGTCGATGAAGATCGAGGCGCGCATGCCCTGGCCCTGGATGCGCCGCACGACGTCCGACAGGAAGGTCTGATGGGTGACGCAGTCCCAGCCGTGGTCAGAGGTGTTCTGACCCGGCATGTCGGGCACCAGCGTCACCTGATCGGGGCGCGCCGCCTCGCAGAGCTTCAGGAATTCCTCGGTCGGATAGCCCTCGATATTGTACTCGCGGCCCGGCCAGTCGGTCCTCAGCATTTCCTGCAGCGCGAACACGTCGGTGCGGCGGATATGCCGCTCGTCCGGGCGCGGATGCACGGTGATGCCGACGGCGCCCGCTTCGAGCGCAATGCGCGAAAGGCCGACGACCGACGGCCATGGCAAGTCGCGCCGGTTACGCAGATGGGCGATGGCATTGACGTTGACGGAGAGCTTGGTGTGGGTCATCGAGGCCGACCTGAAGTTGGGACGCGCGGACGATAGTCCGGCGACCTTCGCGGCACAAGCAGCCTTCAGGTGGCTGTAAACAACGGCAGGCGCAGCCGCCGGCCGGGCGCAAGGCCGATCAGCATTTCCGGCGCTCCCTCGGCGATCTCCAGCACCTTGATGAAACCGGCCCGGTGAAAGCCGTCGAGCGCGCCGCCGGCCACCGGCAAGCGCGGCAGCGTCAGGCGTTCGATGGCAAGGCGCGAAAATCCGGCCGCCGTCTGCCGCCGCCCCGCTCGCCCATCGCTCCAGTCCAAAGGCGCAGCATGGACCGGCGAGGCGAAAGCCAAGGGCATCGCGGGATCGTCGCCTTCGGTCGAGATGGCGATCGACACGCCGGGCGGGAAGCCGGCGTTGCGATAGGCCCAGCTTTCGCCCGGCAGGGTGCCACGACAAGCGATGCCGAAAGGCGAGGCACCGGTCTTCCGCCATGCCGCTCGGACCGTAAAGTGAGCCCGACCGAGCGATGAGGCGGCGAGTTCCACCGCGTCGACGACGTAGAGCAGTTCGAGATAGGCGTTGTCGAAAGCATAGCAGAGGTTGGCCGTGCCCTGCCCGACGTGTCGGCGCGTAAACGACGGTTCGAGGCCGAGGGCGGCAAGCCGGCCGAATACGCCACCGCCCGGCTTCGTCTCCGCCGCATCGACGAAGACGAAGATATGGTCGAGTTCGGGCTCCGCCATGGCGCCGGCCTTCAGCGTCAAATACCCATCTTGCCGCGGGCAAGCGCTGCAAGGCCGGTGCGGGCGAGTTCCACCAGGCCGCATTCCTTCATCAGGCCGACGAAGCGGTCGATGTCGGCCGGCGCGCCGGTCATCTCGAACACGTAGCTGTCGAGCGTGGCATCGACGATGCGGGCGTTGAAGGCCTGCGCCAAACGCAGCGCCTCGTCACGCATCTCGCCCTTGCCGGCCACCTTGACCAGGGCCAGTTCGCGCTCCAGCGCGTCGCCTGCCCAGGTAAGGTTGATCACCTTGTGCACCGGGATCAGGCGGCCGAGCTGATGCATGATCTGCGAGATGACCGGCGGTCGGCCCGTCGTCACGATGGTGATGCGCGACTGGTGGTTCGAATGCTCGATCTCCGAAACGGTGAGGCTCTCGATGTTGTAGCCGCGGCCCGAGAACAGGCCGACCACCCGGGCGAGAACGCCGGGTTCATTGTCGACCAGCACCGACAACGTATGGCTGCGCTCGGTGGCGGGAAACTCTTCCTCCAGGAAGTAGGCGGATTGGGACTGACCTGCGACGATCATCATGATGTCAATTCCGATAAAGCGTTGCGGAGGATGTGAGGGGTCGTAAAACCGCGTCTCACACCAGAACCTTGCCGGCGGCGCCGATCGCCGTGCCGATATCCACGTCGGAAACGTCGGTGCCGAGCAGCATCTCGTTATGCGCCTTGCCCGAAGGGATCATCGGGAAGCAGTTGGCGAGGCTGACAACGTGGCAATCGAACAGCACCGGCTTGTCGATGCGGATCATCTCCTCGATGGCATCGTCGAGGTCGGCCGGCTTGGAGCAGCGGATGCCCACCGCACCATAGGCCTCGGCGAGTCGCACGAAGTCGGGCTGCGAGTCGACGTAGGAATGGCTGAGCCGGTTGCCGTGCAGCAGTTGCTGCCACTGGCGCACCATGCCCATGTACTGGTTGTTGAGGATGAACGCCTTGACCGGCGCATTGTGCTGCACCGCCGTCGACAGTTCCTGGATGTTCATCTGGATCGAGGCGTCGCCGGCGATATCGATGACCAGCGAGCCGGGATGGGCGAGCTGGGTGCCGATGGCTGCCGGCAGGCCGTAGCCCATGGTGCCGAGGCCACCCGACGTCATGAAGCGGTTCGGCTCGTCGAAATGATAATACTGTGCCGCCCACATCTGGTGCTGGCCCACCTCGGTGGCGATGTAGGTGTCGCGGCCTTTTGTCAGCTCGAACAACCGCTCGATGGCATATTGCGGCATGATCGCCTCGGCCGAGTGCCGGTAGGTCAGGCACTTCCTGGCCCGCCAGCCGTCGATCTGCCTCCACCACGCGGCATGCGCCGCCTTGTCCTGCACCGGCTTGCGCGCGTTCCAGGCAGCGATCATGTCCTCGAGCACGGAGCCGACGTCGCCGACGATCGGCAGGTCGACAACGACGTTCTTGTTGATCGACGACGGGTCGATGTCGATGTGGATCTTCTTGGAGTTGGGCGAGAAGGCATCGATACGGCCGGTAATGCGGTCGTCGAAGCGGGCGCCGATGCAGACCATGACGTCGCAATCGTGCATCGCGAGGTTGGCCTCATAGGTGCCGTGCATGCCGAGCATGCCGAGCCAGTTCTTGCCCGAGGCCGGGTAGGCGCCGAGACCCATCAGCGTCGACGTCACCGGAAAGCCGGTCATCTTGACGAGGTCGCGCAAGAGCGCCACCGCCTTCGGACCGGAGTTGATGACGCCGCCGCCGGTATAGAGGATTGGCTTCTTGGCGGCGGCCATCAGCTCGACGGCTTCGCGAATGGCGGCATCCGGAGCCTTCACAGCCGGATGATACTGCGTCAGCGCCTTATCCTTGCAGTTCTCATAGGTTCCGGTCTGGAACTGGATATTCTTCGGAATGTCGACCAGAACCGGGCCGGGGCGGCCGGTGGTGGCGATGCGGAAGGCCTCGTGCAGGATCGCCGGCAGGTCCTCGATGCGGCGAACCAGCCAGTTGTGCTTGGTGCAGGGGCGCGTGATGCCGACCGTGTCGGCCTCCTGGAAGGCATCGGTGCCGATCAGCGTCGTCGGCACCTGGCCGGTGATGCAGACCATGGGAATGGAATCGAGCAGCGCGTCGGTCAGCGCCGTCACCATGTTGGTGGCGCCGGGGCCGGAGGTGGCGAGCGCCACGCCGACCTTGCCGGTCGAGCGGGCATAGCCTTCGGCCGCGTGTCCCGCGCCCTGCTCATGACGGACGAGGATGTGGCGAACCTCTTCCTGCTGGAACAGTTCGTCGAAGATCGGCAGCACAGCGCCACCGGGGTAACCGAAAATGGTGTCGACGCCCTGGTCGATCAGCGCCTGGATGACCATTTCCGCGCCTGTCATCTGCCGTGTCATCGCCTGTTACCTCAAGCTCTCGTCCCGTCGTCCCGGGGGCTATTGTCTGCATTGTTCAGGTAATAAAAAAGGCCCCGAAGAGGGACCCGATTTCCGCGCACCATGATTTACCGCAGGCCTCAGCAGGAGACCTCCGACACGGTGCGCCATCTAAGTACTACGAGAAGGGAACGCATTGCCGCCCTCTGGTTCGAACGCCGGGAAACGCCCCGGATTGGCCGGCAAACTACCGACACCCGACTGACAGGTCAAGAGCCTATTTCATTCGTTGCGCGATATCGTCTGCCACCGCAAGAAAATGTCGCGATGCCGCCGGATCGACGCGCGGCCAGTCCGACATCTGGTTGCGGAACCAGGTTTCCTGCCGTTTGGCATATTGCCGCGTTGCGGTGATCGCCGCCTCGACCGCCTCCTCGATCGGCAGCTCCCCCCGCGCCGCAGCGATCATTTCCGGCACACCGATCGCCTTCATGGCCGGTAGCGCCGGATCGAGATCAAGGGCGGCAAAGGCCCGCGCCTCGTCGAGGCCGCCGCCCGCCGCCATCGAACGGAAGCGTTCGTCAATGCGGGCGTGCAGCCAGTCGCGCTCCGGCGCCATGACGACGTGAGCGACATGCCCGCCGGAAATCAGCGGCCGCGAGCGCGTTTCCTGCCATTCCGACAGCGGCCGCCCCGTGCTGTCGGCCACCTCCAGCGCCCTGAGCACGCGCTGCGTGTCGTTGGGATGCAGCCGGCCGTAGAGCACCGGGTCGACCACCGCCAATTCCCTATGCAGCGCCGCCGGGCTCGTTGTCTTTGCCCGCTCGCGCCAGAAGGCACGCACGCGCTCGTCGACCGGTGGCACGTCGGAGAGTCCTTGGGTCATGGCATTGAAATAGAGGCCAGTGCCGCCGACGATCACCGCCGGCTGGCCGGCCGTTTCCTTCAATGCCTTTTCGAGATCGTCGAGGTAGCGGGCAACGGTATAGCCGTCACCGCTGGCGACATGCCCATAGAGGCGGTGCGGCACGCGCGCCTCGTCGGCTGCCGTCGGCCGCGCCGTCAGGACGCGCAATTCGCGATAGACCTGCATCGAATCGGCGTTGATCACCACGCCGCCACAGCGTTCGGCGATCGCCAGCGCCAGAGCCGACTTGCCGCTCGCCGTCGGGCCGGCTATCAGAACCGCGCGTCTTTCTCCCGTCTCCGCCGTCACGCCTGGAGCCTCCCATGTCGCTCATCGCAACGCTTGTCTCATCTCCGGCCGATCCGCAAGTGACCGATAGCCTGATCGTCGCCGTGTCACGGCTGCTGGGTGGCGACGCGCACAAGGTGCTGGCCGAGGGGATCGCCGCCGATATCGCCGTTGGCGACTACCTCTCCCATAACGAGGCGGTGCATCGCATTGCCGAAGTGGTGGGCGAGCTTGCTGTCGATTTTGCCGTGCTTCCGGCCGAGGGGCGGCGCAAGAAGCTGCTGGTCGCCGACATGGACAGCACCATGATCGGCCAGGAGTGCATCGACGAACTCGCCGCCTTCGTCGGCCTCAAGGAGCATGTCGCCGCCATCACCGAGCGGGCGATGCGCGGCGAAATCGCCTTCGAGCCGGCGCTGCGCGAACGCGTCGGCCTTCTCAAGGGGCTCGATATCGGCGTCGTCAACGAGGTGCTGCGCGAGCGCATCACCCTGACGCCAGGTGGCCGCGAGCTGATCGGCACCATGCGGGCGCACGGTGCCTATACCGCGCTGGTGTCCGGCGGCTTCACGCTGTTCACCGATCGCATCCGTGACATGATCGGCTTCAACGAGGACCGCTCCAATTGCCTGATGACCGAGAGCGGCAAGCTCTCAGGCCTCGTCGCCGAACCGATCCTCGGCAAGCAAGCCAAGCTCGCGACGCTGATCGAGCTTCGTAAAGCGCGCGGCCTTGCCCATCATGAGACGGTAGCAATCGGTGACGGCGCCAACGATCTCGACATGATCAACGAAAGCGGCCTCGGCGTCGCCTTCCACGCCAAGCCGAAGGTGGCAGAAGCCGCTCAGGTGTCGATCCGCTACGCCGACCTCACCGCCGTGCTCTACCTGCAAGGCTTCGCGAAGGACGAATTCGCAGCGGCTTAGGGCCGTTTCAGTTTGCCCGTTTTAGTAAGGGCACGCACTATATCGACCCCATGCCATATTCTGCCTGAGGTCCTACGCCTTCGCGTAGGATGACAACCTATCCATATGTTATTTATATATAATTTTGTCATCCTCTGCGCAGGCAGAGGACCTCAGGCAGAAAGAGGCACAACACGGATATAGGGCTAGTTATAACCCCATCACCCACATCCTGACCGGGTTGGCTGGATCGGCCAGCAGGCGGATGGCGAGGCCGATGCAGGTGATCACCAGGAGCGGCCGGATGATCTTGGCGCCGCCCCGGACCGCGAGCCGCGAGCCGATCTGGGCGCCCAGGAACTGGCCGACGCCCATGACGAGGCCGGGCTTCCAGAACACCACGCCCGACAGCAGGAACACCAGGAAGCCACCGACGTTGCTGGCGAAATTCAAGAGCTTGGTATGCGCCGTCGCCTTGAGAAGGCCGAAGCCGGCCAGCGACACGAAGCCCAGCATGAAGAACGAACCGGTGCCCGGTCCGAACAGCCCATCGTAGCAGCCGATCACCGGCACGAAGGTCAGTGTGAACAGGAAAGGCGCCATCCGGGCATGGCGATCCTGATCGTTGAGGCCGCGCTTGAAGGCGAAGTAGACGGCGATGGCGATCAGCATCACCGGCATGGCGATCTTGAGCCAGTCGCCCGGCAGCACGGTGGCGAGCAATGCCCCCAGCACCGCGCCGCCGCCCGACATCAGCGCCATCGGCAACTGCGACCTGAGATCGACCTGCCCTGCCCGCGTATAGGCCAGCGTCGCCGACGCCGAGCCGAACAGCGATTGCAGCTTGTTGGTGCCGAGCGACTGAATCGGCGAAAAGCCGGCCAGCATCAGTGCCGGCACGGTGATGAGCCCACCGCCACCGGCAATCGAATCGATGAAACCGGCGACGAAGGCGGCGAAGAACAGCGCCGTCAGAAGATGCAGGGAAAGGTCGACCAAGATGGGCCCAAACTCGAAATGAGGAGGATCAGGAAAAAGGAGCGATGCCCTCCGGCGCAGTCAGGTCGGCAAGCACGGCCACGCGGACGGCGCTGGCCAGATTGCGCTCGCCGCGCGTCCGGTCGATGTCGAGAACGAAGGCGGAGAGGCTTTGGCCCCGCTGTTCGGCAAGACGCTCGGCCGCTGCCCAGAACTCCGGCTCCAGCGCCAGGCTGGTTCGGTGGCCGGCCAGCGACAGCGACCGCTTGACGTTCATGTCGAGGCGTCCGAATCCGAGTCCGGATCGGCGGGAGATTCCAGGCGATGACCGTCGAGCCGTCGCGCCTCCAGCGCGCCCTGCGCCTTGGCCGTCAGCTTTTCCACCTTAGCGCGGCCGAACTTGGCGCGGTTCTCCGCCGCCTCGTCCTCGCGGCGGCGGCGATCGCGGTCCTTGCGCGCCCGGCGAAGGTTGACGAGGTCGCCCATGGCCGGCTCAGGGTTTCTTGCGGAAAGCGTCGAGGGAAACCACCGTCGGCCCCTTGGGCTCATCGGCCGGCTTGTCGTCCGTCTTCGTCGTCGTTGCAGGCTTCTTCGCTGCCTCGACGGGCTTGAGCGCCGGCGCTTTGGCCGCAGGCGCCTTGGCCGCCGGGCGTGGCGCGGCCTTGACCTCGCCACTTGCCGGGCCGATCGCCTTGAGCGGGCCTTCCTCGGGCATGTCGGCGGCGTTGCCGCTCTCGTCGACCAGCGGGAACTGTACCGCGAATTCCACCGACGGATCGAAGAAGCCGCGAATCGATGCGAACGGCACCACCAGCTTCTCGGGCACGCCGGAGAACGACAGACCGATCTCGAAGCTCGTCTCGTTCACCAGCAGCTCCCAATACTGGTGCTGGATGACGATGGTCATCTCATCCGGGTAGCGTTCTTTGAGGCGGCTGGAAATACGCACGCCCGGCGCCCGGGTATCGAAGATGATATAGAAATGATGTTCGCCCGGCAGGCCGGCGTGCGCCACCTCGGTGAGCACCTTTTTCACCAGGCCGCGGAAGGCCTCCTGAGCCAGAACGTCGTAACGGATCATGTCCTTGGGCATTGAGGCTCCGCCTTGAGCAAAATCGCGGGGCGACCAATCGGCCGCGTCGTCTGGCCGACAGTCTAGTGCATCGGGCGCAAAGGTGTAAACGGCCTCGCGGCGCATCGCGGCAAGCACGCAAAAGATAGAACTGGTCGGAAGGGAATTAAGTGGAGGCTTCTGTTGCCAGGTGCCTCCGAACCCCGCCTGAAAGTGCTACCCCTCAGGACTTGATTCCCAGTTTGGGCACCGCATTACGCGGCGCGCCCCCGCCGAAGGCCTTGCCCACAAAGTGGCTCGCAAGGACTTGGGTGGAGGCGCCGGGTACCGCCCCCGGGTCCGAATGGTTTATTGCGCAGTTCGTTTATCACCATAGCCGGATTGCTCCGGCAGGAAGACATATAGGGTGAAGCGGGCCGCCTGTGAAGAGGCGGCAAACGATCTGGCCCCATTACGGGCGGTCAACGGCTGACTCGCCGCGCGACTCCGGCTAGTCTCCCCCTGCCCCACGCCAGCAAGCGGACCGTCATGCAGCAGTATCTCGACCTTCTGAAGCTCATCCTCGACACCGGCACCGCCAAGGAAGACCGTACCGGCACCGGCACGCTGTCGGTGTTCGGCCACCAGATGCGCTTCAACCTCGCCGACGGTTTCCCACTGCTGACGACCAAGAAGCTGCACATCAAGTCGATCGTCCACGAACTGATCTGGTTCCTTCAGGGCGATACCAACATCAAGTACCTGAAGGACAACGGCGTTTCCATCTGGGACGAATGGGCTGACGAGCGCGGCGACCTCGGCCCCGTCTACGGTCACCAGTGGCGCTCCTGGCCGAAGCCGGATGGCGGCACCATCGACCAGATCGCCGAGGTGCAGGAGACGATCCGCCGCAATCCCGACTCGCGGCGTATGATCGTCACCGCCTGGAACCCGGCCGACGTGCCGAAGATGGCACTGCCGCCCTGCCATCTTCTCATCCAGTTCTATGTCGCGAACGGCCGCCTCTCCTGCCAGATGTACCAGCGCTCGGCCGACGTGTTCCTCGGCGTGCCGTTCAACATCGCCTCCTATGCACTGCTCACCGCCATGATGGCGCGGGCAACCGGCCTGGAGCCCGGCGACTTCGTGCACACGCTCGGCGACGCCCATCTCTACCGCAACCATCTCGACCAGGCGCGCCTGCAGCTGACGCGGTCGCCACGCCCTCTGCCCCGGCTGAAGCTCGCCGAAGGGATAACCGACGTCCGCGATTTCCGATTCGAGCACGTCACCATCGAGGGCTATGATCCGCATCCGCACATCAAGGCCGAGGTCGCCGTATGATGAGACTGCCCGCCTTCGGGGTCGCCGCCTTGCTGACGGGGATGCCCATCGCTCATGCTAATGACACCATGGCGGAACTGGCCGCCGGCGGCCTGACCTTCGTCTCCGCCGACGACGTGACGATGCAGAGCGAGGATCTCTACATTTCGCCGAAGGAAGTGCGTGTCGACTATGTCTTCCACAATGGTGGTGACGGCGACCGAACGACCGTGGTCGCCTTCCCCATGCCGGATATCGAGGGCAGTGGCGACTTCGTCGTGTCGGTTCCCAATCCGGACTCCGACAACTTCATGAACTTCTCGGTGGCGGTCGACGGCCAGCCGGTGAAGCCGGAGGTTGACCGTCATGTCTTCGCCGTCGACGTCGACGTTACCCAGGAACTCAAGGATCACAGCATCCCGTTGCTGCCCTTCGGCGACGCCACCGGCAAGGCGCTCGCCGCCCTGTCCAAGGACCTACTCGCCGATTGGATCGAGCGCGGCATCATCATATCAATGGATTATGATGATGGTAGCGGCTGGAAGACCGACTACGTGCCGGTCTGGAAGCTCAAGACCACCTACTGGTGGCGCACCACCTTCCCGGCCGGTCGCGACATTCGCGTCGCCCACCGCTATACGCCGAGCGTCGGCGCGACCGCCGGCCTCAACTTCATCGGCCCCGACGAGAACGCGCCGTTTACCGGCGATGACTTCGACCGCGAGAAGCAGCGCTATTGCTTCGACGACAGTTTCCTCAAGGCGGTCACCAAGCAGATGGATGTCGCCCGGACCGCGGATGCCTATCTCCAGGAGAGCTGGATTTCCTACGTGCTGACCACCGGTGCCAACTGGGGCGGCACCATCGGCCATTTTCACCTGACGGTCGATAAGGGCAACACTGACACGCTGGTTTCCTTCTGCGGCACCGGCGTCAAGAAAACCGGCCCGACCACCTTTGAACTGACGGCCGACGATTTCTACCCCGAGCGCAACATCGACATCGCGCTGGTAAGTCGCCCGGCCGACTGAGACGGATTGCGTCCACGGTGCACGACCAACGAAAACGGCCGGCCCCTGCGGACCGGCCGTCGTTGTTTTCATTTCAGCAGACCGCGTCCGTCAGTCGATCTTCACCGCGATGAAGCGCAGGTCACCGCCAGCGTTGGAGATCAGCAGCAGCACCGATTTGCGGCCCATCGTCTTCTGCTTGTCCACCGTCTTGGTGACATCCTCGGGAGAGAGAACCTCTTCCTGCGCCACCTCGACGATCAGATCGCCGGCCGCGATGCCCTTTTCGGCCGCCGTGCTCGACGGATCGACACCAGTGACCACAACGCCCTTCACCTCGGCGTTGAAGTGATATTTCTCGCGGGAGCCGTCATCGAGCGCCCCGAGCGTCAGGCCAAGCACCTTCGTCTGGTCCTTGGGCGGCTCGGCCTTGGGCTGCTCGTTCTTGGCAGCGGTGACCTTATCGCCCTCCTCCAGGCGACCGAGCGTGACTGGAAGCGTCAGTTCCTTGCCCTTGCGGATCAGCTTGATCGGCACTTCCTTGCCCACCGCCGTGTTGGCAACGAGGCGCGGCAGCTCACGCATGGTCTTGATGGGGTGCCCGTCGAAGGCGACGATGACGTCGCCCGGCTCGACCTTGGCCACAGCGGCCGGCCCGCCGTCGGTCACACCGGCAACCAGGGCGCCCTGCGGGCTGGCAATGCCGAGGCTTTCGGCCAGATCGTCGGTCACTTCCTGAATGTTGACGCCAAGCCAGCCGCGATGGGTCTCGCCAAATTCACGCAGCTGATCGACAACGCCGATCGCGATCTCCGAGGGGATGGCAAAGCCGATGCCGATCGAGCCGCCCGACGGCGAGATGATGGCCGTGTTGATGCCGATGACCTCGCCGACCTCGTTGAACAGCGGGCCGCCGGAGTTGCCCCGGTTGATGGCCGCGTCGGTCTGAATGTAATTGTCGTAGGGACCGGAATTGATGTCGCGATTGCGCGCCGAGATGATGCCGGTGGTCACCGTGCCACCGAGACCGAACGGATTGCCGATCGCCATCACCCAGTCGCCGACGCGCATATGCTCGCTGTCGCCGAACTTCACGGCGGTGAGCGGCTTGTCCGGCTTGACGCGCAGAACAGCCAGGTCGGTCTTGGCGTCACGCCCGATCAATTCCGCCTTCAGCTTGGAGCCGTCGGAGAAGTTGGCGACGATCTCGTCGGCGTCCTCGATCACATGGTTGTTGGTGATGATGATGCCGGAGGAATCGATGACGAAACCCGAACCGAGCGACTGCACCTTGTGCGGATCGCCGCCTTGATCGGTGCCGCCCTCGTCGCCGCCACCATCGCCATTATCGGCGCCGCCGCCATTATCGGCACCGCCATTGCCACCGCCGTTGTCGCCACCTTTGCCGTTGCCATTCTTGTCGAAGAATTCGTCAAAGAAGTTCTGGAAGGGGGAGCCTTCCGGCACCTGCGGCAGCGGCACCTGCCGCGTCTCGGCCACCGTCTGCGTGGTCGAGATGTTCACCACGGCCCCGAGCAACTTCTCGGCGAGATCGGCAACCGAAGCCGGTCCTTGCTCGGCAGTGGCAGGCCCGACGCCCGAAAGGGCGAGCGCAGCCGCGAGCGTCAGCGCCGCGAGCCCCGGTCCGCGTCGCCATCCGGCACCCGGCACTGTCCTGTTCCATGAGACCATAAGGTCTTCCTCCCCTGGCGCGTAGATCCGAGAAACGGCAGGCTCCCCGGAGGCCGCGGACACTAAAACAAAAGCCGATAACAAAGACCGAAAGGCCTCTGTTCCGGGCAGCGCGATCGAAGGATCGCACCCCACGCATTCGGCAAAGTCATAATCCGTTTCACGGATGGAGACAAACCCCGCTTGCGATGCCGGAAGGACTTCACCCTGAATCAGACGATGAAGAGGATCCCACTTGAATCAGGATATGAAGCTCGGCATATTCGTTTAAATTCAGTTATTTAGGCGGTTTTCCAGAATCTCTTGCAGAGACGGGCGTCAGCTCTGGGCCATCTCGGCGTATCCGGTTCGCTCGTCGGCAGGCCAACGGTTCATCAAGGTGGGAAATGACGCGCTCATGCCCGTGAATTCCGGTTCGCCCTCAGGACACCAACCGCCTCTCGCACGATCCACACGCCCCACAACCACTCATAACGGCAGCCATGCCGCCGCCCCGAAACCACAGGCTGAACGGGGTAGAAGGCACCATGGACTCTTGGCGTGGCCATCTTTGGTAGACCGCCTGCGGACGATCGCAGGCGAACACCGTTCAGGATGCTTGAAGAACCTCACCCTGACTCAGATCATGAAGATCGCATCACCTGAATCAATCTGCGAAGTTCTTCATTTTCTTTTAAATTCAGTCACTTATCCGTAGTTCCGGACTCTCTTGCAGAGGCTTCCCTATACCTGGAATCATCACTTTAACGTCCAATGGTGCGAGAGGTTTCAGCCGCCCCGCACCGCCCAGACGACGGCGACGCCCGCCGCCATGGCGGCGACACCGCCGGTCCTGAGCCAGAAATCGGATGCCTCGAGCATCTGGCGGATGCCCTTGCGCATCAGTGAAGGGGCTGCCGCGTAGAGCAGCCCCTCGAGGACGGCCATCAGACCGACGGCGACCAGGAAGTCGTTCAAGGCGACCTCACGGTTGGACCTGTGCGGCCGGTGTCGACACCTCGGGCAGAGACCCGGTCGGTCCGCGGAAGTAGCGGAAGAACTCCGAGTCCGGCTTGAGCAGCATGGTCGTGCCATTGGCCAGCGATGCCGCGTAGGCCTGCATCGACCGGTAGAACTCGAAGAAGCTCTTGTCGGCGCCATAGGCCTCGGCGAAGATGCGGTTGCGTTCGGCATCGCCCTCGCCGTGCAGGATGTCGGCGTCGCGCCGCGCCTCGGCGAGCAGCACCGTCGCCTGGCGGTCGGCCTCGGCGCGGATGCGAGCGGCTTCCTGCGTACCCTCGGCCCTGAGCTCGGCGGCCTCGGCGAGGCGCTCCGAGCGCATGCGGTCATAGGTCTGCTCGAGAACGTTGTTCGGCAGCTCGGTACGGCGGATCCTGAGCTCGACGATTTCGATGCCGAGGTTGGCCGCCTCCGGACGGACGAAGTCCGCCACTTCCTTCATCATCGCCGCGCGTTCTTCCGACAGGGCATCGCCAAACGAGCGCGTGCCATAAACGCGGCGCAGCGCCGAATCGAGCCGCGTCCTGAGACGCGTCTCCGCGATGGCCATGTTGCCGGTGACGCTTTCGCGGAAGGCCTTCACATCGACGATGCGGTAGGCCGCGAAGGCATCCACCACATACTGGCGGCTGTCACGGACCTGCACGACGTTGTTGTCAATCTCGAGCGTGTTGAGTCGCTTGTCGACGATTTGCACAGTGTCGACCATGTTGGTCGGCAGTTTGAAATAGATGCCTGGCTTGGTGATCACTCGCTGGATCTCACCAAAGCGAAGCTGGATGGCCTGATCGCGTTCCGTGACGATGAACGTCGCCGAATAGACGATCAGCGCGAGGACCACGAGGGCGATCAGGACGAAGGGCAAAGCGATCGTGCGCATCACTGGGCGGCTCCCGTGCTGGAGGGGCTCGTCGTCGGACGCCCGACTTCGGGCAGCGGCAGATAGGGCAGCACGCCCTGCGTGGAGCCGCTGTCGAGGATCACCTTGTTGGTCTTGGAGAACACGCCCTCACCGACGTGAAGCGCTGCGCGCCACCGGTCGCCTCTGCGATCACCTGATCACGATAGCCGAGCGCACCCTCACGGATCTGCGACGCCTCGCCACGTGCCTCGCCGAGCCGTTTGTTGGCGTAGGCCTGGGCGTCCTGCTTGAACTTGTCCTGATCCTGCTGGGCGCGCTGCACCTCGCCGAAAGCGTCCTGCACTTCCAGCGGCGGATCGGCGCGCGTGACGTTGACGGCGGTGATCGAAACACCGGCGTTATAGGCGTCGAGTGTCTGCTGAATGCGTTCGCGTACCGCCGTCTGGGCCACCTCGCGGCCGGTGGTGCGGAACTCGTCAGCGCGGGTGCGGCCAACCACTTCACGCATCACCGATTCCGACACTTTGCGGACGAGGTCTGGCTGTTCGGCGACGCGGAACAGATACTTGATGGGGTCGGAAATCCGCCAGAGCACCGAGAACTCGACGCTGACGAGGTTCTGATCGCCCGACAGCATGATCGAGTCGTTGCCGGCCGCCGCGGCGCCGCCCATGACTTCCTGGTTTTCCTTGAGCAGAGCCGGCGTTTCCACCTGCTCGATCGGCCAGAAGGCGAAATGGATGCCCGGCTCGTTGAGCTCCGGCTTGACCTTGCCGAACAGCAGCTCGACGCCGACCTCGTCCGGCTGGACGACATAGATGCTTTCATAAAGCCAGAAGCCGACGGCGGCGATGGCGATGAACGGCAGCGCCGTCATGAGGCCGGTAGGCTCGCCCGGTCCCGAGCGGCCACCACCGCCAGGAAGCAGACGCCGGATCTTGTCCTGTCCGCGCCGGAGCAACTCCTCGAGATCGGGGGGCTCGTTACCGCCGCCCTGCGGTCCCCGGGGCGGCTGCCCCCACGGTCCATTGCCGCCGCCTTTCCAGCCGCCGCCACCACTCTGATTGCTCCAGGGCATATGGGTCCCTTCCTGCGAATATGAAAATCGGGAACGCTCCCTATCGGTCAGGCAAACCGCCCAACCGGAAACGTTCCGGCTTCGTCTGTCGCGGCGATCATAGGTGGCGAGGCCCCTGTCATCAATGCGCATACAGATCGAACGCCATTTGGGGTGTGGAGCGTCACCGATCAACCATCCGTGAGCGATTCTTTCGATAAGGGTCAGCGGAGCCGAACCCAGGTCTCGAAGATCGCATCGGCGCTGTCGCGTTCGCCGCGCACCATCGGCTCGGCGGCGTCCAGCTTCCAGAGTGCCGGATCGATCGGCGGAAAGTGCGTGTCGCCCTCCGGCGAGGCGGCGACGCGCGTGACATAGAGGCGATCGGCGCGGCCGATCGCCGCCGCATAGAGCGCACCACCGCCAGCCACCACGACAGACGGGGCACCCTTCGCCTCGGCACTCGCCGTGGCGGCATCGAGCGCGGCGTCGAGATCGCCGAGCACCGTGACGCCGTCCGGCTTGAACGCCGGATCGCGCGATACCACGAAGGTCTCGCGACCGGGCAGCGGCTTGCCGATCGATTGGAAGGTCTTGCGGCCCATCACCATGGGGCGGCCGAGTGTCAGCTTCTTGAAATACTTGAGGTCGGTCGACAGATGCCAGGGCATGTCGCCATCGCGGCCGATGACGCCATTTTCCGCCATGGCGACCACGATGTCGAGAAACGGTCGGCTCATGGGCATTCCTTCGCCAGCTTTTCGATCGCCTCGCGCCCCATGCGCACCGGCACCCAACTATCGTTGAGCGGCCAGTCGAGCACTGTCCATTCGAAGCGGCCGAGTCCCTCATCGATGCAGCGACGGGCGAGCCGGGCGAACAGCGCCTTGCCGACGCCCTGCCCGCGCGCCGCCGGATCGACGAAAATATCTTCGAGATAGAGCCCGTGCCGGCCGAGGAAGGTCGAGAAGGAATAGAACCAGACGGCGATGCCGGCCGGTTTGTCGCCGACGAAGCCCAGTTCGCAGAAGACGCGCGGATTGTCGCCGAAGAAGGCGGCGGCGTAATCCTCCGGCGTCGCCACCATTTTCTCCGACAGGTTCTCGTAGGCGGCCAGCGACCGAATGAAGCCGGCGATGACCTTGACGTCATCGGGCGTGGCGGGGCGCGTGGTCGGCTTGGGACGGCGATGGCGGCCGGGGCGGTCGGGGCGGTCGGACGATGGGCTCATGGCGCGGTCCCTGTCACGCCGCCGGGCGGTAGGCCGACGTCGGCGCTTGGCAGTTGCTTCAGCTTGGTGCCGGGTTGGGTGGGAGCCGACGCTCCTTTCTCCAGAATTTTTCCAATGGCGTCGAGCGGGTCGGCGGGAGCCGGCTTTTCCGCCTTCGCCTTTTGCACGGCCAGCAACGCCGCCGCCTTGGCCTTCTCGGCCAGCGCCGCCGCGGCTGCCCGTTCGCGCGCCGCCAGCATCGCCTGATTGCGCCGGTCGAGCGCCTCGCGGTCGCGCAGCACCTGCCGCGACAGAAGCTCGCGTTCGAGAATGTCGGCCTGCATGGTCAGCACGCGCTGTGTCTCCTTTTCGAGAGCACGGATGCCGAGATAGGAGGCGAAACCGGTCACGTCGATGCGGCGGGATGGATTGTCGATCGGCCCCTTGAACAGCACCGACACCTGCGGCACGCCGCCGCCGGCCGCCGCGTCGCCGGCGTCGAGGGAAAGGCGCCATTCGCTGTCGACGCTGGCGCGCGCAAGATCCACCGTCGCCGAACCGCTCGTTCCGCCGTCCTTGCCCATCACCACGATGTTGGGTGCCCTGAGCGTGCCACCGGCCAGCGTGAAGGCGGCATCGAGCCGGTCGAAAGCGAGATCGCCCATGTCGACATTGTCGGTGAAGGCCTGCCGGATGCGATCTTCGCTGAGTTCCTTGCCGGCATCCGCCAGCCGAATCACCTGGTCGAAGGCCCGCGTCGTCATGTGGGCGAGCCGGCCGTTCTGCAGCGAGAAGCTGCCGCCGCCGGTCAGCGACGACATCCAGCCGGCCAGCGTCCGTCCCGTGGCGTTGACCTGAGCATCGATGCTGAAGGCGCCGGTCACCATCGGCCGATCGTCGCGCCGCCAGGCAAGTTCCTCGGCCGCCGCGCCCTTGAGGCGCAGCGTGCCGGAAACGCCGGCTGTACCGTCGAGATCGCGCTTGATCATCAGGTCGCCCGAGAGCTTGCCGCCGGCCAGCGTCGCCTGGATGCCGTCGAGCCCGGTGCCCGAGGCATTGCTGGCCAGCGACAGCGACACGCCCTTTGCCGCCGGTCCGCCCTCGATGTCGAGCCGGCCGAACTTCAGGGCGAGATCGGTGTCGAAGCCGTCGATCAGCGCTGGGCCGAACGGCGCTTCCGGCCAGGGATTGCGGCTCTCGACAATCGGGAAATCGAAGGACGCCGGTCCGAGAATGGCCTCGCCGAGGCCGGCGAGCGTTCCTTCGTCGAAGGACAGGTTGCCGGTCACCTTCGGTACGTTGGGTGCGAAGTCGATGGCGACGTCGCCAACGGTCGGCACCTCGTCGAACTTGCCTTCGATGCGGTTGACCAGGACCTTGCGGTTGCCGATCGACAGATGGGCGGCCACATCGGCCGGCGTCGAACCGATGACCCCCTGCATGATATTGCCCGACAATACCAGGAGCGAGCTGACGTCCGGCGACCTGAGATCAAGGTCGAGCTCGGCGCTCGGATGAGCGCCGCGTTTCAGCGTCGCCGCGCCGTTGAGCGTCACCTCGGTCGGCCCCATGGCGCCGCGCAGCACCACGGCGAGACCATCTTTGGGCTTGCCCATGGCCGACAGCGTCAGGCTGCCCGCCCCCGGCCGGCCGACATCCGGCACCGCGAGGCCGAACTGGCGCATCAGCTCGGCGCCGTTGGGGCCGGTGAGGCTGATGTCGGTGGAAATGTCGGCAGCGTCCCAGGTGTCGACCCGGCCCTTGAAGGCGAGTTCGCCGCGAATGTTGGTGGCGGCGGCCGAACCGTTCAGCTCCACCTTGAGGTCGGTGCCCTCGCCCGACGCCTTGGCCTGCACCGTGCCCTCAAGGCTCGCCGGCCCGAGATGCGGGGCGGCATCGCGGAGAAAGGCCGCCGCCGGCGTGTCGGGGATCAGTGCGCGGGCGAGATCGGCGATGCCGTCCAGCTTCTCGGCCGAGACGCGCATCTGGATCGAACCGTCCGGCGTCGTCGTCACGTCGCGGATGGTACCGGCCGCCGTGACGCGGGCACCCGACAGCGAACGGACGAACAGGCGGTCGACGTCGAGCGTGGAATCGACCAGCGAAGCCGACACGTCGAAGCCCTCGGCGCGCGCGTCACCGGCAATCAGCGTGCCGATGGCCGCCTTGACCACGATATCGGTGCCGCCGCCGCCGCCCTGCCCCGTCGCGAGGCCGGCCACCGTCTCAACGTCGGACAGTCTCAACTGATCGGCATCAAGTGCCATCGTCAGGCGCGGCTTGCGGCTGGCCGCGCCGGGAACGAAGTCCAGCGAACCGCTCACCTTGCCCTCGTCGAGATGGGCCTCGACGTTTTCCAACGCCAGCCCGTCCGCCGAGGCAGCCACCTTGGCGGAAAGACGGAAAGGATCGAGGCCGACCTTCGGCCGATTGGGCGCCCACCAGGCAATCAGCGTTCCCGGCTGATCGGAGGCGAGCGTGACATCGCCGTTGAAGCCGATGGTCGGCGCCGTGGTGAGCTGACCACTGGCCGTCAGCGACGACTTGCCCGGCAGCGTCGCCTCCAGCGTATCGACCGTCCAGCCCGAGGGGGCGGTCACCAGATCGGCCCTGAGGTCGGAGATGATGCTGCCGCCAACCACCACACCGGGAATGTCGAAGCCGATGCGGCCGGGCACGCTGGGCACCGGCAGGCCGGCGATGGTCGCGCCAAAGGCGGCAAGCGCTTCGTTGAAGGCAACCGGCTTGTCCGGTCCCTCGCCAAGCGTGCGGTCGAGGTCGATCTGCCGGGCCGACAGCACGGCCTCGAAGCTCGGAGCCGCCGCGAGATCCAGCGTCGCGACACCGGAAATGGTGAACGGCCGTTCTTCCGCGCCGTAGCGAAATTCCAGCGCCCTCGCCAGCACCGCCCGGTTGGAAACGTCGAGATCGGCATTCAGCGACCAGGGCAAGGTCGCCTTGTCGTTCTTGGCGATGACGCGATCGAGCGTCGCCTTGCCCGCCCAGGTCGGTCTGTGGTTGGCGAACTTCAGCTGCCCGTCGAAATTGGCGACCACCGGGTGGGACGCCGAGCGCACATTGGCCTTGAGCGCGAAGCCGCCCTTGCCGTCCGCCGCACCGGTCGCCGCCTTGATGGTGAACGTGTCGCCAGCCGCCCGCGCCGTGCCCTCGACCTTGTAGGGGCCGGCCAGCGCCGGGGCGTCGAGGCGGGCCTCGATGCCGTCGACCACCACCGGCTGGCTATGCCGCGCGTCGGCGATGACCAGACGACCGTCCTGGATGTCGACGCCCGACAGCATGACCCGGCTCGGGTTGATGCCGATGCCCGTCTCCGCGGCCATCCATTCGAAGGCACCGTTGTCGTCGATGCGAACGTTGAGTTCGGGCTGAACCACCTGCATCTCGGTGACGTGGATTTCGCCCGACAAGAGCGGAAACAGCTCGATTTCCATGTTGAAGCGGCCGACGGTCATCAGCGGCGCGTTAGGGTCGTCGCCGATCACCACATCGGAGAAGGACAGCGAGGGATAGGGCAACAGGCTGGCGTCGGCTGTCCCACGAACAGACACCTTGTGTCCCAGAACGTGCGCCGCCTCCGTCTCGAAAGCCGCCCGGTAGGCCGTCCAGTCGACAAACAGCGGCCCGACCAGCGCCACGAGGAGCGCCAGGATGACTGTGAATCCGATACCGAAATACAGCGAATTCAGCGTCTTGGCTCCCGTTTACCCACCCTTGGAGCGATGGCGTCACTCGATATCCGCCGCGCCACGTTCCAACCGGCCTGGGCACCGCCGTGCAAGGATCGCACCATGGCGCCACCGCCGCTTCCGGAAGACTTAGCAAATCGCAACGCCACAGGGAAACGGGGATTAAGACATAATTGACCATTCCACACATGGCCGTTGCCCCTTTTTTCCGAGCAAGAAACATGGCATCCGGAGTGACCTTTATCGGGGCTATCGTCATGACGCTTGCCGCCACCCTGTCCACCGCCCTGCTGCTCCTGCTGCTGCCCGGCCCGACCAACGCGCTGGTCGCCGCCGCGACGGCAACCGACGGCCTCGGCCGCCTCACGGGCGCGGTGGGGGCCGCGCTGGCCGCCTATGGGCTGGCGCTGACCGTGCTCGGCCTCGGAGCCAACGTACTCACCGAGACCGCGCCGGCCGCCGCTCCCTTTCTCAAGCTCCTGGCGTCGGCAGCACTCGCCCTGTCGGCCATCAAGCTGTGGCGTGCCGATTCCTCAGCCGGGACGGCGGTGCCGACGCGCCGGGTGTTTCTCATCACGCTGATCAACCCCAAGGCGCTGGTCCTCGCCTTTGCCATCCTGCCACCGGGGCTGCCATCACCGGCATTAGTCGCCGGAATAATCGCCGCCATCGCCTTCGCGACGGTGGTCTGGGGGCTGGCCGGCCTCATCATTGGGCGCCTCGGCCGGCGTTACGTCGGCGACGGCGCCGTCAACAAGGCCACCGCCGGGGTGCTCGCCGCCTTCGCCGGTGCGTTGATGGTGACGACCGCTGTCGCCGCCTTTTGAGACCTTGCGCGCCGCCTGAATATTCGGCTTTAACCGAGCCAGGAACGAGCCCCAACGGGAGACGCGCGATGTCGGCTGAAACCACCTCCATCCCCGTGGACGACCTCACGCAGGACGAGGCCGCCGCCGAGCTTCAGCGCCTCGCCGCCGAGATCGCCCACCACGACCAACTCTACCACGGCAAGGACGCGCCGGAGATTTCCGACGCCGACTACGACGCGCTGCGCGCCCGCAACCGCGAAATCGAGGCGCGTTTTCCCGAACTCGTCCGCTCCGATTCGCCGTCGCTCACGGTGGGAGCCCCCGTCTCTGAGACCTTCTCTGAGGTTCGCCACGTCAGGCCGATGCTGTCGCTCGACAACCTGTTCAGCGAGGCCGACCTGCACGATTTCGTCAAGCAGGTGAGGAACTTTCTCGGCGCCACCGAGACGCCGGTCTTCACCGCCGAGCCGAAGATCGATGGCCTGTCCATGTCGTTGCGCTACGTGGACCGCCGGCTCGTCACGGCGGCGACGCGCGGCGACGGCACGACGGGCGAGAACGTGACGGCCAACGTCCGCACGATCGCCGAAATCCCCAACGAACTGCCAGCCGGCGCCCCCGACGTGGTCGAGGTACGCGGCGAGGTCTACATGAAGAAGGCCGATTTCGCCGCCCTCAACGAGCGGATGATGAACGAGAGCGGCAAGCTGTTCGCCAACCCGCGCAACGCCGCCGCCGGCTCGCTGCGCCAGCTCGACCCGAAGGTGACGGAGGATCGATCGCTGTCCTTTTTCGCCTATGCCTGGGGCGACCTCTCAGAGCCACTGGCACAGACGCAATATGAGGCGGTAAAGCGCTTCGAAAAATGGGGCTTCGTCGTCAACCCGCTGATGGTGCGCTGCCACTCGGAAGAAGAGCTGTTCGCTCATTACCAGTTGATCGAAAGCCAGCGCGCCGACCTCGGCTATGACATCGACGGCGTGGTCTATAAGGTCGACAGTCTCGCTCTACAGGAACGGCTCGGCTTCCGCTCGCGCTCGCCGCGCTGGGCCACTGCCCACAAGTTCCCGGCCGAGCGCGCGTCCACCACCGTCAAGGCCATTGAGATCCAGGTCGGCCGCACCGGCGCGCTGACGCCGGTCGCCAAGTTGGAGCCAGTAACGGTAGGCGGCGTCGTCGTCTCCAACGCCACGCTGCACAATGAGGACTACATTAAGGGCATTGGCCAGGACGGCTTGCCGCTGCGCGACGGCCGCGACATCCGTGTCGGCGACACGGTGGTGATCCAGCGGGCCGGCGACGTCATCCCGCAGGTGGTTGACGTGGTCATCGAACGGCGCCCAGCCGACGCTGTGCCCTATGCCTTCCCGACCGTCTGTCCGCGCTGTCACAGCCACGCCACCCGAGAGATCAATGAAAAGACCGGCAAGATCGACGCGGTGCGCCGCTGCACCGGCGGCCTGATCTGCCCGGCCCAGCAGGTGGAAAGCCTCAAGCATTTCGTCGCGCGTCAGGCTTTCGACATTGAGGGCCTCGGCGACAAGCAGATCGAATTCTTCCACGCCCTGGAGGACGAACATCTCTGCATCCGCACGCCGGTCGACATCTTCACGCTGGCGGAGCGCGAGGCCACCGGCCTCAATCGCCTCGCCAACTTCCCCGGCTTCGGCGCCACGTCGGTGCGAAATCTGTTCGAGAGCATCGAGGCGCGGCGGCGGATCGACCTGCATCGGCTGATCTTCGGGCTGGGCATCCGCCATATCGGCGAAGGCAACGCCAAGCTCCTGGCCCGCGCCTACGGCTCATGGGATCATTTCTACGACGCGATGAAGAAGGCTGCCGCTCGCGATCCGGAAACGCTGGCCGAGCTCGACGCCATCGACGGCGTCGGCGCCGTTGTGGTCGAGGCGCTGACCGACTTCTTCGGCGAGGACCGCAACCTCGCCGCCATCGACGCGCTGCTCTCCAAGATCACGCCGCTCGACGCCGAGGCGCCGGTCACCACCAATAGCCCGGTGGCCGGCAAGACCGTGGTGTTCACCGGTTCACTGGAGAAGATGACCCGCGACGAGGCCAAGGCCACCGCCGAGCGCCTGGGCGCCAAGGTGGCCGGCTCGGTGTCGAAGAAGACCGACCTGGTGGTCGCCGGCCCCGGCGCCGGCTCCAAGCTCACCAAGGCCGCCGAACTCGGCATCGAGGTGATCGACGAGGACGCCTGGCTCGAACGGATCAAGGGGCTCTGAGCGATCGACGCCCGAAAATGGAAAGCAGTCTCGCACCCGGCGCGCTGTTGCTTTATTGTTCTCGTCATGACTGCTTCCCAGAATCACGACGACACCGATTTCGACGCCTCCCCCTCGCTGGGCATTGCCGCCCGCGCCATGGCTGCCGCCCGTCCCTCGGGGGGCGCCGTCGGCTACCTGCAGGGCATGAACCCCGAGCAGCGCGAGGCAGTCGAAACGCTGGATGGCCCAGTGCTGGTGCTGGCGGGCGCCGGCACCGGCAAGACGCGCGTCTTGACGACGCGCATCGCCCATATTCTGGCAACGCGCCGCGCCTTCCCCTCGCAGATCCTGGCCGTGACCTTCACCAACAAGGCGGCGCGCGAGATGAAGGAGCGCGTCGGCCATCTGGTCGGGGGCGTCGTCGAGGGCATGCCCTGGCTCGGCACCTTCCACTCGATCGGCGTCCGCATGCTGCGCAAGCATGCCGAACTGGTTGGCCTGAAGAGCAACTTCACCATCCTCGACACCGACGACCAGCTCCGCCTCATCAAGCAGCTGATCCAGGCCGATGGCATTGACGAGAAGCGCTGGCCGGCCCGTCAGTTCGCCTCTGCCCTCGACGGCTGGAAGAACAAGGGTCTGCGTCCCTCCGAGATTCCCGAGGGCGAGGCGCGCGCCTATGTCAACGGACGCGGCCGCGAGCTCTACGCCGCCTATCAGGCGCGCCTCAAGGTTCTGAACGCCGTCGACTTCGGCGACCTGCTGCTCGAAGCGGTAACGCTGTTGCGCCAGAACCCGGACGTGCTGGCCGACTATCACAAGCGCTTCCAGTTCATTCTGGTCGACGAGTATCAGGACACCAACGTCGTCCAGTATCTCTGGCTGCGTCTTCTGGCGCAGGGCTCGCACAACATCTGCTGCGTCGGCGACGACGACCAGTCGATCTACGGCTGGCGCGGCGCCGAGGTGGACAACATCCTGCGTTACGAGCGCGACTTTCCGGGCGCCAAGGTGATCCGGCTGGAGCGCAACTATCGCTCCACCGCCCATATCCTCGGCGCTGCCTCGCACCTGATCGCCCACAACGAGGCACGGCTCGGCAAGACGCTGTTCACCGACCTGCCGCAATCCGACGACGAGGACAAGGTGTTCGTCGCCTCCGCCTGGGATTCCGAGGAAGAGGCCCGCTCCATCGGCGACGAGATCGAGCGCTACCAGCGGAGCGGCACGCCGCTCAACGATATCGCCATCCTGGTGCGCGCCTCGTTCCAGATGCGCGAGTTCGAAGACCGCTTCGTCACCTCCGGCATTCCTTACCGCGTCATCGGTGGCCCGCGCTTCTACGAGCGGGCGGAGATCCGCGACGCGCTGGCCTATTTCCGCATCGTCATGCAGCCGGCCGACGACCTTGCCTTCGAGCGCATCGTCAACACGCCGCGCCGTGGCATCGGCGACACCTCCGTGCGCACGCTGCATGACTACGGCCGGGCCGAGGGCGTGCCGCTCACCGAGGCGACGCACCAGTTGGTCGCCACCGAGGAATTCAAGGGCAAGACGCGCACGTCACTGCGCGACTTTCTGGAGAGCATCGGCCGCTGGCGCGACCTCATTCCCTCCATGAAGCACACCGAACTCGCCGAGCTGATCCTCGACGAGAGCGGCTACACCGCCATGTGGCAGAACGACCGCTCGGCCGAGGCGCCGGGCCGGCTTGAAAACCTCAAGGAACTCATCCGCTCCATGGACGAGTTCGAGAGCATGGAAGGCTTCCTTGAGCACATCTCCCTGGTGATGGATCGCGACTCGGGCGAACAGCTCGACGCCATCTCCATCATGACGCTGCACTCGGCGAAGGGCCTCGAATTCGACACCGTCTTCCTGCCCGGCTGGGAGGAAGGCCTGTTCCCGCACCAGCGCGCCCTCGATGAAGGCGGCCGTGCCGGTCTCGAGGAGGAGCGCCGCCTCGCCTACGTCGGCCTGACGCGCGCCAAGAAGCACTGCCTGATCTGGTTCACCTCCAACCGCCGCATCCACGGGTCCTGGCAGTCGTCGATCCCCTCGCGCTTCCTCGACGAACTACCGATCGCCCACGTCGAGATCAAGGAAACCGGCAGCGCCTATGGCGGCTACGGCTCGTCCTTCGGCCGGCAGAACCCTTACGGCGCCTCGCGCTTCGACAGCGTCGAGCGTTTCCAGTCGAACTATGAAACGCCCGGCTGGCAGCGCGCCCAGAAGGCCCAGAAAGCCAGCGGCCCAGCCAGCGGCAGCCGTGGCGGCTTCTCTTCGCCGACGCAGTCGTCCTATGGCAGAAGCCAGCCCAAGCTGATCGAGGGCGAGCTGATCGCCAAGTCGGTGGTGGAGGGAGCGCCGAAATTCTCGGTTAGCGACCGGGTATTCCACGTCAAGTTCGGCCCCGGCACGGTCTCCACCGTCGATGGCAACAAGGTCACCGTCGATTTCGACAAGGCCGGCCAGAAGAGAGTGGTGGACAGCTTCCTCGACAAAGTCTGAACGCGCCTGCTGTCATAAAAACCGATCCTTGCCGTGCAAAACTGTGTATTGCCGCTTGAAGCCGACCGTCCGAACACGCCAAGATTGCTTAGGCGGCTCAGACCATGGGCACCTTGTGAACGGGGAGACAGGAGCATGACGAACAGACCGGCCATCGGCATTCTTTCGGCGGGCGCACTGGCGCTTTCGGCCGGTACGGCGCTGGCCGACTTCCAGCTCACCATCCTGCATATCAACGATTTTCATTCCCGCATCGAGCAGATCAACAAATACGATTCCACCTGCTCGACCAAGGAAAGCGACGCCGGCGAGTGCTTCGGCGGTATCGCGCGGGTCAAGAGCGCCATCGACGCCAAACGCGCGGAACTCAAGGGCAGCAACCTCCTGGTGCTCGACGCCGGCGACGAATTCCAGGGCTCGCTCTACTACAGCACCTTCAAGAGCGGACCGGTGGCCGAGTTCATGAACGGCATCGGCTTCGACGCCATGGCCATCGGCAATCACGAGTTCGACGACGGCCCAGCCGAACTCGACAAGCTGATCGGCGCGGTGAAATTCCCGATCATTTCCGGCAACACGATTTCCGCCAAGGGCTCGCTGCTCGACGGCAAGTACAAGGGCTACGTCGTCAAGGAAATCGGCGGCCAGAAGGTGGCCATCGTCTCGGTGCTGGCAAAGGACACCTCCGAAACCTCGTCGCCGGGCAAGGACATCACCTTCGAGGACGAGATCACCTATCTCCAGACGGCGGTGAAGGAGATCCAGGCCGAAGGCGTCGACAAGATCATTGCCCTCACCCACGTCGGCTACCTCAAGGATCAAGAGATTGCCGAGAAGGTCGACGGCATCGACGTCATCGTCGGCGGCCACAGCCACACCTACCTGTCGTCCACCGACAAGAAGTCGTCCGGCCCCTATCCGACGCGGGTCAAGAGCCCATCGGGCATCGAGGTGCCGATCGTCACCGCCTACGCCTATTCCAAGTATCTCGGCGATCTCACCGTCACCTTCGATGACAAGGGCGTCGTCACCGCCGCCCAGGGCGCGCCGCTGCTGCTCGACGCCTCGGTCAAGCCGGACGAAGGCTATGCCGCGCGCGTCAAGGAACTCGGCAAGCCGCTGGAAGAGCTGAAAGCCAAGATCGTCGGTTCGTCCGCCGCCATCATCGATGGCGATCGCAAGTCCTGCCGCGCCGTCGAATGCTCGATGGGCAACCTCGTGGCTGATGCGGCGCTCGACCGCGTCGCCAGCCAGGGCATCAGCATCTCCATCGCCAATGGCGGCGGTCTCCGTGCCTCGATCGACGCCGGCGACGTTTCCATGGGCGAGGTGCTGACGGTGCTGCCGTTCCAGAACACCATCGCCACCTTCCAGATCGATGGCACCGGCATCAAGGAAGCGCTGGAGAACGGCGTCAGCCAGGTCGACGAAGGCGCCGGTCGCTTCCCGCAGGTGTCCGGCCTGAAATACACCTTCGACCGCTCCAAGCCGGTCGGCAGCCGCATCACCAGCATCGAGGTCAAGGAAGGCGACAAGTTCGTGCCGCTCGAGGCCGCCAAGACCTACGGCGTCGTCACCAACAACTACGTCCGTGGCGGCGGCGACGGCTTCAAGACCTTCGCCACCAAGGCCGTCAATGCCTATGACTACGGTCCGAATCTTGAAGACGTGGTGGCCGAGTATTTGACCACCCACAACCCCTACAAGCCCTATACCGACGGCCGCATCACCGATGCGACGCCGGCCGACTACGTGTCGCCGAAGAAGTAACGTCGCGCTTAGGCGCAATTGAGATTGTCGGGCGGAGTTTCAGGCTCCGCCCGATTTTGTATGCGCCCAGCTTTGACAAGCTTCGGGGCTCCGACTAAACCCCCGCCAGCCCGGATTTCAGCTCAGGAACCACCATGCGCCAGTATCAGCTCCACATCCCTGCCACGGACGCGATGGGCGCCGAGACGATTGCCGACGCGATCGAGGCCGCCTTCGTCGAAGCGGGCCCGGTGTCTTGGTACGAGACCGATGGCGGCTGGGCGGTGGACGGCTTCTTCTTTGCCGATGCTCCGGACGAAATCCTGGCAACCGCCCGCACCGCTCTCGAAGGGATTGTCGACGGCCAAGCCGTCACGGTCGAGCCGGTTCCTGAGGATGTCGATTGGGTGGCCCAGAGCCTTGAGGGTCTAAGCCCAGTGGTGGCCGGCCGCTTCGTGGTACATGGCGCCCACGACCGCGACCACATCCCCAAGGGGCTGATCGGCTTGCAGATCGAGGCCAACCAGGCCTTCGGCACCGGCCATCATCCGACCACCTGGGGCTGCCTGACGGCGCTGTCGCGCCTGCTCGCCGTCTATCGCTTCGAGAACGTCTTCGATCTCGGCACTGGCTCGGGCGTACTGGCCATCGGCATTGCCCTGGCAACCAAACGCCCGGTGCTGGCCTCCGACATCGATCCGCTGGCGGTGAAGATCGCCCTAGAGAATGCCGAGATCAACGGCGCCGCCAACCTCGTCACCGCCGTGACGGCTGCCGGCTTCGCCCATCCGGCCATCGTCGGCCGCAAGTTCGACCTGATCGTCGCCAATATCCTGGCCGATCCCTTGAAGATGCTGTCGCCGCAATTCCGCGTCCACGCCATGCAGGGCGCCGCCGTGGTGCTCTCCGGCATCCTCAGGACGCAGGCCGAAAGCGTGCTGGCCGCCTTCCGCGCCCAGGGCTTCGTGCGCGAACGGCACATCGTCAAGGACGTCTGGAGCACGCTCGTTCTGCGTTACGCTGGCTGAGGCTGATCCTCGGAGCCTGATCCGAAATTCGCTGGGGTGCGGCAGATAGCGATGAATTCGAGAACCGGAGCGGAGCGAACTTCCTGTTCGTGAGCACCGGAAGCGCAGAATTCGAAGCTAGATGCCCGCCCCAGTAGAGTTTCGCGTCAGGCTCTCAGAGCGCGGCGTCGACCGCTCGTGCCCGCATGATACCGGTGGAGCTGCGGCCGGAGCCTTGCTCGCGTCCGGCCTGATCATCGAGCGATGCGAGATAGGGCGCAACATAACGCTGCGCCTGCCGCTCACGCGTGCCGAGCGTAGCTTCAAAGGTCCGGCGAGAAAGACCGCTTCGGTAAGTTGTGGCGGTCGTCGGGGCAAATCGGCTCATTGTAGCACCTCTTGAATATCATCGGCTTTCGCCGAACGTTCTCAAAAGCGCCGTTATCCTCATGGGACGCGAAACCAGCCCTCCGAACTGAGCTTGTAGTAGCAGACTACGACTTTAGTATGAATGGGCGATGACGCAGGCCACCCCTGCGGGTGACTCATGGCTGCTGCCTCCCTTTCGCCGCAACCGGCCATTGCCGCCGGATTCTCGCCGGAAGCGTGAATGAGGGATGACACCTCGGACTTGCTTGAAGCTGCGTTGACCGCTTCCGGCGCCGGAGGCCGTATAGCCCTGCTTGACGCAGACCGAAGTCAGGGGCCAAAACTCCAACCTTTCGAGCACGGCGGAGTGACAGAGGTGTTTCAGACATTCGACAACGTCAACGATCCCAGCCACGGCAAGGCGCGGCTGGCCGCCCTGAGGGGTGAGCTCAAGCGTCGCGGTCTCAAGGGCTTCCTGGTGCCGCTGGCCGATGAGCACCAGGGCGAATACATTCCCGCCGCCGCCCGCCGCCTGCTCTGGCTGACCGGATTCGCCGGCTCGGCCGGTCTTGCCATCGTGCTTGAGGATCGTGCCGCCATCTTCGTCGACGGCCGCTATACGCTGCAGGTGCGCGAGCAGGTCGATACCCAGGTCATCGAGCCACATCATCTCGTCGAGGAACCGCCGCACGACTGGCTGAAGAGTATCGTCCAAAAGGGCGACCGCATCGGCTTCGATCCCTGGCTGATGACGGCTGCCGAGGTTACCCGCTTCGAAACGGCGCTTGCCGCCATCGGTGCCGAGTTCGTCGCCGTCGATGGCAATCCGGTCGACGCCGTCTGGACCGACCGACCGGAGCCGCCCAAGGGCCGGGTATCGCTGTTCCCGGAAACCCTGGCCGGCGAAAGCGCCGAGCAGAAGCTCGCCCGCCTCGGTGAGGCGATCGGCAAGGCCGGCGCCGAGGCCGCCGTGCTGACGCGCCCCGATTCGGTCGCCTGGGCCTTCAACATCCGTGGCGAAGACGTGCCACACACGCCGGAGGCGCTATCCTTCGCCATCTTGCACCGCGAGGGCCGCCCCTCCCTGTTCATCGACGGCGCCAAGCTCGACAATGTCGTCCGCGATCGACTGGAACAGATCGCCGCCGTCGAATCGCCCAGTGCGTTCGCGTCGGCGCTGTCGGCGCTCGGCAGCGCCGTGCTGGTCGACAAAGGCTCCGCCGCCTTCGAAGTGGTGCGCCGCATCGAGGCCGGTGGCGGCAAGGTGGTGACCGGCCAGGATCCCGTTCTGCTGCCGAAGGCGCTGAAGAACGCCACCGAACTCCAGGGCATCCGTGCCGCCCATGTCCGCGACGGCGTCGCCATGGTGCGCTTCCTTGCCTGGCTTGACCGCGAAGCGCCGAAGGGCGGGCTCGACGAGATCGCCGTCACCAAGAAGCTGGAAGACTTTCGGCGCGACACCGGCGCGCTGCGCGACATCTCCTTCGATACCATCGCCGGTGCCGGCCCCAACGCCGCCATCCCCCACTATCACGTCAGCACCGCGTCCAACCGCAAGGTGGAATTCAACAATATCCTGCTGGTCGATTCGGGCGCCCAATACGAGGACGGCACCACCGACATCACCCGCACCATGATCGTCGGCACGCCGACCGAGGAAATGGTCGACCGCTTCACCCGCGTGTTGATCGGCAATACCCGCCTGACGCTCGCCCGCTTTCCCCGGGGGACCACCGGCGCCCATCTCGACGTGCTTGCCCGCGAAAAGCTCTGGGAAGCCGGCCTCGATTTCGACCACGGCACCGGTCACGGCGTCGGTCATTATCTCTCCGTCCACGAAGGACCGGGCCGCATCGCCAAGACCGGCCACGTGCCGCTCGAGCCGGGCATGCTGATGTCCAACGAGCCCGGCTTCTACAAGGCCGGCGCCTGGGGCATCCGCATCGAGAACCTTGTCATCGTCACGCCGCCCGAGGCGGTCGACGGCGGCGAGCGGCCGATGCTGGGCTTTGAAACGGTGACGCTCTGCCCGATCGATCGCCGGCTGATCCGGCCGTCGATGCTGACGAAACGCGAGCGTTCCTGGCTCGACGCCTACCATGCCGAGGTGCGCGAAAAGCTGCTGCCGCACATCGAGGACGAGACCGACCGGGCCTGGCTCATCGCAGCCACGGCGGCGCTTTCGGACTGAACCATGATTCGAAGTGTTACAACGTCGCGCACGGCCTTCTGGCCGTGCGTTGAGTCCCTTCCGATAATCAATTGAATTAGCGAGAGAAAATCACCTTTCAACGACGTAACACTCGGTAAGAAAGAGTGACTTTCCTGGGACGCCCGCCTCGTGTTTTATGAAAATGTGCCGGATTGGCTTATGGCCGCTCACCGGTCCTTTTTGGAAACACTCGATGCGCACGTCCTTCGGTAAGCAGACCACCCTCAGCGAAAGCGTAGAGTTCTCCGGCGCCGGCGTGCATTCCGGCAAGCCGGCGACCATCGTGCTGCACCCCGCCGAGGCGGACCGGGGCATCGTCTTCGTCCGCACCGACGGCGAGGAGGTGGAGATCGCCGCCCGCCACGACAACGTGGTGGCCACCGAACTCTGCACCATGATCGGCATCGGCGGCCGTACGGTTGCCACCATCGAGCATCTGATGGCTGCCCTGGCGGCCTCCGGCGTCGACAATGTCGTCGTCGAGATCGACGGCCCGGAAATGCCCATCGCCGACGGTTGCTCAGCCGCCTTCATCGAATTGATCGCCGAGGCCGGCCTGCGTCGCCTCGCCGCGCCGCGCAAGCTGCTGCGCGTCAGGAAGCCGGTGCGGCTTGAAGCCGGCAACGCCCTGCTCGAATTCCTGCCCTACGACGGCACCCGCTACGACGTTACAATCGACTTTTCCAATCCGCTGATCGGTCGCCAGTCCTACGTGCTCGATCTCAGCTCCCAGACCTTCGCTCGCGATATCGCCCGTGCCCGCACCTTCGGCTTCATGGCCGATGTCGAGAAGCTCTGGAAGATGGGCTTCGCGCTCGGCTCGTCGCTGGAAAACTCCGTGGCGATCGGCGACGGCCGCATCCTCAACCCGGAAGGCCTGCGCTGGTCGGACGAATTCGTGCGCCACAAGACGCTCGACGCGGTCGGCGACCTGTCGCTGATCGGCATGCCCTTCCTCGGCCATTTCCGCTCCTACAAGGGCGGTCACAAGCTCAACTGGATGGCCGTCAAGGCGCTCATCGCCGACACCGATGCCTTCGAGATCGTCCACGATCCCATGGCGAACCGCGAAGCGGCCGGTGGCGTTCTCCAGGCCGCCGCGCTGGCGCCCTCTCACGACTGAGCTTTCCCCTAATTCGGCGGTGCACCGCGACCTTGCCGCCTTAATGTGGCCGAACATCACGGGCACGTAGCATCCGCGACGGCTTTGCGATAAAAGGGCTTCCTGTTGTCAGAGGCGGGCCTGACTCGCACCGCGGCAGCGGGGCGGCCGGTATCGGGCGGTTGCCCGGCGGGCAGTGCGCTTGGGATGGATGGCGGCCGCGAGCGGTTGCGTACGGTGATGGGGTTTTCATGAGGCAGAGTTTCGTTCGTGTGGCCGCCGTGCTCGTTCTCCTGGGAGGCGCCACCGTCCTTGTCGGCTGTTCTTCGGACGAGCCGCTTGCACCCTTCGTCGAGATTCCGGCGGAACAGTCCTATAACGCCGGCATCGCTTATCTGCGGCAGGGCGATTACGCCAACGCCACCAAGAAATTCGAAGAGGTCGACCAGCAGCACCCCTATTCGGAGTGGGCGCGCAAATCCCTCATCATGACCACCTACACCAACTACACGCGTGGCAACTTCACCGAGGCCATCACCCAGGCCAAGCGCTACCTGACGCTCTATCCGGGCTCGGAAGACGCCGCCTATGCGCAGTGGATGATTGCGCAGTCCTATTTCAACCAGATGCCCGACATCACGCGC
>JAGSYV010000187.1 GCA_018262505.1 Pseudomonadota bacterium
GAAACCGCGCACGACAATCCGTGACGTTGCCAGGAAAGCCGGCGTGTCCGTTGGAACGGTTTCGCGGGTCGTCAACGGCCATCCATCGGTCACCGAGGCAAAGAAGCGCGCCGTCCTGCAGGTCATCGCCGACCTGGGCTTTCAACCGGACGCCGCCGCGCAAAGCCTGCGGCGCGGCACCAATCGTACTCTCGGCGTCATCATCCCGGATCTGCGCAATCCCTTCTTCGCCGAACTCATGCAACGCATTGAGTTGCGCGCCAAGGAGTACGGCTACAGCGTGCTGTTTGCCAGCTCCGACGAGCAGGTCGATAGCGAGGCAGAACTGATCGCCAATCTGGTGCGCCGTAAGGTCGAGGGTGTGGTGGTCGTCCCGAGCAACCGAGCCGAGACGATTGCCAACCCCGATGGCATACGCCTCGTGGTCGTCGACCGCCACATTGTCGGCTATCCCTTCGTCGCCGCCGATCACCGGGCTGGGGCGCGAATGGCTGCCGAATATCTTGTATCGCTCGGCCATCGGCGCATTACCTGCATCTCCGGCCCGGAAAACTCCTTCGTCGCCCGCGAGCGTCTCGCCGGCTTCATGGATGTCATGGCTGCTCGTTTCGTTGAAGCCGGCCTCGATCCGGTCTCTTGCGTCATCTCCGCGCCCTTCAATTACGAAGGCGGGCGCGAAGCGGCCGAAGTGCTGCTCGCCGACGACGGTCCCAAGCCGACGGCGGTATTTGCCTGCTCGGACCAACAGGCCATTGGCGTATTGCGCGCTGCCTTTGATCGTCATATCGCCATACCGGACCAGCTCTCGGTTGTCGGCTTCGATGGCATATTGATCTCCGATCTGGTGGTGCCGCGCCTGACAACGGCTGTCCAGCCGGTGGCGCTGATCGCCAATTGCGCCACCGATCTGTTGATAGGCGGCGAACCACTCGATGTCGCCGCGAGCCACATCTTTCCCTGCACAATGGCCCTGCGCGAAACCTGCTCTTCACCGGCCTGAAGCGGACCTAAGGTCGAGTTTGAGTCCCGGGGTTAGCTATCAGATTGTAAATATTGACTATTCTTAGGTGCTCCCCGACTTTGGTCGGAATACCGTCTCTCGCCTTGATGCGGCTAAACTATACTGATAGCGTCATTTGGAAACGTTTCATCGGGCCGGTACATTGGGTCCAGCTCAACGAAAACGTTCGCTTGGGAGGGTAAAATGACTTCATTTTCTTCGGACGGGCGGACTCTGTCTGGCGTAAGCCGTCGCCAACTGCTGATGGTCGGCGCCGCTGGCTCGCTGGTTTTGACTTCTGGCATCGTCCCGGTGTTCGCTGCGGGCAAGAAGCCCAAGGTCGGCCTGGTCATGAAGTCGCTTGCCAACGAGTTTTTCAAGCAGATGCAGGCTGGCGCCGAGAAATACGCAGAGGAAAACAAAGACAAGTTCGACTTCAAGGCCGTTGGCATGAAGGACGAGCGTGACTTTGCCGCCCAGGTCGACGCGGTCGAAAATTTCGTTACCCAGAAGTATGACATCATCGTTGTCGCCCCGGCCGACTCCAAGGCCATGGTCACCCCGCTCGCCAAGGCCGTGAAGGCTGGCGTCGCCGTGATCAACATCGACGTCGAGCTCGATCAGGAAGCCAAGAAGAAGGCCGGCATCGACCTCGCCTTCTTCGGTCCCGACAATCGCGAAGGTGCCCTTCTTGCCGGCGGCGCGCTGGCCAAGGCTCTCGGCGAAGGCGGCAAGGTGGTCATCCTCGAAGGCAACCCGGAAGCCGACAACGCCCAGCAGCGCAAGAAGGGCTTCGATGATGCCGTTGCCGCCGGCAAGCTGAAGCTGCTCGACAGCAAGACGGCTCATTGGGAGACCGAGGAAGCCAATACGCTGATGACCAACTTCCTGACGAAGTACAACGACATCCAGGGCGTGATGGCTGCCAACGACTCCATGGCCCTCGGCGTCGTCAAGGCGCTCGACAGCGCCGGTCTGTCCGGCAAGATCAAGGTGGTCGGCTTCGACAACATCCCAGCCGTGCAACCGCTGATCAAGGCCGGCAAGATGCTGGCGACCATCGAGCAATACGGCGCGCAAATGGCCGCCATGGGCATCGATTACGGTCTGCGCCAGATGGCCGGCGAGAAGTTCACCGGCTGGGTCAAGACCGACATCAAGCTGATCACGGCCGCCGATCTCTGATCGGTCGCCATTATCTCGCTCTGAGGTCCGGCACGGGGCAACCCGCGCCGGATCCCCTGTCCCTGCCGCGCCGAAGCATTCAGGGTATTTTCGTCCATGACCACAGACTTCAAGGAAACGGCGCCGGGCGCCGATCCTGTCGCCATCGCGGAGCGGGATCAGGACCATGACGCCGGGCCGATCCTGAAGCTTCAGGGCGTCGGCAAGCGCTTCCCGGGCGTGGTCGCCTTGCGCAACGTCACGTTCGAGATCGAGCGCGGCGAAGGCCACGTGCTACTCGGCGAGAACGGTGCCGGCAAATCGACGCTCATCAATCTGCTTGGTGGTCTCTTCCCGCCCGACGAAGGAAGCATTTGGTTCAACGGCGCCCCCTATCATCCGGCCTCGCCGTTCGAGGCCTTTTCCAAGGGCATTCGCGTCGTTCACCAGGAACTCAATCTCCTCTCCAACTTGACGGTGGCCGAAAACCTCCTGTTCGAGCAACTGCCGAGCCGGCGCGGTCTGGTCAATTTCCGGGAAATGAACCGCCGTGCCACCGAACTCCTGGCCGAGGTCGGTCTCGACATTTCGCCGTCGACGGTGGTGAGCCGGCTCGGCGTCGCCCAGATGCAACTGGTGGAGATCGCCAAAGCGCTCGCCCACGAAAGCAAGTTGCTGGTGCTCGACGAGCCCACGGCAACGCTGACCTCCAAGGAGGTCGACCGTCTGTTCGAGATCCTGCATCGTCTCAGGGAACGCAAGGTCACCATTCTCTACATCTCGCACCGCTTGCAGGAGATTTACGAGGTTGGCGATCGTGTCACCGTGCTGCGCGACGGTCAGCACGTCACGACGCGCCCTCTTCAGGGCCTCGTCATCCCAGACATCGTGCGCCTGATGGTTGGCCGTACCGTTGAGGATCAGGGGGTATTCCGCGAGGATATCCAGCCCTCCGACGAAGCGCTCGCGGTCGACAACCTTCGGTTGACCGAGACGAGCCCGCCGATCAGCTTCTCGGTGCGCAAGGGCGAGATCGTCGGCATCGCCGGCCTGGTTGGCAGCGGTCGTACCGAGGCGGTGCGCGCCATCTTCGGTGCTGACCCCAAAGTGGCGGGCACCATTCGCGTCGGAGGCCATGCCGTCACCATCGCCTCACCAAAGGACGCGGTCGCCGCCGGCATCTGCCTGATGACGGAAGATCGCAAGCAGCAGGGTCTGCTGCTCGACATGAGCTGCGCCGAGAACATCACCATTACCGACCTCAAGCGTCTGTCGCGCTGGGGGCTGCTCGACCGTGCCGCAGAGAATGCCGCATCCGAAAGGCTGGTCGCCAGCTTGCGCGTCAAGACACCGACCATATTCCACAAGGTCGGCACTTTCTCGGGCGGCAATCAGCAGAAGGTGGTGATTGCCAAATGGCTCTATCGTGGCTCGAACGCGCTGATCTGCGACGAGCCGACCCGTGGCATCGACGTGGGTGCCAAGGCGGAAATCTACGAATTGATGGGGCGTCTCGCCGCCGACGGCAAGGGCATCCTCGTTGTGTCCTCAGATCTGCCGGAGTTGATGTCCATCTGCCATCGCATCCTGGTGTTCTCCAATGGGCGCATTGCCGGCGAGGTGCCGCGCGCCGAGTTCGACCAGAACCGCATTCTCTCGCTTGCCTATGAGGAGTATGGACGTGCCCGAGGGAACTGAAAGCGCCGGCGAGCGCAAGACGGCACGCCCGAGAATTTCCTGAAGATCTTCGTGCAGATTGCCATCAACACGGTCCTCGCTGCCGGTATGACCTTCGTCATCTTGACCGGTGGCATCGATCTGTCGGTCGGCTCGGTTCTGGCACTCTGCACGGTGGTTGGCGCCACCATCATGGTTCGCGAGGACCTGTCGCCCTGGACGTCGATCCCCTTGGCACTCCTCGCCTGCATGGCGACGGGCGCGGCCTGCGGCGCCATCAACGGCTGGGTCTGCGAGAAGTGGAAGTTGCCGTCGTTCATCGTGACGCTCGGCATGCTCAACGTGGCGAGCGGCCTCGCCCGCGTGGTGTCCGATAACTCGACCATCACCGGCCTGCCGCAGCCCTTTGTCGACTTCGGCAACCAGATCTACTTCGGCGTCCTGCCCTCGATCTTCCTGATCGCGATCGTCGTCGTCCTCATCGGTTGGTTCATTCTCCGCTTCACCGTATTCGGCCGCTTCATCTTTGCCATCGGCACCAACGAAGAAGCAGTGCGCCTCTCCGGCCACAATCCGCGCATCTTCAAGATCGCCGTGTTCACGATCAGCGGATTGACCGCCGGCGTCGCCGCCATGGTATTCCTCCTGCGCCTCAATGTTGGCAGTCCGATCGCCGGCATCGGCTACGAGCTGAATGCCATCGCGGCGGTGATCATCGGCGGTACGTCGCTGTCGGGTGGCAAAGGTTCGATCATCGGTACGCTGGTCGGCGCCTGCATCCTTCAGGTGCTGGCGACCGGCCTGCAGTTGCTGGGCGCCGAGGACAACGTCAAGCCGATCGTCATCGGCACGGTGATCGTGCTCGCCGTCGTGCTCGACACCTACCGCAACCGTCTGCTTCGTAACCTCGAAGCGCGCTGATCGCGACCCTGAACACGGCCCTTCAACCCGCCATGGCAAGGCGTCGCTGGGACGGATCGGGGATCGGCACGGCGGCGATCAGCCGCCGAGTATAATCCTGCTGGGGATTTTCAAAGACGGTGCGCCGCGTCCCGTACTCGACGATCCTTCCCGCATTCATCACCGCCACGTCATGCGACATGCGTTCGATGACCGCCATATCGTGCGAGATGAACAGGTAGGCGAGCCCTTCGGTCTCCTGCAGCTCCAGCATCAGATCGAGTATCTTGGCCCGAACCGAAACGTCGAGCGCGGCGACGCTCTCGTCGGCGACGATCAGCTTCGGTTTCAGCGACAGGGCGCGGGCGATGCAGATGCGCTGCCGCTGGCCGCCGGAAAACTCGTGCGGGTAACGGCTCGCCACGTCCGGTGTCAGGCCGACGCGGCGCAGCAGCTCGGCGACCCGGTCGGCGCGATCTGTCCGGTTACCGATGCCATGGATCGCCATGGGTTCGGCAATGGCGGCCCCCACCGTCATGCGGCTGTCGAGCGAGGCGTAAGGGTCCTGGAAGATCATCTGGGCGAGACGCCTGACCGGCCGCATGGCCCTGACGGAGAGATCCATCAACTCCTCGCCGTCGATGGCGACATAACCTTCGTAGGGAATGAGACCGAGCACCGCTTTGCCGGTGGTCGACTTGCCGGAACCGCTCTCGCCGACGAGGCCGAGGGTGCGGCCGGCCCGAAGCTCGAAGGAAACACCGTCGACGGCGAGCTGCCCTGCCTTGCGACCAAACAGGCTGGCACGGACGCCGTAGGTCACTTTGAGATTTTGAACCGCCAGGACCGGCTCTAGTGATTTTTCGGCTGGAGGCGCCGCTTTCGCCGCCGCTGTGACGGTCGGTGGACCGTCGGTGCCGGCGCGGGCGCCGATGCGTGGCACGGCGGCAATCAGCTCGCGCGTGTAGGTCTGAGCCGGGCGTTCGAAGACATTGACGGCCGCCCCGATCTCGATGAGACGGCCGTCCTTCATGATCGCCACGCGATCGGCCATTTCGGCAACGACGCCCATGTCGTGGGTGATCAGAATGATCGATGTGCCGAATTCACCCTTCAACTCGCGCATCAACCTCAGGATCTGCGCCTGCACAGTAACATCGAGAGCCGTGGTCGGTTCGTCGGCGATCAGGACTTTCGGCTGGCAGGACAGCGCCATGGCGATCATCACCCGCTGGCGCATGCCTCCGGACAGCTCGTGCGGATATTGGGAGAGGCGCCGAGCCGGCTCGGTGATCTGCACCGCCTCCAGCATGCGGAGCGCCTGCGCGCGCGCCGAGGCCTCATTCCCGCCTTGATGGATCAGGATCGGCTCCAAGAGCTGCTTGCCGACAGTCATCACCGGATTGAGCGAGGTCATCGGCTCCTGGAAGATCATGGCGATGTCGCGACCGCGCACGTCCCGCATCGCTCGCTCGCTCAGGCTGGTGAGATCGCGATCTCCGAGCCGGACCGAACCGGAGACGATGCGCAGCGAGGCACGCGGCAACAAGCGCATGATCGACAGCGACGTCACGGACTTGCCAGAGCCGCTTTCGCCGGCGAGGCAAAGCGTCTCTCCCATCGCCAGGTCGAAGCTCACGGCGTCGAGCACTCGCTTCGCACCGCGCTCGGTCAGCGCGTCGACGGTGAGCCCGTCGACACTGAGCGCCGATGCAGCCGTCCTCCTGAAATCTCCGCTCGCATCGGTCACGACAGCACGATCCTTGGGAAGTAGAAGCTCACCACCACGTTGGGCATGTCGACGATCTCGGAGATGCGGAGATCGCCGGCAACCGAGCAGAGCATGTAGGCATCCGCCGGATTGTAACCATGCTCAGCGGCGAGCAGGCCGATCATCCGGCTGAGCGCTTCGCGCGCCGCTGTCAGGAGATCGGGGCCGACACCGGTGGTCACTTCATAGCCGGCGGCGTCGAGATGGCGCGTCACCGGTCCGGGTGTCGTGAAACGCGGGCTTTCGAGCTTGCGCCCTTTCAGGACCTCCAGCGTTAGCGTCACGTCCATGGCGCTTTCGATGGCGGTGCCACATACCTCGCCATCACCCTGGGCGGCGTGAGTATCGCCCACCGAGAACAGCGCGCCTTCCACCTCGATCGGCAGGTAGAGCGTCACACCGGCCGAGAGGTCGCGGATGTCGAGATTGCCGCCGACCCGGCGCGGCGGCACGACGGAATGGATACCCGGCGCGGCCGGGGCGACGCCGATGGTGCCGGCGAACGGCTTCAGAGGCACGCTACCGCCCGGGCCGAACAGTGACGGCGCCAGCGTACCGGGATCATATTTCCAGACGTGCAGCGCCGGATCGGTGAACTGGTCAGCGAGCAGGCCGAAGCCGGGAATCACCGCCGTCCAGCCGATGCCCGATGGCACGAATTCGCGAATCTCGACTTTCAGCACGTCGCCGGGTTCGGCGCCCTCGACGTAGACCGGACCGGTCACCGGGTTGACCTTGGCGAAATCGAGGTTGACCACATCGGCCACCGTCGAGCCGATGCCGAGCTGGCCGCCGGCGCTGTCGAGGCACTCGAAGTGGATGGTCTCGCCGGATTTCGCCACGACGGCCGGCGTGAAATCGCGGCTCCAGCCAAAATGGTGGTCGCGGCGATGGATGGTGTAGTCGCAGGCAAGGCACATGACGGTTCAACTCCCTTGGGCTGATCGGCGGGGGAGAATTCCTCCTCCCCCGCCTTGGCGCGGACTTGCGGTCAAGTCCTTATTATTGCTTCACATAGATGGCGTCGTAATTGATGACGCGTGTCGGATCGATGTAGAAGTTGCCCGGCCCGCCCATGCGCTTCGACTTGGCGACGACGCGGCGCTCGTTGAACACCGGGATCCAGGGTGCATCGGCCATCAGGTCGGTGAACACCGAGCCCCAGAGCTTGGCGCGCTCGTCTTTCTTGGCCGGGTCGGACATCGAGTCGGCCGCGATGGCGCGAGCGTCGAGATCCTTGTTGCAGTACCAGGACCAGTTCCAGCCGCCCTGCACCGCGCCGGCGCAACCCAGAATCGGGCCATAGAAGTTGGAGGGATCGGGGAAGTCGGCGATCCAGGCCATGCCACCCGACCAGATCATCGGCGCCTCGCCTTCGGTGCCACCGGCGGCGATGACGTTGGCATTGGCCAGCGCCTTGATCTCCGCCTTGACGCCGATGGCGGCAAAGTCCTGCTGCAGCGCCTGGGCGATGCGCGGGTTGGGATCGGTCGACGAGGCGTAGAGCGCCGTCTCGAAGCCGTCGGGGAAGCCGGCCTCGGCAAGCAGCGCCTTGGCCTTCTCGATGTCGTAGGCGTAACCCTTGAAATTCTTGTCGTAGCCCGGCATCAGCGGCGGCAGCGGCTGGTTGGCCGGCGTTGCCCTGCCGTTGACGATGCGGGTGATACGCTCCTTGTTGACGGCCATATTGAGGGCCTGACGCACCTTGACGTTATCGAGCGGCTTGACGCGGGTGTTGAGGGCGACATAGCCGGTCTGGAGTTGCTCGCCATCGACGATGATGTCGGCGGCATCTGGACCCTTCTTGATCTCGAGGAACTTGGCCGGCGGAATGCCGTCGCCGGCGATATCCACCTCGCCCTGCTGCAGGCGCAACAACGCCACCAGCGGCTCCTGGCCGACTTCGACGGTGAAGCCGTCGATCTTCGGCGTATCCTTGACGTAGAAATTCGGGTTCTTCTCGAACACCAGCTTCTGGCCGATCACCCAGTCTTTCAGGACGAAGGCGCCGGAGCCGACCGGCTTCTTGCCGAAATCCTGTCCCTCGGCTTCGACGACTTCCTTCGGGACGATCGAAGAGAAGTTGATGGCGAGCACGTGCAGGAAAGTGGCGTCGGGCCGGCTGAGCTTGAAGACCACCGTGTACTCGTCGGGCGTCTCGATGCCGGAAAGACCGTCGGCCTTGCCGCCCGAGAGATCGTCAAAGCCGGCAATGGCACCGAAGAAGCCGGCACCGGGGCCCTGCGTCTTGGGATTGACGGCGCGCTCAATGGAATACTTGACGTCGGAGGCCACCACTTCGCGGCCATTGGAGAACTTCACCCCCTTGCGCAGCTTGAATGTATAGGTTTGGCCGTCCGGCGTGATCTCGAAGCTCTCGGCCAGCGACGGCACCAGATCGGCGGTGCCCGGGGTGTATTCCATCAGGCGGGAAAACAGGCTCTTGATCATCGACCAGTTCTGCCAGTCGTAGCCAATGGCCGGGTCGAGAGTGGCGATGTCGTCCTTGTAGGTGACGGTGATGGTGGCACCCTTGACGGGTGTCTCCTCGGCCAGCGCGACGAATGGCGTCAACGCCATCAGGCCGGCCAGCGCGGTTTTTTGCAGCCAATGTGTCATGCGGGTTCCCCTTTTTGTTGGAGCGGTTGTTGTTATCGTTGGCCGGGCTCTCCGGCCCGGCGTCATCGGGGCCATCAACGGGCCCGAATGCTTTTTTCCTCGGGCCCTAAGGGGCCCGAATTCTGGGATCGATCAGCGGCGCCACGAGATCGGCGACCAAGTTGCCGATCACGATGGCGAGCGAGGAGATCAGCGTCACGCCCATGATGATGGGGATGTCGACCTGCTGGATGGCCTGCCAGGCGAGCTGGCCGATGCCCGGCCAGCCGTAGACCGCCTCCACCACCACCACGCCGCCCATGAACTGGCCGATGTCGATGCCGATCATGGCGACGATCGGCAACAGCGCGTTGGGTATGGCATGGCGCAGCACGACGGAGCGCTCCGAGACGCCCTTGGCACGGGCGGTGCGGACGTAGTCTTGATTGAGCACGTCGATCATGGCCGAACGCACCATGCGCGCATACCAACCAGCCCCCAAGATGCCGAGGGTCAGCGCCGGCAACACGACGTGGCGGACGGTGCCGAAGCCGGACATCGGGAACCAGTGCAGCGTCGCCGCGAAGACGTAGAGCAGCAGCAGCGCCACCACGAACTGTGGTGCCGACACCCCGATGAAGGAGACCGTCATCACCAGTCGGTCGACGAAACCACCCCGATTGAGCGCGGCGATGGTGCCGAGCGTCAGGCCGATCGCCACCTCGATCACGATGCCGGCCACCATCAGGATCAGCGTCGCCGGCAGGCGAGCGAGGATCAGCGTCATCACCTCGGTTTTCTGGGTGTAGGAGCGGCCGAAGTTGCCCTGGACGAGGTTGCCGAGATAATGGACGAATTGCAGGATGAGCGGCTGGTCGAGGCCGAGCTGATGGCGGATGTTGGCGACCGTCTGGGCGGTGGCGGAGCGGCCGGCGAGCTGTACCGCCGGGTCGGCCGGCAGCGCGTAGAGCAGCACGAAGGTGATGGCCGCGACGCCGAACAGG
>JAGSYV010000067.1 GCA_018262505.1 Pseudomonadota bacterium
GCCTCGGTGTTCTCGGCCGACCAGGTGACGAAATCGAGCCGCCAGCTTTCCCCCCGCTTGGGGTCGCGGCTGCGGATCGATTGCGCCTGCATGTCGAACCAATGCGCCGTCACCGCGCGGCGAAACCACAGCCCCACCTCCGGCGCCGTCTTGGTCTGCATCTGCGGCCGCGTGTTGGCGGTGATCACGATGCGGCAATCCGCCCAACAGGACATCGCCCAGTTGCTGAGCATGCCCATCTCGGCCGACTTGCCGATGCCATGGCCGGAGGCGACGGCGATCCTGAGCGGCGTGAAGCGCTTGTCGGGATCGGCCAGATGATCGCGGATCTGCCGGTTGATGTCCCGCTGCCAGGCGCGGGGGCCAGGGTGCGTCGCCAGATCCCCCTCGCCCCAATCCCAGGCGGCCAGCGACCACCTGTCAGGGTCGAACCGGCAGGCGGCCGCCAAGCGAATGAGCTCCTCGTTGGGGTCGGGGCGGGCGGTCATGGCAGAGCCCTCAAGCGCCCTATATGTCCGTCTCGCACCATCCTGCCCGAGGTCCTCTGCCTGCGCAGAGGATGACAATTTATATAATTGAAACAGGTGGATAGCTTAGCGCCCCATTCTATCAAACTGTCATCCTCTGCGCAGGCAGAGGACCTCGGGCCGAAAGGGGCACGCCGCCGATATCGCGCTCCCTCTCCACCCCCCAAAGCAAAGAGGAGCCCTATATCGCCCCCTCGCTCCATCCTGCCCGAGGTCCTCTGCCTGCGCAGAGGATGACAGCTAAATATTGAGGGGAAACAGCCACATAGCAGCGCACCCAACCTCATGGCCACAAGCTTTGGAAAGCGCATAAGGCACTCACGATCCCCGAACCCAAAATGACGGCTTGATACCGAGGAACGATCACCTAACCAACTGTTCCATATATCAAAACTGTCATCCTCTGCGCAGGCAGAGGACCTCGGGCCGAAAAGGGCACCCAGCCAATATCCCGCTCCCTCTCCACCACTCGCAGCAAAGACGCGCCCTATATTGTCCCCTCGTTCCATCCTGCCCGAGGTCCTCTGCCTGCGCAGAGGATGACAGTTAAATATATAGGGGAAACAGCCACATAGCCGCTCGCTCGACCTCCTATCCGCGCACTTGGGAGAACGCGTAAAGCGCAGCTCCTCGCACATCAAATGACAGCTTGACGGAAGGGACAATCCACCTAACCAGCTGTTATACTTATATATTTTACTGTCATCCTCTGCGCAGGCAGAGGACCTCAGGCCGAAAAGGGCACCCGGCCGATATAGATCTCCGGTTCCCGCAGCGAGCGCTCGCAAACTCATTCCCCCTCCTCCGCCAACCTTTTCGCCGCCCTTGCCAGCCTCTCCCCCAATCCCTCCAGCCCCTTCACCCGCACGGTCTCCTCGAAGGCCTTCACCCCGATGTGCTTGCCGATCAGCTCCAGTCGTTTCAGCCGATCGGAGAGCCGCACCTTCTTCACGAAGCCCACCTGATCGCGCGCATTGCCGCGCCCCTCGAAGCGTTCCTCGATCTCCACCCCCTGCACCAGGCCCTGCCGCCAAACCTCCGGCCATTCGGCAATCGGCTTCAACTTGCCCTCGCCGTCATAGAGGTCGGCGATATCGGCGGCCGCCTCGTCGACGAGCCGCCGCAGCAGCCAGCCGGCATCCACTCTCTCGCCCTCTTTCACCTTGCGCGGCACGGATCACTCCTCTGTCGTTTCTCCCGGCACGATAGCCGCATCCGGTTTGCCGCCTTCGTCAACCTTCCCCAGCACCAGCTTGAAGCCACGCTGATAGCCGGCCGCCTCGATGCGCACGCCCGAACCCTCGATGCGCTGACGCAACAGGCAGAGCTGCGTCTTGAAATACTTGCGCGCCGTCTCGTATTCCGGCCCGCCGTCGAAATCGTCGGCATACATCTCGCCGATGATCGCCTCGCCGGTCACCGGCTAGGCGCGGGCGATCAGGTTGGGCGACAGCACCGGCGCCACCGCGCCGCAGCACGGACAGGTGACGCCCGTCTCCGCCACCGGCACCGCCTCGGCCAAAGGCGCCCCGACCGGAGCGTCAACGGCAAAACCCTCAAGACGCGCCCCCAGACGGATGTTGTCGATGCGGTCGTCCAGCGTGTCGCCGTTCACCGGCAGCAGCACCCGGTCGGTGCCGCCAAAGTGCCAGTTCCACACGAGATAGCGGCGCATGTAGCGCGTGACGGCCGCCCGGCTGCCGATGTGGACGGTCCAGATCGGCCCGGCATCCAGCCGCTTGCGATAGAGCTCGCCCCCCGCCTCGGGATGTCGCCGCCCCACCGGATCGCGCCAGTAGAGCCGCCCGTCCGGCCGATAATCGAACAGCTCCCGCGCCGCCTCCCGGCTCATCTGCGCCGCCGAAAACCACGTGTTGGGCTGCCCGTCGAGCGCGTCGTCGGCCGACGCCGCCTGTCCCTTCCCCCTCGGCGGCGCCTTGGCCGAGGCATTGCCCGGCAACCTCTTGGCCGACCGTCCGTCCCCCGCCGCGCCCCGCCCGGCGTCCCTCTGGTCGCCACTCTGGGCGCCAATCCGCCCGATAGCCCGGTTCAGAACTTGACCTACAGGTTCGAGCCCCCGCCCGCCGCCGGACAGACCTCCGCCGTCCCGCTCAAACTCCTCCGCGCCGTAGCGCAATTCCGCTGTCATCTGGTCTGCCATGCCGGCTCTCCGTGTTTGGAAGCCGACGCAGCGCGTCGTGGGGCAAGAGCTAGGGTGACGGCGAAATGTTAATGGGCAAAGCGCACGGGAAAAGCGCCGGCCTCCCCGGCTTCACCGCCTCTCGGGAAGCGCGAACGACGCCAAGGCGTTAACGCCCGTGGCCGAGTTGGGGCGCCAGGCGCGTTCCCATAAAGCTGTCATTCTCCGCAAAGGCGGAGAACCTCAGGCAGGACGGGGCGCGGCGCTGATATCGGGCTCCGGCCCGTCCCCACCCCAACCGTCTGCCTTTCACGCGAGTATAGCCAACAGGGTGTTGGGACGGAGATTCATTGCGGGGTTGAGAAATAAAATGACTCGGATTCAGAGAGAGGACAGATAGAGGGATATAGACGAGACGGAACGGGCAAAGCTCTGCAGGCGCAGCGCGAGCCGTAAATTTCCCAAAAGAGGATAAAGATGAACGCCCCCTATCCCGACGCCGGGGTTCTCGGCACCGGAGGAAAGAAACAGACGGAATGAAGTGAAAAAGCAGGATGGATAAAACCATAGCCGCGGGCGTTGGCCACACCGCGCCCGGTCACGTCCCTCTCACCATCGCGTAAATGCAGGAGAACCCCAGCGGCGCGATGATCGATGCCAAGCTGAGCGCAGACGCCAGCCCCCTCTGGCACTGGCCTTGCTGGCTTTCGTCCGCCTGCCGGCCGGCCATGGGCCGACGGACCAGCCATATGGTTGCACGCGACAAACGAGCATCTTTGGGTTACATTGAGGCGATGCTCTCTACAGGACTGATAAATGCCGCTCGAGTTCTGCTACCTAAACCTTGCCTTGTTTTCATATTTGGGCATAGTAGACCCAATACTTGAGAGAATTTTGAAAAAAGAAATCGTTCTAGAACATTTCTGGGTTGTACTAATGAATCTATTTATTGGAGATCAACTAACAAGGAAGGATTTGAAACGTCTATTGGTCGCCCAATATTTGCTCGTTGCCTTTGTGTCGGCTAGTCAGATTTATTTCGGCGACAGATATTTTCAAGGCATAGATGAGCTTCAACCAAGCGACTGGTCTATATACCTCCCAATCCCATTTCTTCTATATTTTGGGGTTGTCGAGCCCATTCTGGAACGGCTCCTGAAGGACGAGCTGATGCTCACGCACTTCTGGATCCTTCCGAGCGAGGTCCTCACCGACAGACAACTGAAACGCCGCTGGATCGTGGCTTACCTCGGTGCGATCGTCATCCTGGTGGCGATAGCGGGTCTTCTCGGTTTCTGAGAAGGCCACAACTTGCGCGACCTTCGGCAGCTCATCGTCGGACTCACGCCGGCAATGGCTTTGCCTCACCTCCGCCTCCCCACCATCACCATCGCCACCTCTTGCACCGCCGCCACGCTCAGCCATGTCCCTCTCACCAGCGCGAAAACGCACTGCACCGCCGCGTAGAGCGCAGTCATGATGCCGATGTAGGGGGCGACGTTGCCGGCGTGGGTGACCTCGGCAAGCAGCGCCGGCAAGATGGGGGAATGCGAGGCGCGATGGATTGGTGAACGAAGAAGGAAAGGGCGCCCGATATGGGCCGCCGCACTCTCTCGTCCCGAGGTCCTCGCTTTCGCAAGGATGACAGATTTATAGAGGCGCGGCCCGCTAAAGTTCTGTTTCCTATATATAATTCACCTGTCATCCTCGCGCAGGCGAGGACCTCAGGCAGGATGAAACAATAGGCCGATATAGGGCGCCCATTATCCCCCTACAGCCTGATCCCCCTCTTCAACACCACCGCCGTCGCCGGGCACAGCCCCTTCGCCTGCCGCGTCTCGAGGATGGCCGCCGCCACCTCCGCCCGCTCCACGCGCTTGAAGCCCATCGCCTCGAAATACTCGGCCGCCGAGGTCGTCATCAGCCAGGCGGTTCGGGCGCCTTCGTCGAATGCCCGCCGGGCAATCCTGGAGACGATGGCCTTGCCGAGGCCCTTGCCGCGCCAGGCCGGCAGCACCACCAGCGAGCGCAGGAAGGCGTCCTTGCCGTAGAGTTCGCGCCCGGCGTAGCCGACCACTTCGCCTGAGAGCGTGCGATAGACGTAGAACTGCCGGCCGGGATCGGTGAGGTCGTCGGTGGGCAGGCCTTCCGCCTTGAGGGCCGCCACCATCCCGGCGTCGCGGTCGGCCGCCTCTTCGTCGCGCAGGCAGATCTCGCCGTCGTCCTTGGTGAAGTCGGCCATCGGCAGCTCCGGCAGCAGGTCCAGCACCATGTCGGAGGGACGGCAGAGCGCGACGCCGCGGTCGCTCACCACGATCGGCCGGTTGATCAGGATGGGGTGTTCCATCATGGCATCGAGAAGCTGATCGTCGGTGAGGTGGGGCGCGTCGAGCCCCAGTTGCTCATAGGGCGTGCCCTTCACCCTGAGCACGTCGCGCACCGTCATGCCCATGCGGTCGATCAGCTGGGCCAGCAATGCCTTGCTCGGCGGGCACTTCTGGTAGTCGATCACGTGCGGCTCGATGCCGGCGTGGCGGATCAGCGCCAGCGCGTTGCGCGAGGTGCCGCAGCCGGGGTTGTGGTAGATGACGATGTCCATGGTAGCCCTCCACAGAGCCTGATCTGAAACTCGCTGGGGTGCGGCAGGTGGCGATGAGTTCGAGAGCCGGAGCGGAGCGGACTTAAGGGTCCGTGAGCACCGGAAGCGCAGAACTCGAATGCCAGTGATGCCCGCCCCAGTAGAGTTTCGGGTCAGGCCACCTTTTCATTGGGGAAATAGCGTCCCCGCGTCCACAGCGCCACGTTGACGAGGCCGATCATCACCGGCACCTCCACCAGCGGCCCGATGACGGCGGCGAACGCCGCGCCGGAGTTGATGCCGTAGACGGCCACCGCCACGGCGATCGCCAGCTCGAAGTTGTTGCTGGCCGCCGTGAAGCACAGCGTCGTGCAGCGCTTGTAGTCGGTGCCGGCCTTCAGCGACAGGATGAAGCTCAGCGCGAACATCACCACGAAGTAGATGAGCAAGGGTATGGCGATGCGCACCACGTCGCCGGGGATGGTCAGGATCAATTCGCCCTTCAGCGAGAACATCACCACGATGGTGAACAGCAGCGCGATGAGGGTGATCGGCCCGATCTTCGGCACGAAGTGGCCGTGGTACCACTCCTTGGAAACGAAGCGCAGCATGATCACCCGCGTCAGCACGCCGGCGATGGCGGGAATGCCGAGATAGATGAACACGCTCCTGGCGATCTCGCCGATGGAGATATTCACTTCCGAACCGGTCAGCCCGAACATCGGCGGCAGCACGGTGATGAAGAACCAGGCGAACACCGAATAGAACAGCACCTGGAAGATCGAGTTGAAGGCGACGAGGCCGGCCGCGTATTCCGTCGAGCCCTTGGCCAGCTCGTTCCACACCACCACCATGGCGATGCAGCGGGCGAGGCCGATCAGGATCAGCCCCACCATGTATTCCGGCTTGTCGGGCAGGAAGATGATGGCCAGCGCGAACATCAGCACCGGCCCCACCACCCAGTTCTGGACGAGCGACAGCGCCAGCACCTTGCCATCGGCGAACACCTTCGGCAGGTCCTCGTAGCGCACCTTGGCGAACGGCGGATACATCATCAGGATCAGGCCGGCGGCAATCGGAATGTTGGTGGTGCCCACCGACACCGAATTGATCGCCGCCTCGACGCCGGGAAAGGCATAGCCCAGCGCGATGCCCACCGCCATGGCGGCGAAGATCCACAGGGTGAGGTAGCGGTCGAGGAAGCTGAGCCGGCTGGCAACCGAGGTCATTTGGTGTCTCCTGCCTTCGCCGTGGCGCCGTCCAGCCGACCGATCTCCCGCAACTGGCTGGTCAAGGCCATGCGGTCGATGGTGGCAAGCGGCAACGACAGGAAAGCGGTTATGCGGTTTTTGAGGTAGCGGGCGGCGGTGATGAACGCCGCTTTCTGTTGAAAATGCGTGCCGACGACGCGCACCGGGTCCTCGATGCCCCAGTGGGCGGTCATCGGGTGTCCCGGCCACACCGGGCAGGTTTCGCCGGCCGCGTTGTCGCAGACGGTGAATACGAAATCCATCTCCGGGGCGCCGGGAACGGCGAACTCGTCCCAGCTCTTGGAGCGCAGGCCCTCGGTCGGGAAGCCTTCTTCTCTCAGCACTTCGATGGCCAGCGGATTGACCTGTCCGGCCGGGCGGCTGCCGGCCGAGAAGGCGCGGAAGCGGCCGGCGCCATCGTGGTTGAGAAGGGTCTCGGCAATGATGGAGCGGGCGGAATTGCCGGTGCACAGGAACAGGACGTTGTAGATGCGGTCGGGCATGGCAGCGTTCTCCTGGATCATCGAAGTGGCAGTGTCACCGCCGCGATCGAAGCGGCGACCGAGGTCATGATGGTTCGCTTTCAGGGGCGTTGGAGTTGCAGGCGCCGGGGGCACAGGTGCCATCGCCATAGTCGAAGCGGCGGCCGAGCTCAGGGTGGCCGGCGCAGCAGTCGTCCACCAGAAAGCGCACGAGGCCGCGCACCGTCGGCACCACGGCGCGGTAGATGATCGAGCGGCTGCGCCGTTCCGACGTCGCCAGCCCCGCCCGCACCAGGATGGCCAGGTGGGTGGAGAGCGTGTTCTGCGGCACGCCGAGCGCATCGGCGATGTCGCCGGCCGCCAGGCCTTCCGGCTCGGTGCGGATCAACAGCTGAAACACGTCGAGGCGCGTCTGCTGCGCCAAGGCGGAGAGGGCATCGAGGGCTTGGATCTTTTCCATAGTTCCACGCTAGCCGAACTATCGATATCAGGCAAGATGCGGATAGCACCTTTTGGCATATTTCGATATTCGTCGAATTATCGTAATGTATGACTCGAAGGATCGCTCGCATGAGCACATGTTGTTCCGAAGAGGCCGCCGCCCCGGCCGTCACAGCGCCCGAGCCCTGCTGCGGCGAGGCGGTGGTAAAGCCCGGCTGCGCCACGCCGGCGCCATCCGTCGATACGCGCAGCCCGGCCCGCTGGCTGATCGCCACGCTGCTCGGCGCCCTTGCCTGGGTCGCCGTCTATCCGTGGCTGGAGCCGTTGGCGGAAGGGATCGTCGCCCGTTTGCCGGTTGACCGGCAAAGCCACCTCGGCGACGCGTTGGCCTTCGTGCTCTACGATCTGCCCAAGGTGATGATGCTGCTGGTGGCCATCGTCTTCGCCACCGGCTTCCTCAGGAGCTATTTCTCGGTGGAGGCCACCCGCCGCCTGCTGGCCGGCAAGCGCGAAGGCATCGGCAACGTCGCCGCCGCCACGCTGGGCGTTGCCACGCCCTTCTGCTCCTGCTCGGCGGTGCCGCTGTTCCTCGGCTTCGTGTCGGCCGGCGTGCCGCTCGGCGTCACCTTTTCCTTCCTGATCGCCGCGCCCATGGTCAACGAGGCCAGTTGCATTTGGAAGGCTGGCTGCAGCCCTGGGTGCGCGACGTGCGCATGGGCGTCACCGTCCTGCCCGACCGCCGGCTGACACTCACCGATCGCCTCGAGGCCGGCTGGTCGTCCGTCAAGGAAATCGTCTCCAAGGTCTGGCTGTGGGTGGCCCTCGGCATCGGCGTCGGCGCGCTGATCCACGGCTACGCCCCCACCGAACTGCTCGTTTCCATCATGGGCAAGGACGCCTGGTGGTCGGTGCCGGCCGCCGTGGTGATCGGCATCCCCATGTATGCCGGCGCCTCCACCATCCTGCCGATCATCGAAGCCTTGATCGACAAGGGCGCGGCGCTCGGCACCGTGCTGGCCTTCATGATGGCGGTGATCGCCCTGTCGCTGCCCGAGATGATCATCCTGAAAAAGGTGCTCACCGTGAAGCTGATCGCCGTCTTCGTCGGCATCGTCGGCATGGGCATCCTCGCCGTCGGCTACCTCTTCAACCTGCTGTTCGCTTGAAATGAGCAATTCCAGCAAAAGTGTGCCGCGGTTTTGCGTCCGGAATTGCGTTGAAGCAAAGGAAAAACAGCCATGAAAACCCTGGGATTCATCGGCGCCGGACGCGTCGCCCGCATCATGCTGGAAGGCTGGAAAAGGGCCGGTGCCCTGCCGGGAGCGGTCATCGTCTATGACGCCAGCGCCGATCAGGCACCCCGCCTCACCTCTATCGCGCCCCAAATAAAGGCCGGCAGCCTCGCGGAGGCCGCCGCCGCCGATCTCGTCATCGTCGGCCTGCATCCGCCCATCCTCGCCGAGGTGCTGCCAGCCGTCAAAGCCCACCTGAAGCCGGAGGCGGTTCTCCTGTCGCTGGCGCCCAAGGTGAAATTCGCCGGCCTCACCAATCTGCTCGGCGGCTTCTCCCGCCTCGCCCGGCAGAACCCCAACGCGCCTTCCATCGTTGGCAAGGGCTACAACCCCATCGCCTTTTCCGCCGGCCTGCCGCAAGCCGAGCGCAAGGCGCTGCTCACCCTGATGGCGCCGCTCGGCGACTGTCCGGTGGTCAAGGAAGACACCATCGAGGCCTACGCGTTGATCTCCGCCATGGGGCCGACCTATCTCTGGTTCCAGTTCCTGGAACTCGAACGCCTCGCCGTGGAGTTCGGCCTGACGCAGGCCGCCGCCCGTGAGGCGATCACCGCCATGGTCGGCGGCGCCGCCACCACCCTGTTCGCCTCCGGCCTTGCCGCCGACGACGTGATGGATCTGGTGCCGGTCAAACCGCTGGTCGCCGAGGAACCCGTCTTCCTCGCCGCCTACCGCGACCGCCTCATCCCACTGTTCCAGAAGCTCACCACCTGAAGGGACGACTCTCATGAAAGACATCAAAGTGCTCGGCTCCGGCTGCCCAACCTGCCAGAAAACCGCCGACCTCATCAAGGCCGAGGCCGAAAAGCTCGGCATCCCCATCACCCTCGAAAAGATCACCGACTACGCCGCCATCGCCAACTACGGCATCGCCGCCACCCCCGGGGTGGTGATCAACGGCAAGGTGGTGCATGCCGGCGGATTGCCGAAAGCGGCCGACGTCGACGCCTGGCTGACGGCATGACAAGCCATCCATTTGTTCCCATTATATAAATTTCCACCTTATGCGCAGGCATAGGACCTCAGGCAGAATGGATCGAGCGGCCGATATGGCGTTCAAGGCACGCAGGGAGCCTTATACGACCCTCATTGACGTCTCGTCCTGAGGTCCTGGCCTTCGCCAGGATGACAATTTATATTTACAAGCAAATACTTAGTCGCTTCTCGCTCCTTATCACGCCGTCATCCTCTGCGCAGGCGCAGGACCTCAGGCAGAATGAAGCGATCGGCCGATATCGCGCTCAAGGCACCGAGGGCGGCCGCTTGCGACGGGCAGCCAGCTCACTCCCTCCAAACCTGTGCTGGAGCCTTCCATCCCGTTATGGCAATCTCAGTACGGTACTTTGCTACCAAGAGCTGAAATCGTCGGCCGAAAGAAAACCTCAATGTGGGGGACTCCTGTCCCACCGAACCGGGATGACCGCCCAGACCCAACCTATCGGCAGGCGCCCTCTGGCCGCGCAAGACAGTGGAGCATGAATTGACCCCGATCATGCAGCGCATCCGCAAGGTTCTCGCGGCGGAAGCAGAAGCGATCAACGCGGTTCCCGTCACCGAGCAATTCGAGGCCGCGGTCATCGCCCTGTGCAATTGCCAGGGAAAGGTCGTCACCACCGGCATCGGCAAGGCGGGCATAGTCGGGCGCAAGCTTTCGGCAACCCTGTGTTCGACGGGAACGCCCTCGGCCTTCTTGCACCCCGGGGAAGCCGCGCACGGCGACCTCGGTATCCTCGACGGCAAGGACGTTCTCATCGCGCTATCCACCAGCGGCAAGTCCATCGAAGTGCTGGAAACCCTGGAGCTTGCCCGTCATCTCAACGTGTCCCTGAGCATCGGCATCACCTCGCACATCGATTCCGGCATCCGGAAATACTGCCCGATCATCATCGACATGGGCCCGGTGGAAGAAACCGGCTGCCCGCTCGGATTGACGCCCTCCTCTTCGACCACCGTGATGATGGCCATCGGCGACGCCCTGGCGCTGGCCGTCATGGAACAGAAAAACATCACCCGGCACGACTACGGCCTCCGCCACCACGGCGGCTACCTCGGCAAACTGGCCCGCACCGACAATCTCTAGAGGGCGGACTTGTCCGAGGTGACGCCCGGCCGTGTGCAAGATATTCTCCATCGAGGGAGCATTGATGGCTAAGCAAACACTCTCCTATAATGCTCCGTGCGTCTTCTTCGTGACCCACGCCGAAGTTACGATTGATCCCGCTATACCCGTCCCTGACTGGTCGCTTTCCAAACGAGGGCGCGCCCGTCATTCAGCTTTCAACGATCGAGACTTCATAGCCGGGATCACCGCGATCTATTGTAGCGCCGAGCGGAAGGCGATCGATGCAGCAGAGATCCTCTCAGAAGCAACAGGTTTGAAATTCAGCATCTGCGAGGACCTCGGAGAGAACGACCGCTCCAGCACCGGCTTTTTACCTCCTCCTGAATTTCAGGAGGCCGCCGATCTGTTCTTCGCCCACCCTTGCCAAAGCATACGCGGATGGGAGCGGGCAATAGACGCTCAGGCGCGCGTGGTCCAAGCCGTCATCCGCATTCTGGCTCAGGACACCTCAACAGGGCATATCGCCATCGTCTCGCACGGAGGCGTGGGCGCTCTGCTTCTCTGCCACCTGACCGGTTCGGCTATCTCGCGCCAGATGGATCAGATCGGCTCCGGGGGAGGCAACTACTTTGCCTTCGACAGGGCCAATAGTTCCGTCTTGCACGGCTGGAAAGATATCAGCTCGCTGGCGGAGTGAAGAACTGACCGCAATCGGGGTACTTCCCTCCACATCCTCTCGTCCCGAGGTCCCCGCCTGCGCAGAAGAAGACACCTTATGGATGTCTATCTATTTGTTTCATATACATAATTCTGTCATCCTCTGCGCAGGCAGAGGACCTCGGGCAGGACGGAGCGGGCCGCCGATATCGGTCTCCGAGGACAAGGTCAGCCGATACTTCCCTCGGAACTCTCTTGTCCCGAGGTCCTCTGCCTGCGCAGAGGATGACAGATTTATATAATAAAAACATATAGATAGATTGTCATCCTCTGCGCAGGCAGAGGACCTCGGGCAGGACGGAGCGAGCCGCCGATATCGGTCTCCGAGGACAAGGTCAGCCGATACTTCCCTCGGAACTCTCTCGTCCCGAGGTCCTCTGCCTTCGCAGAGGATGACAGATTTATATAATAAAAACATATAGATAGATTGTCATCCTCTGCGCAGGCTGAGGACCTCGGGCAGAACGGAGCGGGCCGCCGATATAGGGCTCCAGAGCGTCCGGATGCCGGCCGCCCCTATTCCGCCATCGCCTCCCGCTCCGCCGTCAGCAGCTTGTGCAGGGCGCGGTTGTCCATCGGGGCCGAGAACAGGAAGCCCTGGCCGATGTCGCAGCCGAGCGCGGTCAGGGCGTCGCGCTGCTCGGGCAGTTCGATGCCCTCGGCCACCGTCTTCAGGCCAAGGCCGCGCGCCAGCACCACCACCGATTTGAGGATGGCCAGCGCCTCGGGGTCGCCGGGGATGCCGTCGACGAAGCTCTTGTCGATCTTCAGCGTCGAGAAGGGGAAGCGGTGGAGATAGCCGAGCGAGGCATAGCCGGTGCCGTAATCGTCGAGCGCCAGCGGGATGCCGCGGGCGCGCAGCCGGGCGAAGGCCTCGCTCACCACCGGGTCGGCACCGACGAACACCGATTCCGTCACCTCCAGCTCGAAGCGGCTGGCCGGCAGGCCGGCGGCTTCCAGGGCGGCCAGCGCCATGGTCGGCACGTCGCCCGATTGCAGGTCGATGGCCGAAATGTTGACCGACACCGGCACCGGCTCCGGCCAGGCGGCGGCGTCGAGGCAGGCCCGCTTCATCATCCAAGCGGTGAGGCTGTGGATGAGGCCGGTTTCCTCGGCGATGGGGATGAACACGTTGGGCGGCACCGCGCCGAGGCTGGGGTGGCGCCAGCGCATCAAGGCCTCGGCGCCCACCACGGCGCCGGTGGCAAGGTCGAACTTCGGCTGATAGGCCACCTGGATCTCGCCACGGTCGAGCGCCAGCGCCAGCTCGCCCTCCAGCATCAGCCGGCGCACCAGATTGGCCTCCATCGCCGCCTCGAAATGGGCGATGCGGCGGCGGCCCTGCTTCTGGGCGGCGTTGAGCGCCAGGTCGGCCCGGCGCATCAGCACCGTGAGGTCGCGGCTGTCCCAGCCGGCGTCGGCCACGCCGAAGCTGGCGCTGATGGTCAACCGGTGACCGCCGACAATGAACGGCGCGACAAAATCGCCGAGCAGCGCCGCCGCCAGCTCGGAGGCCACGTCCAGCCCTTCCGGGCAGAACACGGCGAATTCGTCGCCGCCCATGCGCGCCAGCGTGCCGGCATGGCCCACCCGGGTCTCAGCCCGCCGCGCCACTTCGGCCAAAAGCAGATCGCCGGTCTTGTGGCCGAGGCTGTCGTTGACGGTCTTGAAATGGTCGAGGTCGAAATAGACCAGCGCGCCGCCCGGCCCGGTCACCGCCTCGGCGAGGCCGGCGCGGTTGGCGATGCCGGTCAGCTCGTCGTGCAGCGCCATGTAGCGCAGCCGGTCGGCCACCCGCTGCCGCTCGGTGACGTCGCGCAGCGCCACCGAGACATAGGTCTTGCTCGCCCCCTGGCGAAAGGCGCCGACCTCCACCTGAAAGGCGGTGGCGGAATATTCCAGCATGCGCGCGCCGCCGGCGGTCGTCAGCTCGGCCACGGCGATCAGGCAGGCGCGACCGCCGGCCGCCTGCCGGCGCACCACCGCCACCGTGGCGACCAGCGGATCGGGCAGGCGCGGCGGCGCCGAGGGCGTGAACGCTTCGAGGTCGAGCAGCCGCGCCGCCTCGCCATTGAGCCGCACCACCACGTCCCGGTCGTCGAGCAGAATGATGCCGTCGAAGCCGTCGTCGATCACCCGCTCCAGGAGGCGTCTTGTGTTGACGGTCTCGCGGCGCGCCACGGTCAGCAGCACGCGGCGGAGGTCATATTCATGGGCGAGCACCAGCATCGCCACCGAGATCACCGCAAGGTGCAGCGGCGCCGTGTCGAGCACCAGCGCGCGATCGATCTGCAAGGCGACGACGGCCGCTTCCGTCAGGATCGACAGGCCCGCCAGGGCTGAGAGCGCCCAGCGCGTCGGCAACAGCGACATCAGAAGCGCCAGCGCCATCAGCGGCAGCAGCACCGGCGGCGCCGGCACGTCGGAGAGGCTGCGGCCCTGCGTCAGCGTTTCCGAGGCCAGCGCCACGACGTCGGTGCCCGGCACCATGCCCCAGCGCGGCACCGGCAAATAGTCGTGCAGCTCCAGCGCCCTGGCGCCGATCAGCGCCGTCTTGCCGGCAATGTCCGCGGGGCTAACCCGCCCATAGAGCACGTCGGCGGCCGACACGTGGGAAAACCCGTCCCGGTCGATGGAATAGTCGATGACGATGGGGCGCTTGCCCCCGGCCGCCCCGGCAATCAGCGCCGGCAGCGCGTCCAGCCTTTCACCGTTGACGGTCATCTGCGCCGGAAAGCGCCGCACCAGGCCATCGCCGTCGAGCGGCACGTTGACCATTGCCGGCCAGCCGTCGGTGAACATCGGGCGGTTGAGGATGATGTCGCCGCCGTGGGCGCTGCGGCTCTGCCGGAAGGTGGCGAGGAACACCGGCACCCTGGCGTTGGTCAGCACCGTGGCGAACACCTTGTCGGCGTTGGCGGTGGAGCGGGCGCTGAAGTCGACGTCGAAGGCAATCTGTTTGGCGCCGAGATCTTCCAAAAGCTCCACCAGCCGGGCGTGGATGCTGCGGTCCCACGGCCAGACGCCAACGGCGGCAAGGCTCTTGGCGTCGATGTCCACCATGACGATCGACGAACCGGCCGGCCGGGTGTGAAGGCTGAAGCGCAGGTCGGTCAGCCGGTTGTCCAGTTGCTCGAAGCCGCCGGAGACCCACAACGCCATGCCGATGGCAGCCACCAGGGCACCGCGCACCGTCAGCTGTGCCAGGCGCGTCAGCGTCTCGGGCCCGAAGGCGGCCGCCCCCTTTTCAAGCGCGAGGTCGATCCAGGCTGGGATCAATCCTCGCTCCCGTGGCCTGAATTGCCGTGGTCGCTCCCTGAATTGCCGTGGTCGCCCCCTGAATTGCCGTGGTCGCTCCCGGAATCGCCGTGGTCGGAATCGCCGGACTTGTCGCTGCTATCGTCGGACTTGTCGCTGCTATCGTCGGACTTGCCCTTGTCGTCGGACTTGGCCTTGTCGGCGCCATCCTCGGATTTGCCGCTCGCCGACTTGCCCTTGCCGTCGTCGTCCGTCTCCGTCTCCACCAGCGTGCCGTCGTCGGCGCGCGTCACCACCTTGCCCTCGAGGGGTTCGGGCGTCGCCAGGCTGCCGGTGCCGTCGACCGACAGCGGCTTGTCCTCGCCGGAGGTCGCCTTCTGGCCGGCCGTGACATCCACCTCCAGGCTGTTGGTCACGTCGATCACCGCCACGCGGCCACGCGTGACGGCGGTTTCCGAATAGCCTTCGAAGGTGGAAACGGAAAACACCGTGCCCTTGACGACCGCCGCCATATAGGGCGTCTCCACGGCAAGGCGAATGTGCTTGGCCGGATCCACCTCCACGGCGGCGCTGCCCGCCGTCTGCAACACGTCGGTGAACTTGCCGTCCAGCCGTTCCTTGATCTGCAGTTGGCTGCTGGGACCGACGGTGATGGTCACGCCGGCGCGCGCCAGCGTCAGCGTCGCCGCGCCCAGCGTTTTCACCGCCTCGCCAAGGGCCAGCCGATCATGGGCGGCCACCGGCACCCAGGTCGCGCCGTCGAGCCGATAGGCCTTGCCGCTCACCGTCGCAATTTGCCAGTCCGCCGCCAGCGCCGCCGAACCGATCAGACACCCACCCAGGACCGCCAAGGCGCCGAAAACACTGTCATACCGCATGTCCACCTCACTCGTTCACATTGAGCAGCAGCATCCTCTTGTTGCGTTGCTCTATCGTTAACGGAAACAGTAAAATTACATAGCAAAGGACGAAGAAATCGGTTTGGGGCGCGGAAAGTCGTCCGCGGCGAATATCTGATTTGCCTCGGCGAGTTTATTGCCCCGGTTAACGCAACGTTCAGTGGGTTGCAGGCATGCTTGTATCGCTTCATAGGAGTTGCACGTATGTCGCTCAGCCGCCTGCTGTCCCTTGCCATCCTGTTCATCGCATTGATTGCCTTCGTCATTGCGACGTCGGCGGCCCTGCGCCAATATGGCGCGCTGGCCGACGCCGAACAGGGCGCGCTGCGCCTTGCAACGTTGCGGGCGGTGTCCGACATTCCCAATCGCATGAATGGCGAGCGCGGCTTGACCACGCTCTACGCCCAGAGCAAATCCCCCGACGAAATCAAGGCGGCGGCCGATTTTGCCGCCCTGCGCAGCAAGACCGACGACGCGATGGCCAAGGCCCGCGCCGCCGTGAACGCCGCCAAGGACGACGGCCTGGACGACGCCGAGGCGCTCGACAAGGCGGTGACCGGCATCGAGGGCCTGTTCAAGGACGCCCGCGCCTTCGGTGACGGCAAGCTCGCCCTTGCCGTCGACCAGCGCGGCGATGCCGTCAAGGCGATCACCGAAAAATTCACCGCCGTCAACACCGCCGCCAACGCCGTCATGGCGACGCAAACGCGCCTGTTGTCGCGCTCGAGCGGCACCGCCTTCCGCTGGGCCAGCATCGCCGCCACCGTCTGGGACTTGCGCAACTACGGCGGCCGCTACGCCGGCACGATGCAGACCGTCGTCGCCGCCGCCAAGCCCGTCACTGCCGAGCAGAAGGTCGACATCGCCTTGCTGAAGGGCCCCACCGATCAGGTGTGGTCGACGCTCGCGGCGCTCGGCACGCTCGACGACACCCCCGCCGCCTTCAAGGCCGCCCTCAGCGACACCAAAAGCGGCTATGTCGACTATTACGCTGGCGTGCTGGCCGAGGTCGCCCCCGGCTTTGCCGACGGCAAGTTCCCCTATGACGGCGCCGGCTATCGCAACCGCACCGTCGCCATGTGGGACAAGGTGATCGCCCTGCGCGATGCCGCCTATGACGCGGCGGCCGATGCGCTCGCCGCCTCCATCGCCGCCAGCCGCTCCGCCCTCTGGGTATCGCTCGGCTCGCTCTTGGCCGCCCTGCTCGGCTCGGCCGTCGTCCTCTGGGTAGTGCGCAAGCGCGTCATCCGCCCGCTCACCAGCATGACCGGCGCAATCGGCCGCATCGCCGACGGCGACCTCGACACCGCCATCCCCGGCGTCGGCAACCGCGACGAGATCGGCGCCATGGCCGCCTCCGTGCAGGTGTTCAAGGACAGCCTGCAGCGCAACCGCGCCCTGGAAGAAGAAGCGGCGCGTGACGAAGCCACCCGCAAGGCGGAGCGCCAGCGGGAAATGGCCCGCCTCGCCGACATGTTCGAACAGGCGGTCGGCGGCATCGTCAGCGCCGTCGGCCAGGCGTCGGAAACGCTGAGCCATTCCGCCAAGGACCTCGCCGTCAGCGTCGAGGACACGGCGGAACGCTCCAACACCGTCGCCGCCGCCGCCGAACAGGCCTCCGCCAATGTCGCCGTCGTCTCGGCCGCCGCCGAGGAACTGTCGAGCTCGGTCAGCGAGATCGGACGTCAGGTGGTGCAGTCGGTGGAAATCTCCCAGACCGCCGTCTCCGAGGCCAACAGCACCGCCGGCATCGTCCAGGAGCTGTCGCACGCCGCCGGCAAGATCAACGACATCATCGCCTTCATTTCCAACATCGCCGCCCAGACCAACCTTCTGGCGCTCAACGCCACCATCGAGGCGGCGCGGGCCGGCGAAGCGGGGCGCGGCTTTGCCGTGGTCGCCGCCGAGGTGAAGGAACTGGCGACGCAGACCGCCAAGGCCACCGCCGACATCTCCGACCAGATCGGCGCCATCCAGTCGTCGACCGACCGTGCCGTTTCGGCCATCAGCTCGATCGCCGGCACCATCCAGTCGATGAGCGACTATTCGTCGGCCATCGCCACCGCCGTCGAGGAACAGGGCTCGGCCACCAACGAGATCGTCCGCAACGTCACCCAGGCGTCGGCCGGCACGGCGGAAGTCACCGCCAACATCGGCACGGTCGCCGCCACGACGCAGCACATCGGCGACGCCGCCGACCGCGTCAAATCCCTCGCCGGCGACCTCTCCACCCAGTCACAAGCCCTCTCCACCGAAATGACCCGCTTCCTGGCAACGATCCGCGCCGCGTAAGAGCTTCTCCAGACTGCGGAAAGGGCGCGACAGATGAGGTCGCGCCCTTTTCGTTTGGGCTCCCTCGGAGCGTGATACATCCCTCGTCACCTTCTCGTCCCTAGGTCCTCTGCCTACGCAGAGGATGACAATTTATGGGGAGGAGGGCGTAAACCTCTATCGTTTTGTTTCATAGATATAATTCTGTCATCCTCTGCGCAGGCAGAGGACCTCGGGCAGAACGAAGCTCCCGGCCGATATAGGGCTAAAAAAACCGAGGGCACCGGATAAGACCCTCATCACCTACTCGTCCTGAGGTCCTCTGCCTGCGCAGAGGATGACAGCATTATGGGGATGGGAGCCAAGCTGGAAACACCGCTATCCAGCTGTTTCCATTTATATAATTCATCTGTCATCCTCTGCGAAGGCAGAGGACCCCAGGAAGGTGAAGCGAGCCGCCGATATCAGGCTCCCTCCCCATTCCCCTCACCCCCGATGAATATGCCCATGCAGGCCATGCGGATGGTCATGCCCGTGCCCCTGTCCGTGGCTGTGGTGGTGCTCGAACACCAGATGCGTCTGCCTCAACAGGTCGATGTCGTGCAGGATGTCCAGCGTCCGCCCGTCGGCGGCCACCTTGCCCTCTTGCAGCACGATGGTCCTCTCCGCCACATCCTCGATGATGTCGAGGTCGTGGGTGGCGATCACCACGGTTCGCCCTTCCCCCAGCCCATGCGCCAGAAACGCCACCAATTCCGCCCGGCTCTTGGGGTCGAGCGCTGCCGTCGGCTCGTCGAGCAGCAGCACATCCGGCTCGGTGATGATCACCGAGGCGATGGCGACGCGCTTCTTCTCGCCGCCGGACAGGCGATGCGGCGGCCGGTCCCTGAGGTGGGCGATGTTGAAGCGCTGGAGCGTCGCCTCGATCGCCGCCTTCACCTTGGCCTTGTCCCAGCCGAGTTGCAGCGGCCCGAAGGCCAGCTCATCGAGCACCGTCGGGTTGAACAGCTGGACATCCGGGTTCTGGAACACCAGCCCGACGCGGCGGCGGAAGGCGAAGTTGGCCGCCTCGTCCTCGAAGGCCTTTTCGCTGAGCGGCGCGCCGAGCGCCGTCGCCATCCCGCCACTGGCAAAGCACAGCGCGTCCATCATCCGGAGCAGCGTCGACTTGCCCGAACCGTTGGCGCCGAGCAGCGCCACCCGCTCTCCAAGCTGAACCGAAAAGCTGACGCCATCGAGCGCGCGATGCGCCCGGTAGGCATAGGCGACATCCTGAAAGTCGAAGGCGGTTCCGCTCACAGGCGTGCTCCGATGATCGTGGCGGCAATGCCAAGCGCTGCCAGAAGGAAAACCCAGTCGGCCGGTTTTGTCCGGAAGTCGTCGAGCAGCCGCACCTCGCCGCGATAGCCGCGCGCCACCATGGCGGCGTGCACGTCGGAGCCGAGCGCCAGCGTCTTGGACAAGAGCGTGCCGATCATCGTCATCATCAGGGCCCGCCGCGCCGGCCCGTCGAGCGGCCCGATCAGCCGGCTCTGCCGCGCCTCGGCCATCTGCAGGGCCGACTGCATGAGCACGAAGATATAGCGATAGGTCATGCCGAGCACCGCAACCACAGCGGCCGGAACGCCGAGGCTGCTGAGCGCCTTCAGCACATGCGGCCAGGGCGTCGTCAGCACCAGCAGCAGCGACAGGGTCGCCGCCGTCTCGGCGCGTCCGATGACGAAGGCGGCGCTCCGCACCCCTTGCAGGGTGATTGCCCAGCCGACAACGGGAAGATGGGCAATCGCCTCGCCCGGCACGATGAAGACGGCCGGCAGCACGATGATGCCCGAGAACACCAGCACGCCGAGCCACACCTGCCGGAACAGCCTGACAATCCGGATCTTCGAGATCACCGCCAGCCCGGTCGCCAGCGCGAACATCATCGCCAGCACCGTCAGCCGCTGCGTCGACACCGCCGCGATGATCAGCGTGAGCAGCGCCACCACCTTGATGCGCGGATCGAAGCCTTGCAGAACCCCCTGTAACCCCGAGGTTGTCTCCGCCTCCAGCGAATGGTTCTCCGCCCCGATCAGGCCGAACACCAGGGTTTCGACCAGCCCACGCCGTTTCTTGCCGCGACAGGTGCAAACGCCGTAGGCCGGATCGTCCATGCTTATCCGGCCTCAGACCGTCGGGCTGCGACGGTCGCGCAGCGCCCCGATGCCGGCGAACACCAGCAGCACGAGGCCGCTGCCCATCACCGCCGACAGGATGTAGCCGAGGTGCTCATTCTTGAGGAAGCTCGGCGCATAGTCGGGAATGGGCGCCGACCAGACGCTCGACAAGCGCTCCAGTCCGGCGGGAATGCCCTCCGGCGGCGCCACGTTGCCCGAAGCGGCGGCGATTTCCTGCCGCACGGCCGGATCGGCGAAATCCGCGGCGCCCCATTCGCCCCAGGCGGTACCGGCGGCGAGAAGGCCGAGCGGGCTCAGGAGCATGATGAGACCGAGCCCGAACCACAGCGCGCGGGTCTCTCTCCAGCGGCCAGCCGTCGCGGGGTGGCTGGCGGTCAGATCAAGCAGCTCCGGCTCGGTGCGCTGCAGCACGGCCACGAGCCCGGCCCCGGCCACCGCCTCGGCGATGCCTGCAATGGCGAGGTGGCCGGCCATCATGGCGGGCACGGCGATCGCGAGCGGATAAGGCGCATAGAGCGGCGCGCCCGTGGCGTCGTGGAACAGCATCGGCTGGATGCCGAATTCGATGGCCGCCAGGAGGGCCGCCGCGTTGATGCCGACATAGCCGGCGACACCCGCCGCCACCACCCGGCGCACCGAGGTCAGCTCCGAGCGCCCGGCGAGCGCCTGATAGACAAAATAGGCGACGAACGGACCGACGATGGCCATGTTCAGGCAGTTGGCGCCGATGGCCGTGATGCCGCCGTCGCCGAAGAACACCGCCTGGATGAGCAGCGCAATGGAGATCGACAGCACCGCCGCCCATGGTCCGAGAACGATGGCCGCGATGGCCAGCCCCACGGCGTGCCCGGTGGTGCCGCCCGGCAGCGGCAGGTTGAACATCATGACGACGAAGGAGAAGGCCGACACCACCGCCATCAGCGGCACCAGCTTGGTGTGCAGCCGGCTCTTCACCTTGCGCGAAGCAACGTACCAGAAGGGTGCCGCCATGGCGAAAGTGGCCGCGCAGGTGCTCGGGGAAAGGTAGCCGTCGGGTATGTGCATGGTGCTGTCTCTTCGTCGATGAACGTCTGAGTCCGGCAGACGTTAGGTTCGCCGATTGCGGCCGTCAACGAAAAGTATGAGCTTCTAGTAAAACTTCATACGGAGATCGCAAGGCTGCCGTTCGCGCCGTCGCTTCCCCATGCTATCGTGCCGCCGACCCGTCACGTTTGCCGAGAAAAGCCCGCCCCATGGAACGCATCACCATCACCATCGAAGAGGATCTTCTGAGCGAGATCGACAAGCTCAGCCAGGAGCGCGGCTACAAGAGCCGGTCCGAGGTGTTCCGCGACATGGCGCGCGAGGCGTTGGCGCGGGAAAAGCTGGAGAAGAGCCAGACGCCCGACAGCGACCAGCTCTGCCACGGCGCGCTGACCTACGTCTACGACCACGGGGTGCGCGATCTGCCCAACCGTCTCACAGACAACCACCACGCCCACAACGCCATCTCCATCTCGACCATGCACGTGCACGTCAGCGCCGACGACTGCCTTGAGGTCTCTATCCTCGCCGGCACCGCCGCCGAACTCCGCCGCTTCGCCGACAGCGTCATCAGCCAACGCGGCGTCCGCCACGGCAGCCTGCACGTCATTCCCGCCTCGGCTGGTCAGGGCCATAGCCACACGCATAGCCACGGCCATAGCCACGCGCATCACCACCATGATCACGACCACGATCATGGGCACGAACACTAAGCGGCTGCTGACCTGAAGCATCCGGCGCCCGATACCACCCTCACCACCTTCTCGTCCCGAGGTCCTCTGCCTGCGCAGAGGATTGACAGAGTGATGGGAAGGGGAGCCAAGCCGGAGAACCACGCTATCCAGCTGTTATCATTCATATAAATTGTCATCCTCTGCGTAGGCAGAGGACCTCAGGCAGAACAAAGCTCCCGCCCGATATAGATCTCCAGGAACGAGGGGCGCCCGATACTACCCTCATCAATCACTCGTCCTGAGGTCCTCGCTTTCGCAAGGATGACAACTTGATATGAACGGGAGCCAGAACGGGAAGCGCCGAGCTATCCGTTTGCTATCATTTATATAATTCTGTCTTCCTTGCGAAAGCGAGGACCTCAGGCAGAACAAAGCTCCCGCCCGATACAGATCTCCAGGAACGAGGGGCGCCCGATACTACCCTCATCAATCACTCGTTCATATCAAGTTGTCTTCCTTGCGAAAGCGAGGACCTCGGGCAGGATGGGGCACACGGCCCGTATAGATCTCCCTACCCAACCGAAAGCGCGGCCGCGTCGGTGGCGCCCTTTTTCGTCTGGGGTTCGACGAGCACCGCCTCAGTCACGGTCCCGCTCAGCCTTGCCCCAATCGAAAAGGAGAGCGCATGGCATCATGCACTCTCCAAAGGGCGATCGGCTTCTTGCGACGACGCAAGGCCACGGCGCGTCATCTTCGTCGGGACCGATCCTATCGGGGCGCGGCGGCCGACGAAACGCCCGCGTCCCTCATCGCTTGTGCGTCTACGGGGCTTTCCCGTCGCCGGCCTTTGGCAACATGGGCGCCGGCTTTGTCGCTTTCACGGTCTCGTCGGTGCCGAGGAACGTCAGCACGACGCGCGCGAACTCGGTCGGCGCCTCGTACATCAGGCCGTGCGTCGCGTTCTTGAACTGAACCAGCCACGCGCCGGGGACCGCCGCCGACAGCACCTTCGAGCTTTCGGGGTACACGACGGTGTCCGCGGTGCCGACGACGAACATCACCTGGTTGGTGACACCGGCAATGCGATTCATCGGCGTCTTCCAGTGCGTGGTCGCCTCGATCTGGCGGGCAACGATCGGATTGTCGACGGTCCTGTTCTTGAAAACCGCGGCGACATTGCTGCCGTCGGTCGACGTCGCGTGGATGATCGCCTTGCCGAACCGCTGCGGATAGGTGAGCAACAACTCCTGCGTGATCGTGCTGCCCATGGAATAGCCGAGCACATCCGTCTTCTTGACCCCGAGGGCGTCGAGCAAACCGATGACGTCGTCGGCGAACAGCTTGTAGGTAAACGTCGTATCGTTGGCGGTCGTATGACCCATGCCACGGTTATCGAGCAAGATGAGCTGGTATTTCTTTGCCAGAGCGGCGACGATCTGCTTGGGCCAGTCTTCAACGGTGCCGCCCAACCCCATGATCATCACCAGCGGCGTGCCCGAACCGACGAGCTTATAGCCGATATCAATGCCGTTGGCATGAACCTGACGGATGGCATAGCCTTGGCTGTCGCGACCGATGATCTTGCCCACCGGCTTGATTTGCTGTGCCATGACACCGCCGATGCCCAACATCAGCGCGACGGCGAATGTAAAGAAGCGCCACGAAATTCTCATCATCGAAGCCCTTATTTGCGTCGGCGAGCCGAATCGGTGCGCCGCGTCACGTTACATTTGTCAGGTCGTAGTAGTGATTACGCCAGTCAGCGGAACTACTTGCGCTCAAGGTCGTGGTGTCGCCAACACGCGCAGGCGGCGACGCCCGCATCGGGCCGCGCCGCGGAAGTCACCACCAACATCGGCACGCGGCTGCCACCACCCAGCACGTCGGCGAAGCCGCCAGCCGCGTCGAAGCGCTGGCCGGCGACCTCTCCACCCAGTCGCAAGCCCTCTCCACCGAAATGACCCGCTTCCTCGCCACCATCCGCGCGGCCTGACAGCAACCCCAAGCCGACGGTTCACCACTTGAAGTGCATCGCCAGAGCGCCGACACCAAATAAAAGCGCCATCAGCCCAAATTGCCCGAGGAAATAAACTCTTGTGACGATTTTATATTTGCGCCGGAGAGGCGCGGGAAGATTGTTTTTCTTCTTCAACACCGGCCACCTTCCAGTGGAAGCAAACTCGTCACGGTATTCTCGCACCAGACGTTCGCTTACTGAGCCGTAATAAAACATATTCACGAACATCAGGATGAGAATAGTAAATAAAAACATCATCTTGAACGTGATGCCGTAATATTTGAGCACAAGCCACAGCATCGAAATCACCGGCCACGATCACGCAAGAGGCTGGATGCCCGCCCCGGTAGAATTCGGGTCAGGCTCCCGGAGAGCGCCTCGCATCATGTACTCTCCCAAGTTGCCAGGGCAATCGGCTTTTTGCCGGAACACTGCCGACCTCGCCAAGCTTCAGGCAGAATAAAACCATAACGCTGCCAACGCGCGCCCCTCTGACCCGAGGTCCTCGCCTGCACGAGGATTACAGCATGATGGGAAGGGGCGCCAAAGCGGGAAACGCAGTACTCGGGGCAAATTCCCGGGCACGCAGGTGCAATATTTCCGATCTCGCATGTGCGAGATTAAGCGATTTCAAGTACTTGGTGGGCATTGCCACC